>NZ_CP017713.1:1967672-2295617 GCF_002706425.1 Loigolactobacillus coryniformis subsp. coryniformis KCTC 3167 = DSM 20001 | reverse complement strand
CGACATTACGTCGTGATCTTAAGAGTCTAGAAGCCAACGGAAAGATCGAATATTTAGTTGGCGGTGCAATAAAAGCTTCAATGACTACAAGTGAATTACCAATGTCACAGAAAACGATGTTGCACGATGAACAAAAAAAACTAATTGCAGTTCGTGCTGCTAATGAAGTTACTGATTATGAGAGTATTTATATTGATTCTGGTTCTACAAGTGCCTTATTAATAAATTGCTTATTAGATAGAGATATTACGATCTATACGACTAATACAGCTGTATTGAATATTGCGGGCGATATTAATGCAACTATTATTGTGCTGGGCGGTCGCTATAATTCTAGAATATCATCGTTAAGTGGAACTTTGACTGAAAATAATTTAAGCGGTTTATATTTTGATCGTGCTTTCCTTGGTGTAAATGGAATTGATGATGAAAGAGGCGTCACAACGCCTGATATCGCGGAAGCAACAAAAAAACGGCTAATCAAATCTAACGCAAAACAGACCTATCTTTTAT
The DNA here is from genome assembly GCF_002706425.1 of Loigolactobacillus coryniformis subsp. coryniformis KCTC 3167 = DSM 20001. Lineage (NCBI taxonomy): Bacteria > Bacillati > Bacillota > Bacilli > Lactobacillales > Lactobacillaceae > Loigolactobacillus > Loigolactobacillus coryniformis. The sequence goes on along the minus strand of NZ_CP017713.1, from coordinate 2,295,104 downwards.
GTGATAGTAGTAAATTTCATAAAATCTCGGCTGTACGGGCATTTGATTTAAACGATGTGGTGTTAATTTCTGATAAGAACGATACAGCAATAAGTAAATTAGTACCGATTCTATTACCTGATATTAAAAGGAGAGATAGTTAATATGGGATTATTCTTTAACAAAAAACGTATAGATAATATATTTGCACCGGTTACTGGTAATTTAAAAAGCATTACGAAAGTAGATGATGAAGTTTTTGCTAGTAAGGCGATGGGAGATGGATTTGCAATCGAGCCGCTAAATGGATCTATATTTTCTCCGGTTGATGGGACAGTGACTTCTGTTTTTCCGACAAAGCATGCAATAGGGATTAAGACGAAAGACAAACTAGAAGTTTTGATTCATTTAGGTATTGATACTGTTGAGTTAAACGGCGAAGGCTTTGAAACTTTTATTCAAGAAGGTGATGTCGTCTCACCTGAAACTAAACTAGTAAATATGGATTTAAACGTTTTAAATAAAAAGGATAAGATTACGGATGTTATTGTAATTTTTACAAACCTAGAACAACGCAAGCTTTCATATACAGAGGGTGAGGTTACTCAAGGAATTAATGTGGGACAGATAGATTAATGTACTAAAAGGCATGGTATGGGTCCTAAGAAAGTGCTAGAAAATGAATATACAAAACAATAAAAGGGTAGTCAAAACACAAAAAATTTTGTACATTCAGATTGTTGAATTTAATTATTAATTGCCATCAGAGCCTGTTACGAGTGCTCTGATTTTTAGTTAAATCTACCGTTAAAAACGGCAGGTTTAAAAATAATTTGACATTCATGAGAAAATAGGTTAGTCTTTAACACAACTTAATAAACCGTCCATAACTTCAAAGCGAAGTTATAAACCGAAGAAGTGGAGATCAAGATCGTGATGCCTGCACAGAGAGCCGCCGTATGCTGGGAATGGTGGTAGGAAACAAGCGATTAAATGGACCACTGAGGGCGCGGATAAAAAAAGAGTGCCAGGTAGGACGGGTAATTTTTGAGGATTAGCCTAGCTTGGGCAAAAACGGCACGTAGTGACGCGTTGCCCAAGCGTAGCTAACCGGAGAAAATTGTCCTACCTAGCACGTTTCAACTAATTTGGCTGAAACGTGCTGAAAAAGGCAGGCCCCTGTGCCTAGCTACGCTTAAGCAATCATTTTCTGCGAAAATAATCGCTTAAGCTAGGCTATGCGCGGTACCTGAACGCCTTTTTCAGCACTCTTTCCATTACCCCGCGACGTGTTGGTATACGTGAGTTACCGGGAGGATGTTAGTCCTCTGCTGAGATGGGGAAGTCTAAGCTTATGTTTTATTTAGCGTACTTTCCAACTAAGGTGGCACCGCGGAATAAATCCGTCCTTAACAATTAATTTTGTTATGGACGGATTTTTTTGTGGAAAGAGTGTCATAAAAGGCGCTCAGATTTTGAGCGTAAGCGGTAAATAATCACCCGTTTTAAAAAGACAACCAAACTTCTCGATTTTGAGAAATCTGGTTGTCTTTTGTTAGGCGGCATTTTTAGCTTGATGCTTGTCCGTTGTTTTTTTATTTTGATGCCAAGCACCTGGATAATGCCATGGTAAATAAACCGCTAACTGCGCCGGATCGGCGAAATCTGGTTGTTGCGGCAGTTCTTTTAACAGATAAGTAATGTAAGCTCGTGGATCAATGCCGTTGGCCTTGGCACTTTCAATTAAAGTTAGCCAAATGGCGGTTGATCTGGCTCCGGCTGGACTCGTACTGAAAAGCCAGTTTTTTCGGCCGATCACAAGACGCTTCATATTGCGTTCAGAAGCATTATTGCTCCAGTCCATCATGCCAATATTGATTAACCGATCTAAGGTCGGCCTTTGATCAACGGCGTAAGTGATTGTCTTGCCTAAACGTGATTTAGGTAGTACCTGTGCCGAAGCGATCCATTTCCAGAAGCGCTTAAGTAGCTTGCGAATCTGACTACGTCGTCTACGCCGCCGCACGCGCGGGGAAAAATGCTGCCATTGTCGTTCATGGGCAAACATCTCATCGATCAATGTCAGGGGGACACTTGCTACTGTTTTACCGTTAACTTGGGCGGCATCGTAAAACTTACGCCGCACATGGGCCCAACAACCGACCCGAGTCACACTGTTTGCTAACAAGTTATAGCCGGCATAACCATCGCACTGTAGGATACCAGTGAAGTTCTGGTATAATTTTTGGGCGAAGGTGCCTGAACGTGTCTTGCTATAAGCATATAAAATAATTTGCTGGGGACATTGTTTGACCGTTCGGGCCACCCACATATAGGATTTTGCGGTTGCGGCTTTACCTGATTCACGTAATACTTGAATTGGGGTCTCGTCACCTTGCAAATAGCGCTGCGCGCTGATTGCTTGCCACAATAGGTCGTAGATTGGCGCAACCATTTGACTTGATTTAATGATCCAGTTGGTCGCCGTGGCTTCTGAAAGTGCGATACCTAGTCGCTTCCAGTTGGGTAATTGCCGATATAACGGCGTACCTAAGATAAACTTTTGACAGATGATCTCGGCAACCACCGAAGCTGAAGCGAGACTATGCGGAATTAAAGCTGCTGGTGTGTGCGCTTGAATTAAATGCGCAATCCCATCTTCTAGTTCACATTCAAGGCACTTATAGGTGCGCGTATAAATACGCTCACGATAGAGTTTAGCCGGAATAAAATGCAGTTCTTCACGGACAAACTTTTTGCCAACGCTGGTTAGCTTATGACCTTGGTCACACTGTTGGCCAGTTAAATCAATCATTGTTTCTTTAACCGCCAAATGGCGGCTTAAGCTTTCTTGCCGGGTTTTTTTACGCTTTTTCTTTGCCGGTACTTGATCTGTGGCGCTGCTTTGTTGGCCAGTTTGCTCTGGCGCGCTAAAAACACCGTCATTACCTTCCAGTAAAGACAGCTGATTAGGGTCCGTTTGTTCTAATTTTTGACCATAAAGTTTTTTCGTCAAGTATGCGACCATCTCGGTCAATTCGGCCACCTGTTTGCGTAACGCCGCAATTTCTTCTTCTGGGGTCATTAGCCCACCTACTCAGTCCGTATTTTATGAATTGAGTTTACCACGTCTCCTTTAGCTTGAATAGTTATTTTTCATGTCCAGGTGGACATGTTTTATGAATAGTGGCGTCTAACGACCAACCGCTGAGTAATCGCCGCAATTGTTTGGCATTCAGTTTGCGTAACGCATTCTGATTAGTCGGCCACTGTAACCGCCCATTTTCAATTCGTTTGTAAAGTAATAAAAAGCCATCACCGTCCCAGTAGAGCGCCTTAAAGCGGTCTTTCCTAGTACCACAGAATAAATAGAGCGCCTGATTATAAGGATCCAATTCAAATTGATCCTGGACAACGCCGGCTAAACCGTCGATGCCGCGGCGAAGATCCGTTTTACCGCACACTAAATAGACTTGGCGAATTTGCCGTTGATCAATGATCATCGGTGAACACCGCCTTTAAAATTACTTCTAAAATATAGTTATTGATCCGGTTGTAGACGATTACGAATTTATTTGTCCCAACTTTAATTTGGAGCGCCTTGGTCATTGCGCGTAGCTGTGGTTCAGGTTGATCCATTTTGATTTGAACAATATCGGGATTTGCCAATAAAAAACACCTCACCAATTATTTGATGAGGTAATCATAACTTGGATTTAGTTAGTTTGATAGTCGGTCAGTTATTTGGTGCTTACGTATGGTCTTAGTGTATGGTTTACAGATATAAAATAACTATATATCTAAGTCGTGAAAGTTCCAATTCGAGTAATCCCTTAGTCCACCAAGCTTTACAGCCTAAAAATTAACCTTCAACTATTGCTCATGCTCAGCGTGATCAGCGCCGAAGTTTGAATCGATAAGCCATTTAAAAATTGGTCAATCAGTGTCTTGATCTGCGCAGTCATTTTTGCAGGTGATTTAGTCACCTTTAGGTTAGTCAACTCACCTAGTAACTGGCCGATTGCAGTCGCCAGATCAATGATCGGCAGTAAGGTATCCAATTGATAGAAAATATCGCCAATCGTTGGGTCGCCTGGTTGGCGCCGCTGTTGCCAAGCCAACAGATCATAGGTCATCATGGTCACAGCCATATGCGCACAAAGCCCGTCATAATCCTGGATCTGAGTCTGATCAAGGCGTAAATATTGTTTGGCGGCCTTAAAATAGTTCTCAATCTGCCAACGGCGACTATAAAGTTGAATGATCGCTGCCGGGGTCAGATTGGTTTTTGTGGTCGCTAACACCAGGTAGTCGTTGGCGCAATGGCGTTTAGCGACAAAAACTAAGCGTAACGGTAACTTTGCGGTAGCGGCCTGAACCACGCAACTATATAAATAGTCGGCTCGTGGTTGACGATGCGACTGACGTAAGTACTGATAGAGCGTTTTGACGGTGTATTGGCGGCCACGATAGCGGTAATAGATCTTCTTGGTCCGTTTAAGCATGCCAATACCGATCAACTTTTGGTCGTTTAACGCCGCAAACATTTTAGGCGAGGTAAACCAACTATCGAATAGCATATATTTAGCTTTGAGCCCATTTGCCCGCGCTTGCTTGATCAGTTCTAGTGCGACCGCTGGCATTGGCCGCATCGCTTGGGCCCGCCGTTGTCCGGCTAAGGTGCGTTGATCTAAAGTTTTAGCTGGTGTGCCCACCCGATTACGTGCTTTCTGTGACGACAAAACTGCCGTCGTGACTGGCAACACGAGCTGGCCGTTACTCCAAGCCAAGGTCAAACCACGGTAACCTTTTAAGCAGCGTTGCCGATCATGATCGAAGGTGTTGCTAAAGGCTCGGTTTGTTTCGCATTCAGTCGTGAGATCAGGGTGTCATCAATGATCAGCGCACCACTTTTGCGGGCGTCGAGCCACTGTGCTAGGCCAGTAATCACCCGTTGTGCCAATAAACAACTAAGCCGTTGCCAATTGATCCGACCGTCATTCAAGATATTGTAGACCGTGCGTTTGGTACACATGCCTGGTGCTTCTGCTCGGTAAAGTGTCCGCCGCTGGAAAATAACCTTGAGTAACCAAATCAAGATTGCAGTTAGTGAAACGTTAGAATGGCGGTGATCATTGAGCAAGCGGACCAAAGCTGGTAGGTGCGCCAAGGCACAAAATTGGGTAATTATTTTAAAACTTGATTTTTCAATTTTATTTTGCGGTATACTAACCATAGCACAAGCACTCCTTTGTATCGTGGTTTAGACGACTCAAGTATACTTCAAGGAGCTGCTTGTGTTTAATTTTGGGCTAAAAATAACTTAGTGCAATCAGGGTTTAGCTGGGTTTTGAACTTTCACGGTTTAGCTATATATGAAATACTGCCTAATAGTCTAACCTGATTATTAGGCAGTATTTTGCATTAATACTATTTTAAGTTTTCGGCTGGATTAAATAATTTTATAAGTGCTCTGTTAATCAATAAAGATAAAATCCTTGAGGAGCTGATAAAGTAACTCGATTTCATAATCTTGAACTTTGATATTAAACTTTCGCTCGACTGGTTGGAAGATTCCACTAGAAAGTGAAAAGAAATCTTGTTCTTGATCAGTTAATGGAATTCTTTTGATAACACTTTTGGATTTTTTAGAATTCATAATCATTCGTTCAAACATTAGTGATAAATGCATATATAAATTTAATTTTAATCTTGGAGTAAATTTTACATTGTAGAAGTCTTCGTAGTGTGAAACGATAGCTTGACTCTCTTGGATAACAACATCCGGATTCAAAATCTGTAAACGCCCTCGAATGCCTTCGATTGATAAAAACTTCAATAAGCGATCAATCAATAAATTACTTGATCGTTCATTTTCACCAGCATTCAGTAAGACTGTTTGTAGTCTTATTGAAGTCGACTTATCAAAGATATTGTAAATATTCATAATATCAATTCCCATATCCCCGTTAACGTCTGTGGTGGTTAAGATTAACTGGGTATTTGAGAAAAACTGGCGATCATGATTTTTTAGTAACGCGTGCAGTTTTTTATAATCAAGAGCAATCACTTTTAGTGATGGTGATAGTGTCGATTCAATTAGTTTTTTTAGTTCTTCTGAAAGGCCGACACCCGACATACAGGCGACGATAATATTTTTTTGGTTTGACAACCCTTCGTAGTATTGCGCATCAGTAGTTAAACTATACTTTTGGCTGGCTTCAGCAATTGATTGAAATGCTTCGTTACGTTGAATACGCAGCCCAATATCAAGCGCCATTGCAGTTGTAACGTTGTTAACAACTAATAGTTCTTGCTTAGATATCTTTTTAATTTCCCTGAACATTTGCCGTAAAGAGCCCATATCAAATAGAATTATGTTTCCTTTTGGGGAAGAATCTTGATTAACTAAGTAGTTTTGCACATAAGAATTGATTTTATCAAGAGAGATATCGATAGGCATGTCGAAGGCTTCAAAAAAGTAATTACCAGTTAATGTATTGACAACCTGTTGGATACTGGAAGCTGTGTTCTCTCCATGGGCGAGTAAAATTGCGTTGTAGTGCACGGATTCTATTTTATCCTCACATTGTGCCATGAGTATAAAAAATGGCAGGTAGTAATAAGCGTCTTGTGCATATTGTGGGGTTAACTTGGTCAAGAATTTTTGGAACAGATAATGACTTCTTGGGTAACGATTTTTGATTGCAGCCTGAAGTTTATGCGTTGTTTCAGACATCGGTAGATTATCGCTGCAAAGATTTGAAAATATAAATGCCAAAGCAACATTACGCCAAAAAGTATTATCTTTTGGGAAGTTAATGCCGTATTGATGAGTAATGTACTTATTTGAGTCTTGTTCGATCGTTTTTGCAAATGCTTCTAACAGCGATTTACTGATAGTAGTATCTATTTGATTAAGTACCTTAAGCACCAAAAAGTTTTGTTCAGTTATGGTTTCCCCACAAAGGAGTGAGTCAGAAAGTTTATTAAATAAGCTATCAACAGTCGGGCTAAGTTGTAGTGCGCTAGTGATTAAAGTAGTGATGCATGTTTGCAACAAGTGTTGATTGGGCATTATAGAGATTGAATTTTTAGTAGACTTACTAATTACTAACTGGTTAGTTGTAGGCGTTTTAGCATATGTTTCAGCGCATAATAATTGGATTCGGTTGTTAAGCCCTCTAATATTATCGCTGTGATTGAGTGTAGCTAACTTTATGAATTCACTAGGAGAAACAAGAATTTCTCTTCTGATTTGATTAGATTGTTGTTGCAAAAACATTGCAACAAATGTGATTCGTTCATTAAGTGGTCGATTGCCAAGTGGAATCAAATTAATCTGCATGGCCGCACTATTAAAATATTCATGATTGATATTAATTTTTTCAGTAACCGTCGAAAAAATGTACCGAATATTAGCGTCTTTCTGCTGATTGGTCTGGACGAGCAGAGAGTGTTGATCAGCCGAGCTTAATTCCTGTAAATTTTTAATATATAAATAGCAATTCTTAAGTGACTTACCAACAGTGAAACGTTGGGTAGTTATCTGTATTTCTTTTTTTAATGTGTCTGACCTATCTTTATAATTTGCACAATCAATAGATTCAAAAACAGCCTCTTTAGTGAATATTTGGCGACGTATTGATTCATGATAGATAGCTTGTGCAAATGCTAGTTTGCCCGTACCGTGCGGCCCAGTAATGAAAATTGGCAAGCCATGAACTGGATAAACGATTGCCTCTATGGCGTGTTGAACATCAGCGCTCAAACTACCATGGGAACCTATTAATTTATCAAAAGCCGAGCTTTCACGCTTGATCTGCCAATATACAGGCCGACTGCCAGTTTTTAACAGTTTACCTTGTTTCTCTAATTTTGATAAGTAACTACTCGTTACACCGCGAGTCAGGCCAACGATATTAGCTGCTTGTTTAGTTGTGATACGTTCATTAGGAAATTGCTGCGCAATTGCCGTGTAAAGTTTTTCTACAGCATTCAACAAAATCACTCCTTAAGCACTATTGATGATAATTAAACACACGTACTTAAATTATTTTAACTTATATACGTTTAATATAAGTACAGCTCTTGTTTGGTCTAGATAAACATAGGAAATACTTTGTAAATAATTTAATTGACTAGGCACAGTACCTTAGTAGTGATGGTCACAGCTAAGGTATAGAATAATTTTATTATTTTTTCTAAAATATATATCCAATATTTTTTATAGAGAAAGGTCCTAAAACAAATAGCCGTTGTCTGTTGGATATAGCAGCTTTTCGATAGAATTTGAGAAATATATTTGCCGTGAACAATTAATACTACTTTTAAGCACTATTAGCGATAATTAAGCACAATATTTAAATGACTTTTTAGTTGAATGTGCTTAATATAAACATTGTAAACGTTAACTTAAATTTGGTCTAGTCAAACATAAGAAATGTTTTACAAAAATTTAATTGAAAGGGTGTGTTTTATTTGTGGTGATAACCACAGTATGTTTAAGAAATGTTTTTCCACTGGGCAAGTGTTAACGCTTTCTGTGAAAACATATAATCATAATTTTTACAGGGGGGAAGAGAATAAATGAAATACTTATTACTCGTCAGTCACGGTGACTTTTCAAGGGGACTGAAACAAACTTTAGGAATGTTTGCGGGTGATGCGATTAAGTCTGTTATTGCGCTTGGGCTACAACCCGATGAGTCTGCCGCAGCGCTAGGAACTCGTTTTGAAGCAATGCTAATGGAACTGCCAGATGATGCACAATTTATTATTTTAGCTGATATTATTGGCGGTAGCCCGCTTACAACTGTCTGTAACGTTCTGAGTAAACAGGGTAAATTGCGAGATAGCCTTATAACTGGTGGTATGAATTTTCCAATGGCGCTGACAGCAATGATGTCTAAGGATGTAATGACAAGCACTGATTTAAAAGTAAAGATACTATCAGATGCTACTGGGGCAATTAGATTTTTTGATACATCAACTTCATCAGAATTATCTGATGACGATATTTAAGGAGGATGTAATAATGGCAATTTCTTTTGTACGTATTGATGATCGAATGATTCATGGATTGATTACAGTTCGCTGGGGTAAGGAATATCCTTGTGATGGTATTATTGCTGTTAATGATAAAGCTGCCAATAATCAGATTTTATCAGAGGCATACAAGGCGGCATCTGATAAAAAGACATTTGTTTGGACGCTTGAGCATTTTGAACAGGTAAAGGACAAAGTTTTGAATTCTGAAACTAAATATTTTTTGATTACTAAAAATCCACAAGATATGAAAAAAATCCTGGTGGATATGCATTTTAAACCAGGAAATATCACAACTGTTGTCGTGGGTCCTGGAAATGATCGTGAAAATGCAATCAAGTTAGGTGACAATCAGTCATTTACGCAGGAGGAAGGAGATGCCTTAGAAAAGATTGAAAATAGCGGCTATAAAGTAGAATTTGCATTACTACCAGATCAACGAATAGGCAGTTGGAGCAAATTCAAGTCAAAATTTGGTTACTAAACAACTGATTTGTAAAAAAGGGGATATCAAAATGACAATTAGTTGGATTCAAGCTGCAATTTTAGGCTTATTCGCTTGTTTATGTTCTAACTCATGTATGGCTGGTCAAGCGGTTGGGAACTATACTATTGGCCGTCCATTAGTTGGTGGTCTTATCTGTGGTCTTATTCTTGGAAATATTCAATTAGGGATAGCTTGTGGTGTTGCGATGCAATTAGTATATATCGCGCTTGTTACACCGGGTGGTACAGTTTCTGCTGATGTACGTGCAATTTCTTATATCGGAATTCCTTTAGCAATGGTTGCCATCTCTTCACAAGGTTTAAATCCTCTTGGAGGAAGCGCTGCTAATCTTGCCAAGTCAGTGGGAACATTGGTTGGAACCGTTGGGACAGTTCTTTACTATGCTGTTGCTACTATGAACCTAGTTTGGCAATCATTTGGTTGGAAAGATGTTCACAATGGAAAGCTTGATAAATTAACTGCTGTTAACTTCGGTTGGCCGTGGATTTCTCACGCAATATTTTCATTTTTACCAACAATGTTGTTTACTTATTATGGGGCAACAGCCGTGACTGCTTTACGAAATGCTTTGCCTATGGACGGTGTTGCCATGATGACTTTATTCACTGTTGGCGGTATGCTGCCATGCGTTGGGATTGCAATTTTACTTCGTCAAATTATTGGAAAAGCAGTTGATTTTATTCCCTTCCTTGTAGGCTTTACGTTAGCGGCTTCGTTACATCTAAATTTAGTTTCTGTCACAGTTATTTCATTACTGTTTGCGGTTATCATGTATGAAGTTGAAATGGCTAAGGAATCAGGACCACATGATGGACTTACATCTGAAGGACCAACTGATGATAATGAGGAGGATATTTGATCATGGAAAATACTAATAATTCAAATCAGCTTGATCATAAGACGCTGACGAAATCTTTCCATAGGTGGTTTTGGGGTGCTTTAACATGTTTCTCTCAAGAACATATGCAGACCTTTGGATATATGGCTTCAATGTTACCAATCTTGAAAAAATTGTATCCTAAACATGAAGATCAGGTTAAAGCAATTAAAGCATATACAGCGTTTTTCAATACTAATCCAATGTTGGGGACTGTTATTGTAGGAATTACAGCTAGTATGGAACAAGCCCGTGCTAATGGTAAAGAAATTGATGGTGAAACTATTAATGACATGCGTGCAGGACTTATGGGGCCAATTGCTGGAATTGGGGATTCTCTGATTGATGGAACTCTCATTCCCATACTCTTAGGAATTTCATTGGGAATGTCGTCTGGTGGCTCTCCACTTGGAGCTATATTTTATATTGTTGCTTGGGTATTAATTGCTTATTTTGGTCAGCGTTTTCTATATTTTCGAGGATATCGATTTGGTGATCAGGCGGTTAGTTTCTTGGTTGGTAAACAAGGAGCTGCTATCCGTCGGGCAATTGGTGTTGTTGGTAGTATGGTTGTTGGTGGTGTTCTGGCTTCATGGGTAAATGTCACAACTTCGCTTAAATTACGTGGCACTGATGGTAAGGTCTTTTTAAATCTTCAAAATAAACTGGATAGTATTTATCCGGGAATATTAACAGTTATTGTAACGCTATTTTGCTGGTGGTTAATGACGAAGAAGCATGTATCGGCTATCTGGACGATGCTTATTTTGGTAGTAATATCACTTATTGGTGTTTTGATTGGTGTTTTCAATCCTGGTCTTTCATATTAAGACGCAATTTGGGATAGGCGAAAGGAAATTGAAATGACAATTCAAGAAATGAAAAAAGGATATGAACAGGAAGTTACCTATCAAAAGCATATGCTTAGAAATTTAGGTTATTGGTTTCAGCTTTGGACGATCATCAGTGGAATTGGAATTGTCCTAACTTATTTTTTCTACCGTCAAAATTTATGGCTGTGTATATTAGGTATTACCCTCTTTGTGATAGGAACACTAGGAATGTTAGTGTTTGGTTATGCAGGTTGGAAAGGGCAGCAAAATATTCATGCAATTATTGATGACTTTGATAAGAAAATTGAATATTTTCAATAAAATCAATAGGTAGTTTGATTATAATTAGCTGAGTAAATAATTTTGGTAACTTGTATAGCGCTAAACGTTACTTGCAAGGCTTTACTAAAATTCGCTATTACGAAATAGCATTGATCATAGACATGTACGCTAGATTAAAATTCTCATTGACTTTTCATCTTCAGCTTTCTATAATGAAAAGCAATATCAATCGTCGCTGAAGAGATGAGTCGTTGATGCATTACTACAGAGAGCCTAGGGTGCTGTAACTAGGTGTAATGTTGGCGGTAAATGGTCTTGGAGACATGTTTGCATGCACGGTCGTCCGCCGTTATTGGGACTGTGAGAAACGTTTAGTAACGTAAAAAAAGGTGGTACCGCGATAATTCGCCCTTTGTGGAGTCAAACTCTGCAGGGGGCTTTTTTGTTGCGAACGAAAGGAGCTTGACCAATGAAAAAGTGGCAAAAATTAGGCTTGGCAGTTGCTATAGGATTAAGTTTTTTGTTAGTCAGTGTACCAACACACGCAGCCGATAAAACGATTCGCTTAGGTAGTTCACCGGGACCATATAGCGAATTATTTCTGAAGGGCATCAAGCCGATTTTGGAAAAGGAAGGCTACACCGTTAAAAATACGTCGTTTTCTGATTTATTACAGGCTGATATTGCGTTGAGCCAAGGCCAATTGGATCTTAGTGTTGATCAGCATACTGCGTACATGGATAATTTTAACGAAAATAAAAAGGCTGATTTAGTAGCTTTCACACCGATTCCAACTGTCCCAACGGCGATTTTTCCCGGCGAACGCAAAACGCTAAAAGCCGTTAAAAATGGCGACAAAATTGGCATCCCTAATGATCCAGCTAATACAGCACGCGCTTACCGGCTGTTAGAAAAAGCCGGCTGGATCAAATTACGCAAAGGTGTTGATCCGCTGCAAGCTACCAAAAGTGATATTGCCAAGAACCCGCACCATTTGAAATTTATGGAAATGGATTCAGCACAGATTCCACGTAATCTGCGAGATTTAGCTTACGGCGTCGTGCCCGGCAGCATTGCTTACAGTGCCAAATTAAAGCCTAGTGCCAGCTTGCTCCACGAAAATGTGGTCAAACAATACGAACTGGTTGCCGTCACTACTAAAGAAAAGCAAAATCAGCCGTGGGTCAAGGCAGTTAAAAAGGCTTACCGCTCCAAGGCGTTTAAGCAGTATTTGAAGAAACACAACACCAATGATTATTGGTTCGTCCCCAAGGAATTGAAATAATATAGTAGTAAGGAAGGAATTTGACGATGAGTAAAGAACCATGGCAGGAACAAATTGAAACCATTTTAGCGCAGGCTGGCAATCGCAGTGACGACCAACAAACTGGGGCAATCGCCGCACCGCTGTACTTTTCGACGGCATTTCGTCATCAAGGCTTAGGCCAATCGACTGGCTATGATTATTCGCGGGTACAGACACCAACGCGTGAATTGTTGGAATCGGTTTTGGCGACTATGGAACACGCTCAGCATGCCTATGCGTTAAGTTCTGGTATGGCCGCGATCCAGTTGGTGTTCTCCCAATTTAAAACGGGTGAGCATATTATTACTTCTGATGATCTGTATGGGGGTAGTTTCCGCTATTTTGATCAGTTGACTGCCAATTACCAAGTGGAGTTTAGCCAGTGGGATGGTCAGGATTATGCTGAATTAGCCGCGTTGATCCAGCCTAACACTAAAGCTATTTGGCTCGAAACACCGTCAAATCCAACCATGAAGTCGATCGATATCGCTAAAACAGCTAAGTTAGCGCATGAGCATGGCTTACAATTGATCGTCGACAATACCTTCTATACACCGCTACTGCAACAGCCGCTATTGCTCGGCGCTGATGTAGTGGTACACAGCGCGACAAAATATATGTCTGGGCACAACGATATTTTAGCCGGCGCAGTGATGTTAAACGACGCTGCCGTCGCTGAAAAGTTGACCTTTAATTTAGTCACTACTGGGGCAGTGTTAGATCCCTTTAGCTGTTGGCTGCTACTACGGAGTTTAAAGACAATGCCGCTACGCTTACGCCAGCAACAAGCTAATGCCCAAGCCTTAGTGTCGTTTTTAGAAAAATCAGCAGCGGTTGCTAAAGTCCTTTATCCTGGTCAAGGGGCGATGATCAGCTTTTATTTAGCGGCGACGCACTCGGTGGCTGAGTTTTTGCAGCAACTCAAGGTGATCTCCTTTGCTGAAAGTCTTGGCGGCGTGGAAAGTTTGCTGACCGTGCCCGATGAACAAACGCATCACGACATGCCAATCGAACAGCGCCGTGCGCTAGGTATCACGCCGAACTTGTTGCGGTTGTCGGTTGGTATCGAAAGTGCAGTCGATCTGCAGCGTGATTTGGAACAAGCTTTTGCCGCTAGTGAAATTTAGTTGGCGTTCCTGCTAAAAGTCGGTACAATAAGGAAGATAACAGAAATGGAGATTCCGATATTATGAAATTAGCTGACTTTTTCCAAACGGCTGTGATCGCTGGTGAACCAGTGATGACTAGCGGTTATACACTAAAAACTAAGGGGTTACCGGTTTTACATTTACCATTGCCGGCTTTAGCACAGATCTACTATGATTATTTTTATGGTACTCGGTACGTGACGCAAAATTTTGAAATGAATAAAATGGAATTGGCCGATATTAAGGATGAGCTACATTTAAGTGATATTTCCAATCAATTATTCCAACAAGATCTCAAGCAGATCGTTGTTGAAGTCGATATCCGGCCGGATGAAAAACAGGTTATTTTAGCTTTTCGCCATGATGGCTAAAGCAAAACCGCGTCTATTGCAGGCGCGGTTTTTTATTTACTGAAAAAGTGCCCGACCACAAAAAAGTTAACTTTCACTTAAGCTTGCTATTTTATAGTAATAAGAAAACTAAAAGTAGGCGAGCAACTGTTGGCAATGTTTTAAAAAATGAATTCCATTTTGTCCTTACGCCATGTGACTGCCCCACTGTGTTGGAAAAGTTATCGCTCAGAGGTACCCTAAAATAACAAATTTTTGCCGGCTTACCGATTGAAATGGGTTATTGCGACGGTCATAGCTATCAGCTAAATTGCTTGGCTTGGTATTATTGGCGAAAATTAGATAGTGAAATCAGCGGATTAAATGCAGGCGTATTCCTTTAGTTAGCTTGCTGGCTTTGTTACGCTAGATTCAAGGAGGAATGCAATATGGATATACCGACATTGGCAAAATATTTAGCTAAACGCGAACTGACATTGACCAGCGCTGAGAGCTTAACTAGTGGGACCTTTCAAAGCCAATTAGCCGCCACACCACAAGCTAGTCAAATTTATCCAGGCGGTTTCATCACCTACGCCACCACGGCTAAAACCAAGCTACTCGGCGTGCCGACCGCTTTGATCGCAGAATATGGCGTCGTCAGTCCTGAAGTTGCCAAAAGCATGGCTCAACAAGCGCGCAAAATTGCCGGTACTGATTTTGCGTTAGCATTTACCGGCGTGGCTGGCCCTGATAAATTGGAGGGCGTGATGGTGGGGACTGTTTGTATCGGTTTAGCTAGCCCGGAAACGACCTTAGCCAAAACATACTATTTTCCCAGTGAACCTGAGTCAGTAATGGCGCAGAGCTGCCAAGCAGGGGTTGATTTATTGGTGCAATACTTGCAAAAATATTAAAACGATATTGCCAGCTAACGTGAGGCAGCGTAAAGTTAAGTTATTAATTAGCTGGAGGCTCAATATGCGGATCAATGTTTTACAACACACACCTAATGAAGGACCTGGTGCAATCGCACTTTGGGCGCAACAACACCAACATCAATTGTATATCTATCATCCGTATCAATTTGGTATTTTGCCGACGGTTACGGAGACGGAAATGCTGGTGATCTTAGGTGGGCCGCAAAGTGTTAACGACGACTTACCTTGGATCAGTGCCGAGCGACGTTTGATCAAGGAATTATTGCAACGTAACGTGCCGATTTTTGGCGTATGTTTCGGTGCTCAGCAATTGGCCAAAGTTTTCGGTAGCCAGATCACAATGGCCCCGGTAAAAGAAGTTGGTTGGGCGCCAGTTTATTTGCAAGATAAGGCATTAGCTCAATTACCAGAAAAAATGACTGTCCTACACTGGCATCAGGAAACGTTTAGCTTACCTGTAGGGGCTCAGCGCTTATTTGCCAGTGATTTGGTGCCGGAGCAAGGTTTCAGATATCAGCAAAATGTGATCGGCCTACAATTTCATTTGGAAACTTTAGCAAGCAATGTACGCGAAATCGTGCTCAATGATGGTCAATACACGCAAGGTTCCCAATTAGCACAAACACCACAAATGATTTTGGCGCAGCCGATTCCTGCAGAAAATCAGCAAGTGTTATTTCAATTGTTAGATTTGATCAATTAAGTTTAAGCAAATGTCGTGCTTAAACTATTTTTGTGCAGATAATGATTTAGTTTCCTGTGATTTCTGTTCGCATCTCACTGCTATTTCTTGTACAATTGGCAGTAAGTAGAGGATGTGATGTTAGGTGTCGCTTTGGAAAAAATTTTTGGCGAATGTTGAACTGCGGCGGATCGTCGTATTGTTATCGATTATTGCTGTGTTATTTTTAGCCAAAAAAATGATGAGCATTATTCTGTTAACGTTTATATTTACCTTTTTGGTGTTGCAATTGGTAAAATTCGTGCGCCGTTGGATCAAAATCCCGGCGCCGTTAATCGTGATCATCGTTTATGCATTAACGATTTTTCTGTTGTATTCAGCCGTGACCAAGTATTTGCCGGTGATCGCAGAACAGACCATGAAAATGATCGATTCAGTGTATAAGTTCTATCAGAATCCTGATTACAATACCAATCAGGTGTTCAAATGGCTCAATAGTTACATTAAAACGTCAGACCTGATGCACCAATTTAAGGGTGGCATCTCCGTGGCCTTTGGTTACTTGACTAGTATTGGTACGATGGGAGTTACGTTCTTCTTATCGTTGATCCTCAGCTTTTTCTTCACAGTGGAAAGTCAGCGCATGTTTAAGTTTTCCCGCTTATTTTTAACCAGTGATTATGCTTGGTTCTTCCAAGACATTTACTTTTTCGCGCAGAAGTTTGTTAACACATTTGGTGTTGTGATCGAAGCACAAGTTTTCATTGCCATGGTCAACACAGTGATCACCACAATTTTTCTGAGTATTATGAAAATGCCACAATTACCTAGTCTAGCAATCATGATTTTTCTCTTAAGTATGATTCCAGTGGCCGGTGTGATCATTTCTTGTGTTCCTCTAGCGCTGATCGGTTATTCGGTTGGTGGCATTCAATATGTGGCGTACATTCTGATCCTGATCGTGGTTATTCACGCATTGGAAGCTTACGTGCTGAATCCGCAATTCATGTCTAGCCGCACGAAGCTGCCGATTTTCTACACTTTTGTTGTGTTACTAGTCGGTGAGCGAATGTTTGGGACTTGGGGTCTGATCGTGGGAATTCCAATTTTCACGTTCTTCCTTGATATTTTAGGTGTCAAATCGATCAGCAGTGAAAAAGAAAAATTAAAATCAGCTAAGAATTGACTTCAGTTAGGCTTTGTTCTATGATAGTGAGTAATCAATAGAATAGCGTTGACGAGAAGAGTAGTTTAACTGATTTTTCAGCGAGCCTGAATTTAGTGAGAACAGGTAAAATTAAGTTAGATGAAGATGAGCTCCGAGCTGGCGTGGGTCATGATGGCTACGCGTCCGGGTTTGCAAACGATAACTTGCAGCACATTAATTGATGTGGCTAAGGCTGTTGCTGTGAAGCAATAGCGAATTTAGGTGGTAACACGAAAGTTAAAGCTCTCGTCCTAGTACAAATTTGTACAGGCGGGAGCTTTTTTGTGTTACGATATTTGTCTTGTATGAGTTGAACGTAAACGTGTTCCATCAGGTAACTTTTTCCGCTTAGCTAAATCGTCAAATAATCCACTGCGTGAATTATTCGCCAAGCTAGGTTAATGCGCAAAAGTTGAGCGCCTTATGAAACACTCTTTCTTGAAAGGATGGTCGTTGTCATGGAATTATCAACAACAGAATTTATTGAAAAATATGCGGTTAAG
This sequence comes from Loigolactobacillus coryniformis subsp. coryniformis KCTC 3167 = DSM 20001, assembly GCF_002706425.1. Taxonomy (NCBI): domain Bacteria; kingdom Bacillati; phylum Bacillota; class Bacilli; order Lactobacillales; family Lactobacillaceae; genus Loigolactobacillus; species Loigolactobacillus coryniformis. The sequence goes on along the minus strand of NZ_CP017713.1, from coordinate 2,277,461 downwards.
CGGACGGGCACCAACTCGTTGAAGTGGGATGCTTTGGATCAGCGTTATGGAGATCCTGATTTGATTGCTATGTGGGTTGCTGATATGGAATTTAAGGTTCCTGAAGCTGTGACAACTGCTTTGACTGAACGTGTTAATCACGGTGTTTACGGCTACTCTTACACTCCAGATTCTTACTACGAAGCTTACTTTGCTTGGCAGGAAAAGCGTCATAATATTAAATTGGAAAAAGACTGGCTGCGTTTTGATACTGGTGTGGTTAACTCGATTTATGGCTTGGTCAATACTTTTACAAAGCCGCAAGATGCTGTTCTCATTTTAACGCCGGTTTACTACCCATTCCACAATGCAGTGTTGGATAATCATCGGCAATTGGTTACATCTGAATTAGTCAATGATGACGGCCATTATACAATTGATTTCAAGGATATTGAAGCCAAAATTGTTGCGAATAAAGTGAAATTATTGATCCAGTGTTCACCGCATAATCCAGTGGGACGGGTGTGGACGGAAGCTGAACTGAAACAATTATTGGCTATCTGTCAACGCCATCATGTGTTAGTGATTTCTGATGAGATCCACCAAGATATCATTATCGGCAAAAAGCCATTTGTTTCAGCTTTAAATGTAGCACATGGTCGCTACCGTAATAATTTAATCGTGGTCACTGCACCATCAAAAACGTTTAATTTAGCCGCAATGCTCAACTCGCATGTGATCATCCCCAGCGATGAGTTACGGCAGCGTTACGATACGTTTCACAAGCAGATCAACCAAACCGAAGTTAGTGTACTCGGGCAGGTTGCAGCTGAAGCAGCTTATCGTGCCGGCGGCGAATGGTTGGATCAGTTATTAAATGTGGTTCGTAGCAATTATGAGTACTTGCGCACTGAACTAGCAGCTAAAGTTCCCGCTATCAAAGTGGCCGATCTGGAAGGTACTTATCTGGCTTGGTTGGATCTACGGGCCGTTGTGCCGGCTGATCTAACTAAGGAATTTATTCAAGACGAGTGTCATTTAGCGGTTGATTTTGGCCAGTGGTTCAGTAAAAATGATGCTGGCTTTGTCCGCTTGAACTTGGCGACAGAACCGAAATACGTTCACGCAGCTGTCGCTAATATTATCAACAGCCTAGCTAAAATTAATGAAACACGCGCCATAAGCGCAGCAGAATAAAACCGAAGATACCACCAAGAAAAATAATGCCCAGCCCGCCGTGTAAAATGGCGAGGCTGGCATTTTGGTTTACGGCACCGCGTAACGCATGACTCATGGCATAGACGATAAAATAAAGTAGCGATAAGCTCCAAATCAAGTAGCTAATTTTACGCAAAATAATAAACTCCCTTTATAAGTATTACCATTAAGTTTACGGAATAACTGCTATGAATTAAAGTGATTTTGAAAATAGTTATGAAAAAAGCGCTAACAGATTAGATTTTTTACCTTATCCAGTGTACAATGAAAAAGAAATAAATTAAAAGTGAGGTAGTCACCATATGGCTAAATTAGTTTTTATCCGTCACGGTCAAAGTGAATGGAACCTATCTAACCAATTTACTGGTTGGGTTGATGTTGATTTAAGCGAAGAAGGCGTACGCCAAGCCCAAAACGCTGGTGCTTTGTTGAAAAAAGAAGGCATCGAATTTGATCAAGCTTACACTTCAGTATTGACACGTGCCATCAAGACTTTGCATTACGCATTGGAAGGTGCAGGTCAATTATGGATCCCAGAAATGAAAACATGGCGCTTAAACGAACGTCATTACGGCGCATTGCAAGGCCAAAACAAGGCTGAAGCAGCTAAAAAATGGGGCGACGAACAGGTTCATATCTGGCGTCGTTCATACGATGTTTTGCCACCATTATTGGATGCTGACGCTGAAGGCTCAGCAGCACAAGATCGTCGTTATGCTGACTTAGATCCTCGTGCCATTCCAGGCGGCGAAAACTTGAAAGTTACTTTGGAACGTGTTATTCCATTCTGGGAAGACGAAATTGCACCTAAATTATTAGACGGCAAAAACGTCATTATCGCCGCTCACGGTAACTCACTACGCGCTTTGACTAAGTACATTGAAAACATCTCTGATGCTGACATCATGGACGTTGAAATGGCGACTGGCGAACCAGTTGTTTACGACTTGGACGCTAAGTTAAACGTTGTTAGCAAAAAGAAATTAAACTAATAACTACTATTAAATAGGCATTCTCCTTTGTTGGGGAATGCCTATTTTTTATGGCTTTTTAGTCAATACGGGCGCTAATTGGACGCTCTTTGGGCCCTATTAGATAGGATTTTGGAAAATTGGTAGGTGAATGTTGGTGATTTTTTTGTAGATAATTTTGGATAAGAAAAGGTATTGTTTATCTACGTCCTTACGTCCTTATGCGCCCATGATACGTGGTTTTTAGCTAACGTTAGATAGTTTACGATGAAAATGACACTGTTGGTACTAATTACTAATTCAGTTGATAGATGAATTCTAATTTTGAACTTTTCACAATATCTGACAGAAAATTATTAATATTATTGTCATTGTGTCAGTGAATTATTCATTGATTAGGGGGGTAACGCTATCAAATTATGACAATAAATCAATAGTGTTATACCTGATCGATGATTAGGGTAATTTACTTATTGATTTTAGCTATTCTGTTTTTATACATTTGTATTAAAACAGCAATCCTATCTTCATCAGTTGGTTGTTTTAATCCATATACTGAGTCAATAAAACGATCATTAGTTTCATGAATTTTTCGTAAATCTGCAGGCATAAATATCGGGTTGTACAAATCAGCTAACGTAGCATTTGGTGATAGATGGAGATTGATTTTACGAATATCGAGAATTCTTTTACCATAATTTGCTAATATTTTTTTTTGCTCATTACTTAGTGAGGGTAACATAAATGTATTATAAACCAAGGTGTTTGAGTACTGGTAGTCACTTTTCATTCGTCCACCAACGGTTCTTAGCCAAAGAGTATGCATTCTACTTTCAATAATAGCAAATGTATGTAAATTGGGTTTAGTTATTTGTAAGAGTGATCCGTTTGCTAAAATGTCTTTTTCGACAAATGCCGCTGGAACATAATCTCGTTGATATGAGGAAACTTTAGCTATGGCAATAATACTATTTTCTGAAACTCTATCTTCACCAAATAATGTTGGAGTATCAGCTAATTTTTTTGTTGGTATTCTTCTAGAAGAAAGTCTAAATGACTTAACCTTTTTAATACGATCTGTTATAAATGGTATTTTTAGAATATCAAATGGGGCGTTTTTTAAATATAATACATACTTAGGTATTCCAGAAATTAATTCTTTAGAACCAATAATTTTTTTAATATAGGGTTTCGTACTAGGATGATTTTTCACTAAGGATTGTGCTTCTGAATCTTTTAAAATAAAATGACCTTTGTCAATCAACATACTACCGTATTTGATTTCTGGCATACCTCCCAATTGAGTATTTGATGCTTTAAGTGTAAGTGTCGGGGCATTTATTAGGTATTCATTAATATGATTGACGTTAGTTCTAATTGGTATGGAATCATTTGGACTTTTATAAGTAAATAGGAATGGCTTATTCTTTTTAGTAGATTTGACAGAAGAAAAGCCAATAATGACAACGTGTACGTGCGCACCATTGTTGTCCCAAGAAAAAGTTCTATGCGCAAAATTAATTCTAATACCATTATTCAACAAATTACACATAACTATTGGTGCTTGTTGTCCCTGAGTAATTGAATTGGTAGCAACAAAGGCACAATTAATACTAGGGTTTCTTTCAATAATAAATTTGGCCTTGAAGAACCAACCACTAACAAAATCTATTGTTGAAGCACCTTTTAAGTTATGTGAGGCTTTAATTAATTCAAGCTTTTGATACGGGTTCATTTCTTTTTTACCAATAAATGGTGGATTACCTAAAATATAGTCTAATTCCTGTACATGTAATAATTTATATGGTTCTTGTTTAAACACATCTATCCAGTCAACCTGCAGAGCATCAGCCTGAACAATATTGGCACCACTGTGCAATGGAATGCGAAGATATAATGAACCGAATAGATTACTAGCTTCTAAATTCATTAGATGATCCATTAACCACATTCCGACGCGAGCAATACTAACTGCGTAACCTTGTAATTCAATGCCATAAAATTGGTCAACCTCAACCTTAATATTATCTTGGATAAAGGTAAGTGACATTTGAATACCGTTTTTAGCTTCATCTTTTAGTAATTCCTCAAGAATCTCATGTTCAAGTCGTCTTAATTCTCGATAAGCCACGATTAAAAAGTTACCAGAGCCGCATGCTGGATCTAAGAAGGTTAGGCTAGCAATTTCTTCGTGTAGATCCTTTAGTGCTTTGGTGCGAGCGCCGCCAGCAGTAGTTTTGTTCTTGGCCTGCAAGAACTCATCGTTTAGATCGTCCATAAATAAGCCGTCAATGACTTTTAATATGTTGGTTTCACTAGTGAAGTGCGCACCCAAGTCATGTCGTTTTTGTGGGTCTAATGCACCTTCAAACATCGAACCAAAAATAATTGGACTAATACTTGACCAATCCATTTCGGATGCTTCAATTAAAGCTTTTCGGACATCAGCACTAAAAGTTAGGCCCAATTGACTAGTGTACTTTGCAATATCAAGTGCAAATAAACCACCATTAATATAGCGGAATTTACGTTCAGATCCGATCCAAAGATTGTCAGGCGTATTAAGTGTATTAAATAAATCGATTAACCTAACTAATAAATCACTACCATCTTCACGTGTTGATTGTAAAAATCTCTGAAAGACGCCATTATGTGAAAAAATTTCAGTATCATCGGCAAAGAGTGCGAATACAATACGCGTCATTAGTAGACTGGCAGCATTAGGTTGAACGCCACTATCTAGAACACTGCGATAAACTTTAGAAATATTCTCTGCCGCAGCCTTATTTACTTGAACTTGTTTCTGCTGGACTTCTTGCTCATATCCTGATAAGAAGCCAAAAATATCAATATTTTCAACGAAATGGGCTAAGTCAGTTTCCCAAACTGAATCAGTGGCTGGCTCACGAATATAAAAGTGATTGAAATCGCAAGAAAGAATAAATTTTGGTTTAACATCATCAGCTAAAGCATAAGCATAACGCGCAGCTTGGGAATCCCCAGCTTTGGGATTATTAACCAAGGGTACATTTTGTGACTCCATCTCAATTAGCAAAACTGTTGGCAATAATGAATCAATTCTTTTTGTACCGCCATCAATATGTACACGGTATTCGAAGCCAGCACGATAATTAGCTTTTGAAATACCAAAAACTTCATATAAATCTGCCATAAATTCGCGATCATGCTGACGTTCAGTTACATGGCCAGTTTTGATTTTTGGCAACCATGATTTAACAAATAATAATGCACGTTGTAACTCTTTTTTGCTTGCCATATGATAATCCTCCACTACATGTATTTTACTTATAAGTTTAACATGATTGTCCTATGAATGGGGTATGGTACAAAAAATTTCAATATAAACAACTTAATGACCAGACCTATCTATAAAATGAAATTAAATATCATCGGGTATAAATCACAAATTAAGTGCTTGATTTTATATACCCTACCAGCCCCATTGCCCCCCAAAAAATAAATTTGTTTGAAAATCATTTAGTAATAAGACTGCTTAGCCTTTTTTTGTGATTTCAACTGGGTTTTTAGATATATATTATTCTATTGATCAAGTTAATTACTATTAGTAGGAGGGATATATTGTGTTTCGTTCGGAGTTTTTTACGGATTGGTTAGAAATGAATTATGGCGTTGAAATTTGCCGGCCAAGATTAGTTGAGGAAACCAGTTTATTAGTACAGGAAGAAGTTCCAATCAGTCTACGGCATAAAGGTGTCGTGGTGATTTTGCGTCATCGTTTATCTTATCGATCAAAGGATAATCATTGGCAAGCAGTAGTCTGGGAAAACGCGGATGATGAGCAGCCAATCATGTACCAGTACAGGCATAACGGCTTAACCATTGAAAGGCGATGTTTCTTATAGCAAACAGGCAATGCTTATTATCTAAACAACAAGTTGATTTTTGACCACAATGGCTAATTTAGTCATTGTGGTCATTTTTGTCAAAGAAAGTTGGGATATCAATGGAAAGTATCGATTTTGTAGGTGTTAAATTAGTTCATTATCAGCTCACTGAGCCTGAATCTAAACTGCATAGTAGTGTCCTGAGTTCACCAAATAGCGTTCATGAAGAACTAGTAAATTGGGTAGCCGACCTAGACCGAGAAGTGCTAGTGGTTGTAGGGATGAACATTAGAAATCAACCGGTGATGTTGCACCCCGTCTCGATTGGGGATGCAGGACGGACCATTGCTTCTGTTGCCGAGATTCTGCGCGTGGTCTTGATGTCAGCCAGTACGAAAATTATATTGGTGCATAACCATCCAAGTGGTGACTGTTCTCCTTCGGCTGCAGATAAGGCTTTTACTAAACGATTGATCAAAGCCGCATCCTTAGTTGACGTTAAGGTTGTCGATCACGTCGTCATTGGACATGATTCGTATTATTCTTTTAGAGAATCAGATCCAGATATATTTGGAGGTGCTTACATTGAGAATTAAAAGTGGTATCGCTTACTTAGAATATTTACTATCTATTGTGCAAAGTCGGTATGACTTGCATTTACGACCTAATGATTTTGCGATTGAAGCCATGCAACTTGATCGCAGTGAACTTGACTTGGATTCATTGAGTGGCGTACTCGTACCACATGATTTTGGAACAATGGAAACGACTGACACGCTAAGTTTTTACCTATTTTCAACGGAAGACCAAGGAAATGATTACCTTGGTTATGCCATTCTTAGTGATACCTTAGAGCAGGCTTACCTAGTTGGGTGGGTCAAGAATAGTCAGTTAGTGTACTGGAATGATTTACAGAAAGGTGGCAATGCGGATGGACGTATTGATTAAAGTGGCGATTGCAGCAGCAACGGCAGTGGTTGCCGAAGTAGCTAAGGAGTTAACGAAAAACGACGATTAACTATAACGTAGGAGGAATTACGATCATGCCGAGAAAATCTGATACAACAATAACTAATATGAAAATTGAATTATCAATGAAAAAAGTTAAAGATGATATTTATTGGACCAAGCGTATTTGGGACTCAGATAAGCCTATATGGTTAGTCATCGGTAATTATCCGGCCAATACTAACTTGCAGCAATTAGATCTAACTTCAATGCTAATACAAAACAACACAGTGTCACTTGGTGCTGGCGGTGTAGTTATTGGTAATCTTTTTACACGCCAAGTTGGACATCCAAGTGACCGACTATTGGCAGAGGCCTTTGCTGATGATAGTATAGACGAATTGGTTAAAGTGGCACAGGATTGCAGCATGGTGGTGATTGCGGTTGGTTCACTGATCAAAAAATCTAAGGTTGCTACAACTAGGCTGGAAGCGTTATTATTAAGGCTGCAAGATGAAAAAAACGACTATGAAATCAAGCAATTAATTTCGGGTGAGCGCGGTCAGCAAATGCATCCGTTGGCATTGCAACGAGAGGGTTGGACACTTTCAGGTATGGATAGTTAATTGTGTAAAAAAGAAAGCAAAAGAATACTTTCTTTTTTTGGTTTGATTGCTTATATTACAATGGTGAGGTGATTATTAATGGTAGATGATAGATTAACTTTTAGAGATTTGGCTTATGGTTCTTATTGTATTCAAAAGCGTACACGTGATCCTGAGCCTACAATAACTGTATTTGATAAACGTGATGCGCGGAAAGCGAGCAGTTGGTGTAAAGATTCAATGAATTTTCTTTGGCAGTCCAAGACATTTAGACAGAAGTGGCTCGCTAAGGATTGCAAAATAGATTTTTCAAATATTTCGGCCAAGAAGGCAAATCCAACTCCCATATTAAGCAAAGATTGCTTTGTTGCGTTATGGATAGCATTTAGGTTACACTACGCGCTACAACATACTGACGATTATTCCAACAAAAAATTGAAACCAAAAATTAAATATGTAAGCGACCATTCAGAATCAATTTTCTCACATAACCAGCATACAACCACAATGCCCTTACACGATGGACGCTCTGAATCAAGTAATGATCCTAGCGATTCGATTGAGTGGCAAAATCTGGATGAAGGAATTAAGTTTACTTACATAAGAGAAACCGAGGACTTACAGCAACACAGGAAGTTAGTAGCAGCGATTGCTGAAAGGTACGCTAATGAGTTGCATGAACGTACCTTTTCTAATAATGGGTTGATCATGGAGATAGATTATCAAGAGATCGAGCACGAGCAAATAGAGAAAATTGCACGTAATATTACAGGCTTCAGTGTTACTTTTGTTCAGAAAGTATTTTCGGAAAGTTTATACCCGAGGCTGTCGGCTACTATTCTTGATGAGTATTGGTGTAAACTTAAGCAACAAATGTACGCCGAACAGGAGAATGGAAGCTATGAAACGTTTGGGGCAGTTTTTAAACTGTTGAAAAAAATTTAATTTATTTAAAGCACATTCATTCGACAATGAACGTGCTTTTTTTCTTGGACCTAATTTTAAGTGAGAAAAAAGGCGGGCTAAAAATTAGCTTAAAATTACAGCAAAGAAAATTTTATACTTTTAGCTATTGAAAGGCCAACTTAAAAAAGGATTCGCCGAAGCATCTTGTAAGTGCTGCGATAAGAGTTTTAGGTTTTGACATTTCAACAACTGTTCTTTCAAAACTAAGTAAAGGAGGTGGCAAGTGTTGTTTCCCAACTTATTTCTAGACCAGAAGTCAGCCGTACCAACATGGGTTTGGCAATCAACTGAGGACTTTCTTCCGATGGTTTCTAAACTTGATACTAGGCCGTTACAGCTTGATTTAGCCCGTTTTATGGGGAACGGGCTAGAGCAACTGGATCAAAAAATTATTGACGCAAAGGCAGCATTAGCTGAGCTATTAGCTGTTTCTACTAACTTGATTGATGATAACTCAAATTTAGTGCCGCGTGTGATTTCAACTTTACCAACTGAACTGATTGACGAAGCCAATGCAAAATTGGCTCGTTACCAGCAACTATCTAGATTGCGTAGACAGTGGGGTGTTCAAACACTAAGTCGTTATCCACATGATAGCCTAAATCGTGTTCTGCTTTATGGCGAACATCGTATTTGGTCATCGATATCGGGGCGAATGAGTGCGGCACATCCGAACACTATGGCTATACCAAAGATGATTTTACCTTATCTTGGTTCCTCATCAGGTGGGGAACTAATCAAAGTTGATGTGCAAGAAGCTGAAATACGGCTATTGGCTGGAATGTCCGCTGATCCAGCATTAATAAATGTTTTCGAATCCGGAGGCGATTTATATGCTGATGGGGCACAGGTGTTATACCAGACAGGGCAAGTTAATAACGTTCAACGGAATGTGGCTAAGCGTGCAATTATAGGGATCATCTATGGACAACAGCAACAATCTTTAACTCACACGCTAGCAAAAACTGATTTTTCATTAGATGTTGATGCTGCACAGCGTTTATTTGAATGGCTTCGGTGCCATTATGATACGACCATGCACTTCTTAGATTTTGTGGCGCGTGATCAAAAGTTATGGCTTGCCGGTAAAAGGACTGACTTAGTTGGACTCGGATTAAGTACTACGCAGCGGCGTGTTATTCCAGTTCAAAGTGCCATGGCTAAGTTGCTTAAGCAATTCATACTCATGCTGGATGAACAGGGCCTAGATGTTATTGAAGCCCAGCATGACGCGGTATTTATAACTGGTAATCAAGTGTTCGAACGAGTAAGAGAATCTATGGAGTATCTACTAATACAATCATTTGATTGTTTGGAGTTCAGGGTTCCCTATGAGCACGAAAAATTATTATCAATTGAAAAAGTTTAGGAGCGAATTAATAATGATTAAACGTGAGAACGACGAAGCAAAAAAAGAACCAATTTCACAGATGGATAATGATCCATTTGATTTATCTTGGCAAAATTTAAAGCAAAGTATCACTGATGGTAGTCATCAATTAAAGATTGTGGCCGTAAATCGCACTACTGGAAATACAACGGATCATGAGTATCATGCAATCGAACTGAAATTGCAGGCACTATCAGGTAATTTTGAACAATTTAGTGTCAAAATCTTCGTAGACAATCGCACAGATGACACTCCGTTTGGCCTAATGCTCCGTGCCTTACAGGCTTATTGCGAGCCAAAAGGAATTCAAGTTCCAAATTTAGATCAGCTGGTTGGTAGCACACTCTTTGGGGAAGTATCTAAAGTGGGCAATTATCGCCAATTGCAAGTTATCAAATTCAATTCATTTTCACGACTAGATGGGGGCAAAAATGATGATAAATAAAGAAAGAAGTACCAAACAATTAACATTTAAAATTGAATCTGTGCAAATAAAAAGTGCAGTTGTTTGTGACTTAACGCTTTTACTGCGTATGAATATCGACACCTTCGATGAACCACAAAAGGTGCTAATTACGACACAATCTGATGGCTTTAATTCGTTTACTGACTTTATTAACAGTTTTTTCCAGGCGAGTGATATTGCGGGATTTGATCTGGCAGACTTACCTAAGCTGCTAGCCGGTCAAGGCGGTACGGCCCGTTTTTATCAGAACGATGCTGATAAGGTGAATGTGATCGGTTGGAATTTTAACGAGATAAAGGGGGCTCGTTTATATGAAGTTAAACCATTGTGAAAAATATAATCAGGAACTGGGATCATTCATCAACAATGAGACTATTGATAAAATGCCTCCTAAAAAAATCGTGCTGTCACAAGCTATTGAGACAATAAAAAATAGTGATTTTGGATTGTATTCGAATCAATTACAAGCAGCTACGGCGGATTTTGGTCCTTTGGATAAGTTATTATATCGGGATATTTTCAATGCCACGTACGACAATGAAGGTAAGCGCTCCGAAGATATCGGACAATCATTTGCATTGGCGTGTAAGCGGGCACTTGTGCAACGTTTAGGCATTTTTTACTCGGACGAAGGCAAACCTAATTTAAACCAAAACACACTCGTTGATTTTTTGCTCGTGATTATGAATTTCTTAGGTGTTAGTGAAGATCCAGATGCGCTACTTATTTATAGTTTTAAAAAAGGTAAATATATCGATGCTCATGACTCAATTGCGCGTATTATGGCGTTGCTTCTGAACGACTTTGATCATAATTTGTGGGGGATTGGACGCGAAAATGCAATCATTGAATTGCTGAAACGTAAGGCTAAGCAAGCATCCATGAAAGATTTTAGTAAAGACTACTTCGGGTTCTCTGGGCAGGACTTGTCGCTGACTGATTTAAGCTTAGTGCCACACAATCCGGATCATATGGTTTTATTACAATCACCGATCGAGCCTAAAGAAATGGCTACGCCTCAATTTGACCAATTTTTGAGATCTACTTTTGATGATCAAGCTGAGCGTGATTTCGTACAAGAATGGGCTGGTTACCTACTGGACTTAAATAACACTGGGACAGTAATTCTGTTTGCAATCTCGTCTGGTGCTTCGGGGAAATCGACACTGTTTAATGTGTACCGGGACATGTTAGGGGCCACAAACGTAAGTGGAATAAAAGTACAGAGTTTATCGAAACAGTTTGCAAAACAAGGATTGATGGACAAGCTAGCCATTCTAGCTGATGAAAATGACGCTGACGGTTTTCCGACGTCGGAATTAAAGGCAATCTCTGGCTATTCACCAATTACTATTGATCGTAAGTTTAAAGATTCCATTGAAACTGTTCTAAGACTGAAAATGGCATTTGCGTTTAACACCTTACCTGCTCCAGAGGATACGGTTGGATTTAGTCGCAGGCTTATTATATTGCCATTTGAGCATACTTTTTTGGCGAAGAGTGCGGATAAGCAACTTGGTGAAAAGTTAGTGGCCGAACTACCTGGAATTGCCTGGCTAGCAATAAAGAAGTTAAAAGAATTGCGGCAAAATGATTATGCCTTTTCACAATCGGCAAACATGGCTGAGACTAAGGCAGAATACTTTGCGACAAAAGAAACGCCAGTGGCTACATTTATGCGGCAGCAATTGCACATCGTATCAGGTCAAACACTTACACGTGCTGATATTATTCAAGACTTTGAAATATGGTTAAAAGCATCTAACGTGGCAAGTAAAGGCTACACAAAAGGCCAACGATTTTGGAATGAATTTCGGCGATGCTTTCCGATAATTTTTGAAGGTGTCAATTACAGCGAGCATAAGTCGAATGGGTACCAAGTAGTCGATGATATTGGCTTTAGGGCTGACGGGGTCGACAGTGCGTTAAATTTAAAGTGATAGTGAAGGGAGTTGAACAAAATGTACGACGATCTAAAGGTTAAACCAGAAATTAAAAATGCTGCAGTTGTTTATTTAGAGGCAATTAAAAGCCGCTTTGACCCAGACGATAAACCCGAACGATTGTTAAGTATGAAGCAGGCCGCGGAAGTCCTAGGTATTACTAGAGGCCAGTTTGCGGAATTACTACTCGATCCAGCATTACCACGAGTCTTGCTGGGTAAATCAAAACGAGTTTATGTGCCACGTAAAGAGTTGATTGAATATATTTCTGGACGATCACGTAAGTGGTTTGAATATGCATAAGCTAAATGGCGGCGTTGAAAGACGCTGCTTTTTTAATAAGGAGGGAGCTAACAAAAATGGCACGTATTTATCATAATCCCAAAGCTAAGGGCTCAGGGACAGGGAAAGCATTTAAGGCTGAGATCAGTTTCACCTATCAGGGTATTCGCAAACGTAAGTCAAAAACTTTTGATACAAAACGTGAGGCAAAAAAATGGATTGCTGACCTTGAATTGAATAAAAGTAACGGTACTAACTATTTTAAAGCTAATATGAAATTTGTTGATTGGTATTGGTTGTGGTTTCTTACGTACAAAGAAAAGCTTGTGGCTCCAGCAACTAAGGCCACATACCGCGCTACTTATAAGCATATGAAGAAGTTGATTCCAAGGGTCACAGTGGAAGGGCTTAATCGGCCAATCATTCAAGGGTATGTGAACGCACTAAATCGCAGTCATGAAACGATTAGGAAAGATTTAACACACATTCGAACAGCTTTACGGGATGCAGTGGCCGATGGGGTTATACCACGTAACCCAGCCGATGGTGAAGTCAAGATCGTTGCTGATGAATCTTTAACTAAATCTGATCAGCGAAAGTTTATGCCAGAGGCTGATTATAGGCAAATACGAGATTGGCTCCTTAGCCGGTCTTTGACCATCCAGCATACTAACTGGTTTCTTTTGATGGTAATATCGCAATCGGCATTACGAGTAGGTGAAGCCATCGCATTGCGAGAAGACGATTTTGACTTTGAGCGTAACACTATTCGTGTGGATGAAAGTTATGACAGCATACGACAGCAACTACGTAGTCCCAAAACAAAGAATGCCAATCGCGTAGTGCCAGTGCCTGAAGTGTTAATGAAGCGAGTTAGAATCTGGATTTTAGAACACCGCTCAGCATTGTATCGTAAAGGCATAGATAATCCAAATGGGTATATTATGTTTAATGGACACGCAAAGTTTCCTAAAGCATCAAGTATTAACAAGTCTTACCATCATTTACAGAAAAAGTTGGGTATTGTAGGTGGCTACAGTACACATACATTGCGGCATACACTTGCTAGCTTATTGATCACGGATAATGCGGTTAGTGTAGCCTATGTTTCCAAGTATTTAGGACATAGTAGTGAGTTGATTACGCGTAAATATTATCTTGGTCTAATACCAGAGCAAATAGCCGTTGAACAAGCAAAGGTTGTTAAAGTGATTATGAATGCTTAATAAACATAGTGTAAATTAATAAAATTAGCTTACAGTTTAATATTATTTGACTTAAAGATTAAATATGTTATACTATAATTACCAACTTGGTACAGGTACACCCTTAAGCAATTGGAATGCATAGCATTCGTGGATTTCTTTTTTGAAATCTGTCTTTGGTCTTGAACAACGGACAGCGGCTTGCCGCCGCCCGCGGCGTCAAGCGCCAGAGCTTGGGTTAAGGGCACCCAAGCTCTAAAATTAGTAGGGTAGATAATCCGAATACCTCTTCTTTCTAAAGGGGAAGTCCTAAAAGGACTTCGGAAAGAAGGCATTATAATGAACAAACACAAGTTGGATTCGGAGAGTCGAGTATCCCGGCGCCGCGAGCATCGTAAAATGAAGTTCTTGCAATTAATGCGAATTTTAGAATTCTTAGCAAAACTTCTCGATGTACTAAATAATTTATTAATTAACTTATTCAGTTAGCGGCAGAGGATATAATCCCTGCTTTTTTTTTAGAAAGGTGGTTATTTTTTAATGTATGGTTCAACATTGAAACAGCTTAGATCAATTTATGGATATAGTGCAAAAGATTTTAGCGAAGAGCTAGGTATATCAGCAGGATACCTTTCAGAAATCGAGAATAATAAAAAACAGCCTTCATTAGCAATATTGCAAAAATATGCCGATATTCTTGAACTTAAGTTATCAACATTAATTTTGTTAACTGAGAATAATGAAAAGTTAGATAAAGAAGGAAAAAGTAAATTAATGATTCGTAAATTAATGCTTAAACTAATTAGTAAGACTGCTGGTGGTGAGTAAAGTTGAAAAAGAATATCCGACGTTATCCACTGAATCAAAGTCAACTATATAAATGTCATTCAAGAAGACGGTTGGCTAGAATGCTAGATACTGATCTTAAAACGCTGGAAGAAATTGCTAAGAATCCGCGTTACTATTCATTTACGAGGCCTAAAAAGAATAGCAATGAACGCCGAATCATTGATGCACCTAATCAGCGATTAAAGAAAATACAAACATCTGTATACGCATATTTACGTAAAGTAAAACGTCCTGATTGGGTAATGGCAGGAGAAGTTGGTAAAAACTGGACGGAAAATGCAGAAACACATGCGGATGATAGTTATTTTGTCAAGGCTGACATCAGCAAGTTTTTTGATAATTGTGAAAGAGAATATGTATACCAATTTTTCTTGACAAAATTAGAGCAAAGCCCTGATGTTGCAGATATTTGCACTTCACTAGTTATGTTTGAGGGGAAAATAGTTCAAGGGGCTCCTACAAGTATGGTGATTGCATTTTATGCTTATCAAAAGATGTTTGAGGAGTTAGCGTGTGTGGCTAAACAATTTCACTGTATTTTTACGATATATGTTGATGATGTTACATATTCAAGCTTAGATCCTATTGATTCAGCGGCTCTCGAAGCACGTATTTCACAGATTATGGCGGCTTATGGTCATAAAGTTAAAAGACAAAAAGTAAGAACATATGGTAGTCAGCGCGCCAAACGTGTTACTGGCGTTATCCTGAGTACTGACCATCAGATGCTGACTCCTAATAGTCTCCGTCAAGAAATATATGCTGACTTTCAACAATATCTAGCACAAAAAAAAGCTGATAAAGATGATCCTAACTTAGACCATCAACGAGCAAGTTTACTTGGAAAAATTAACTCAGCTCGCCAAATTAACCCAGGAATTTTTCCTGAAATGCATCGAATACTTAAGAATGGTTGAATTTTACTATAATTCATTTTTTTCTTGGGTTAATGATTTGATGGAAATTTAGAGGATGTGTCATAATTTTCAAAAGCTTAAATAACTAAGTATGTGTATTTTTTAACGCTAAAGTTTAAAAATAGTATCTGGACGCTCTTTGGTCACTCCTAATTACAGAAATAGGGTAGAAGTCGATGGTACCAATGACTTTAGCACTGAGGTATCAACACCATTCTGGGAAGACGAAATTGCACCTAAATTATTAGACGGCAAAAACGTCATTATCGCAGCCCATGGTAATTCACTACGCGCTTTGACTAAGTACATTGAAAACATCTCTGATGCTGACATCATGGACGTTGAAATGGCTACTGGCGAACCAGTTGTTTACGACTTGGACGCTAAGTTAAACGTTGTTAGCAAGAAGAAATTAAACTAATAACTACTATTAAATAGGCATTCTCCTTTGTGGGGAATGCCTATTTTTTATGGCTTTTTAGTCACGCTGTTGATAAATAAAAACGGTTAGTGGCATAAAAATCAAAATGATGATTCCACCACTAATGAGGACCATAGTCGCATTACTGCTCCAATTACCAGTCCGCAGAATCATTCTGATCGCAGTTATGGTCAAACTGACTGGATTGAGCTTAACAATGGTCTGGATAAATCGTGGCAATGTCTTTGTTGGAATGAAGGCGTTAGATAAGAAAGTCAGCACTAAGATAATGATCATAGATAAGCTGCCAATTAATTCAGCGTTCTTCGCCATTAAACCAACCAAAGCAAAAATCCACGAGGTCGACCAGCCAATGAAAATAGCTAACAATAGAACTGCTACCAGTGTTGGTAAACCAACGGTTGGCCGCCACCCCATCAAAAAAGCCGTTGTTAAAGCTGCGACTCCTGAAAGTAAGAGTCGCAAGCTGTCGCCAACTAATTGACCCGCTAACGGCGCAATTGGTGAGATCGGCAAGGTTTTGAATCGGGCGAAGACGCCAGCATTAATATCTTCGCGCAATTGTTGTCCCGAACCGGAAGCCGCATTTAAAATACTTTGAACCAGAATTCCGGATACTAGCATTGGTAGGTAGGCGTGAACACTACCAGCAATCACGCCACCAAATAAGTAGCCAAATAATAATGTAAAGATCACTGGTTCAATGATGACATCACTGAGGCTATCTGGATTATGCAATGTTTTGACTAAAGGTTGAAAGTATCAAATAGACCATAACCATTGATGTCAAACGGTTATGGCACGGTATATTACTAGTTTCCACTTCATTGAGCATTACCGAGTAGCCTGGCCAGGCTACTCGGTAATGCTTTTATAAATTCGTCAAAAATAATAGTTAATGTTTCAACCGCCATGTCGAGTTTTTCACCTAGACCAGTAATTGTTTGTATCAGCCAATTCAACGCACTTACTAACTTAATATCAGGCAACGGTCGTCCATAATCGAAGAATAAGTCACCCAGCGTCCTGTCGTCCGTATTTTCACGTTGCACCAATGCAAGGACGTCATAGCTTAACATGACCATTGCTAGGTGACCGCAAAGCCCATCATAGCTTTGGACTTGAGTCTGATCAAATTGCAGGTATTGTTTAGCGACTTTAAAATAACATTCGATCTGCCAACGCCGACCGTACATCTGAATGATTGCTTCTGGTCTTAGGTCAGTCATTGTGGTCGCCAACACAAGATATTGATCAGCCTGGCCACGTTTGGTTACGAAGACTAACTTCATTGGGATTTTTTCGCCATCAACTTCAAATGTGACGATTGGACTGTATAGATAGCTATCCTTAATTGGCCATTTACTGCGCCGTAAGTTAGTGTATAAAGTCTTAATATCCATTTCTCGGCCACGATAACGAAAATAGACTTTTTTAGTTTTTTTCAACATACCAATCCCATGACAATGACGTTTTAGCAATGCCGCAAACATGCGCGGTGATGCATACCAGCTATCGAATAAGACGTACTTGGCCTTGATGCCGGATTTGATTGCATCATCTACTAATTCTAAAGCGACATCGGTCATTTTACGGGTTGCCTGTGTACGTCGTTTCGCGGCCAGTGATCGTTGATCACTGGACTTAAGGTGCCCAAACCGATTTTTGGCGTGGCTTGATGACATCAAGGCAAAGTTCAGCGGTAAAAAAGTATTGCCGTCACTCCAGCCTAAAGTTAGTGTCCTAAAGCCTTTAAAATACTGCTGTTTGTCGTGGTCAAAAACACGAGCTAATAATTCAGTTTTGCGTGAAAATTCACGTTTAAACAATGAATCATCAATGATCAAAGCTTGTCGCCGTCTTGGATCGGTAAAATGTTGCACGTATTGGATCAAATGGATCGCTAATAGCTGAACCAGTCGTTGCCAATTAATATGTGGATCATTTAGACAATTGCGAACAGTTCGTTTTGAAAAATCGTTAGCCTTTTCTGCTCTAAAAATGGAGTAGCGATTAAAGATGGTGGTCAATAAACCATTCAAATAAGCGTTCAGTTTTAATACCGCGCGATTTATGGATATTGACACGACGCAAAATAGCGGAGAGATGGACCAATTTTGAAAAATGAGCAAAAGAATGATGAATATCAGTGTCATTGTATTGTATAGTAGACATAGGCATGAAACTCCTCTGTATGGTTTTTGTTTAGACGCTTTAAGTATACAGATGTGGATGGTTTCATGTCTATTTTTGTAGCAAAAAAGCCCTAACAGATCAGGGCTTAAGTGGAAATATTAACTTTCAACCTTTAGGTTTTGAGTAAATTACGGTGTGTCATAGTCAGTATGTTGCTCATAGGATGATTTTTTGTTGTCATGATTTTCTGCTCCTTAATTTTTACCGACTGTTAGTTTTAAGAAAACATCATCCAATGTCGGTGCTTCAATTGCAAAATTGCTGATGGGCACTGCAGCAGCTTGAAGCTGCTACAAGACTTGTGTAACCAATTGTATTTTCACATTGCCGAGTAGCGCTGTTAGTGTGCGGTCATTGACGTTAACCGGTAATGTCAATATCTCCTGAATAATTTGCTGTGCTTGGCTAACTCGTTGCGTGTCGGGCACTTCTAGCCTAAGTTGTAGGCCGCCGACTTGTTGTTTTAGTTCACTTGGTGTCCCCAATGCGATCATTTGACCATGATCAATGAGGGCAATTCGATCAGCAAGGTGATCTGCTTCTTCTAAATATTGTGTCGTTAACAAAACGGTTGATCCTGCAGCAGCTAGTTTGCGAACGGCCTGCCACACCTGTTTCCGCGTTCGTGGATCTAAGCCGGTGGTTGGTTCATCTAAAAAAAGGATTGCGGGCTTTCCAATCAAGCTAATGGCTAAATCCAATCAGCGCCGCATGCCTCCAGAAAATGTTGCGAGCGTTTGATCGGCTGAATTTATTAAGTCAAAATCGGTTAATAATTCGGTAGTTCGGGTATGAGCAGCGGCATGGTTCAGTCCATTTAATTTACCGAAGATCATTAAGTTTTCACGTGCAGTCAAATCTTGATCAACCGCAGCTGATTGGCCAGTTACGCTAAACTGTTGCCGCGCCAAGCGACTCTGAGTTGATGTATCGTACCCATTTAGCAAAATTTGTCCTGTATCTTGGTGTAATAAAGTTGTCATCATCCTTATGATGGTGGTCTTACCAGCACCATTTGGTCCTAGTAAGCCAAAAATTTCACCTTGCTTAATAGTAAATGAAATATCTTTTACGGCTGTCTTGTTGCCGAATTGTTTATAAATATGCGTTACGTTAACGCTATTGTTGTGACTCATATTCCAGACCTCCTTGAATTTAATCAGGTACCCTGACTGAAAATATAATAAGGTCCCCTGATTAAAATGTCAAGTGGCTGATCCACGCCGATTTAGGAATGTTGTATACTTAAGAAAACAACGAATGGGAATGATTACTAATGGCAACCCAAATTAAGGCAGAATTAGTGGCAGGAAAATTGGCAGAGTATGAGCAACTCAGCAAAATCTATGATGACATTGTCAAGCAATCACGACCACGCTTGACGGTAGAGGGGCAGGGGAAGATTTTACTGGCATTAGCGGATGAAGACCATCTGTCACAGCAGCAACTTGCAACTCGCCTCGGCATATCCCCACAGTCCACTAGTGAATTTGTCTATAAACTGGCCAAGCGCGACTTAATTACTTTAACCAAATCACCGAAGGATCGGCGAATCAACTTAGTGAATTTAACCGCTGCGGGCCGACAAAAAATTGAATCTGCTGCTCAAGAAGTGCCACCGTTCGTGCGGGTGCTCTCTGATACTGAATTGGAACAGCTCTCAGCGTTACTGACTAAAATCACGGATGCCATGTATACAGATATTGACACAGCTAACCCTACCTTAGGGGTTAAGTTCCATAAATTATTTGCCAGCCGGTACTTAAAACGATTCAAAAAGTAATTTAAATTTACGAATAGTTAGCGGTGTTGAATCAATTTACTACTAGTGACCGATCAATGATCAATTTTGTAGTATGCTATTATAAATGAACTAAGTTTTAAATGAGTTAGAAAATAAATTTCACATGACTGGTCAGGAGAAGAAATGAAGCAAAATATAGAAAAAGCGCCGGTATTACGACGTTCGATGACAGCAAATCAGATGGAAATGATTTCCTTAGGCGGCGCTATTGGCGTCGGCCTTTTTATGGGTTCAAGCTCGACGATCAAGTGGACAGGGCCGTCGGTGATTTTAGCCTACATGTTTGTTGGCTTGATCCTTTACATTGTTATGCGGGCGCTAGGCGAAATGATTTATGTTAATCCAGGTACTGGGTCCTTTGCTGATTATGCCGCTGAGTACGTTCATCCCTTGGCAGGGTATTTGGCTAAATGGGCGAATGTTTTTGAATATATCGTAGTGGGGATGTCTGAGGTCGTGGCGGCGACAGAGTATTTAAAATATTGGTGGCCGCATACCAATTCCTTTATTGCCGGAATTATTGTTATTTTATTTTTGGTTGCGGCAAACCTTGCCAGTGCTAAAGCATACGGTTCATTAGAATTTTGGTTTGCGATGATCAAAGTCGTGACGATCATTATGATGATCGTTTTAGGCCTAGTTATTATTTTCTTCGGCTGGGGCAATGGTGGCCATCCAGTTGGCTTAAGCAATCTTTGGCAGCATGGCGGTTTCTTCACTGGCGGTGTTCAAGGCTTTTTCTTTTCCATGTCGATCATTGTGGGGTCTTACCAAGGAATTGAATTATTAGGTATTTCGGCAGGTGAAGTGGCTAACCCACAAAAAGCAATTATTAAGTCGGTTAAATCAGTGCTATTCAGAATTCTGATTTTTTATGTTGGGGCAATTTTTGTGATCGTAACGATCTATCCTTGGAATCAGTTGAGTACGCTGGGCTCGCCATTTGTTTCTACCTTTGCCAAAGTCGGCATTACGGCGGCTGCTTCTGTGATCAACTTTGTTGTTTTAACTGCAGCACTTTCAGGCGCTAATTCTGGTATCTATTCTTCAAGCCGGATGCTGTTCAAATTGGCTCACGAAGGGGACGCGCCCAAGTTCTTTGGCCGTGTGTCGAAACATGTTGTGCCTGACGCAGCTATTTTAGGTATCTCTGGTGGTATTTTACTAGGCTTTATTGTTGATATGGTGGCGTCAATCTATAGTAAGTCGACTGCCAATCTGTTTGTCGTTGTTTTTAGTTCATCGGTTTTACCCGGAATGGTGCCATGGTTCGTGATTCTGTTGGCGGAATTGCGTTTCCGCAAAGGCAATACTAAGCTTATGGCGACCCATCCCTTTAAATTACCACTTTATCCACTGACAAATTATTTTGCGATCGTGATGTTGCTGGTGATCGTGGTGTTTATGTTTATCAATCCTGATACTCGGGTGTCGGTCATCGTCGGGGCGGCGGTTCTGGTATTAGCTGCGGCAGTTTACCTGATTCGGCATCGGCGAAGTGCTGCGTAGTTATATGCGTAAATTACCATGATGAATCATGTCCAAACATATAAAATGGATAAACGTTCTTCATACAGACCTAGTCGACTTACTAGGCAAGTTGACTAGGTCTATTGAGAAAAACATTATTGATATTGAAACGGGTACTGGCGCATCAGTGATTTACGATATTGGACAATAGGTTAAATATTGTTAGCAAAAACTTGCGCTAATAACTGTAATTGAATAGGCGTTCTCTTTTTTGGGAAAACGCCTATTTTTCTAAAAGTAAGGGAATTATTTTTAGAATACCGCACAATAATCACGCGATAATTTAAATGGTAGATTGCGGTAAACTACAGATATATTCTATCCTATTCTGCACATCTAATTGATTATCATAGCCATCTATAGTTTGTTAGAATCATATTTAAATGGCAGATTGCAAGAAATAACTTGAACAAATTTAGTAACGCAGATTACGCAAAAAGATCTCAATCGGTGTTCGCCAATTTAAACATTTGAGTGGTCGGGAATTCAAATACCAGTTAATTTGAATCAATTCATCATCGGTAATCTCATCAATCGGTTGACCTTTGGGAATGAAGCGGCGTAGTACTCGGTTGCGATTTTCATTACTGCCTCGTTCATGTGGCGAATAAGCGTGCGCAAAGTACAGCGGAACACCGGCCTGTTCTTCAATCAAATTGTAGTTGGCGAATTCTTTCCCATGGTCAACAGTAAGGGTCTTGAGATTATCTCCTAACTGGTTAGCCAATTCTAAAATAGCCTTGGTCATTGAAGTACTATCTCGTCCATTAAACCGTTTAACGATGGTAAGCCGACTCTTACGCTCGACAAACGTAGCTACTGCTTGACCTTTACGTTTTCCAGATAAAACTGTATCAGCTTCGAAGTGACCTGAAGTATTACGATCAGAAATTTCAGCTGGACGATCTTCGATGGAACGTCCATGACTAAAACTACCACGGGTTTCTTTAGATCGTTTGCGACGAATACCATGGTCAGGTAAATCAGTCACATTAATATCCAGTAGTCCCTGATCAATCCAGTTATAGATGGTTTTGTAGGCAATTCTAACTACATGAGCCACTTGTTCAATTGACCATTTTTGGATCTTGATTTTTTCTTCAATCAATCGCTTTAGGTTAGTCGTTAAGATGGTTTTACGACCACGATGACTAAGTTTAACTTCATGGTCAGTTTGAGCCTTAACTGCGTGATACTCACCAGCTAAGCGATGAACCTCATTAAAGATAGTGGTTTTACTAAAGCCTAAATAATCGGCAATATATTGAAGTGAGTGCTTTTCATGATGAAGTGTTTCGATGACAACGCGGTCTTCAAATGATAAAATAGTGGTGCCCATAAAGGTCCTTCTTTCTAGTGGAATGTTGTGGTGACACCATTAAAGACCTTTACGGGTTTTTCTGTCCACTAATATGTTCAACTTAAATTTTACAATCTACCAAAAATAAAAAAGCCCCTTCAGGCTTTTTTTGGTCATGCAACTAATTGATCCGCATATGTTCTAAGGCTTTCATCATTAATTCAAAATCAGAACTGTTGATGAATTTGAATTGTTCGGCTTCTAATTTATTGAAGTTTTCAATTAACATGTAAGCCGTTAGGTACCGTTTTAGCGCATCTTTGCTGGCGCGGGTGTCGTCGTCTGCTTTTAAATTAGAACCACCAATAACTGCCAATGCAAATTCATTAGGATCAATCTTAATTTTCTCTTTTGCCACAATGAAACCTCCAAATTTTTTTCACGTTATTACACTCTAGTTGATTGGCCTAGTGCTGGTCAATGGCAAAAAAAGGTTTATTAGTGATGATTAGTATTTTATATACAGGTACAACGCTTTCTAAAATTTAGTTATGTGCTATAATGACTAAATAGCAAAAATTCGAATAAATTACCTGCCGCCGGGTGGGCTGTAAGCATGGTTATCATTCCGTTAGGTCGTTGTCGGAATGGTAGCGATGCTTTATTTTTTTGCTAAAGTTTTGGCAATTGGAGGAATTTATATGGCGTGGATCTATCTGATCGTGGCGGGTTTGTTTGAAACTGTCTGGGCGACAACGCTTAAAATGAGTCATGGTTTTCAAAAGCTAGATTACTCAGTTTACACAATTATTGGTATGGGACTTAGCTTTTGGTTGCTGGCTAAAGCAATTAAAACGTTACCGTTGGGTATTGCTTATCCGATTTGGACAGGAATCGGTGCTTTAGGCACGATCATTTTAGGGGTCACTTTATTTGGTGATCGACTGTCGCCGCTAACTTGGGTGTTCGTCGGACTCTTGCTGATCAGTATTATCGGGATTAAAATAACGGTACATTAACTTGGAGGAACAGATAATGAGTACAATTCAATTAAAAAAAGTCACTTTAGCCGACTTAGCGATACTACGGCAAATTAGTATTGAAACGTTTACGGATACATTTGGGGCACAAAACACGCCGGAAAACTTAAAGGCTTATTTAGATGCAGCCTATCAGCCGGCCAAGCTGCAACAAGAATTAAGTGAACCAGCGGCGCAGTTTTATTTTGCTTACGTTGATGGGTACTTAGCGGGTTATTTAAAGCTCAATCATGATGCAGTACAAACTGAAGCGATGGGTAATGTAGCTTTAGAGGTGGAACGAATCTATGTGCGGACAACTTTTAAACGCCATGGCTTAGGCAGTCGCATGATTGCACAAGCGGAACAAGTCGCGCAGCAACTCGGTAAACAGAAAATCTGGCTAGGGGTGTGGGAAAAGAATTTTGCGGCACAACATTTTTACACGAAGCTTGGGTTCGTTCGGACTGGGCAACATGATTTTATGATGGGTGATGATCGGCAAACGGATTTTATTTTAACGAAACAGCTTTAAAGCTTGGTGTTGCGTCGTAAAGCTAATATAATGGATGCAAGATGACGAAAAAGGAAGTTAACTCATGATCCATTCAAAAGTAACGGTTGCTGATTATAATTGGATCGGCACGGAAAAGTTGACTGCAGAAGAACAGACACAATTGCAACAAACGTATGGTTTGACGACTGAAATGATCACCTACGTGACTGATAAAGATGAAAGCCCCAATTATGTTTATGATTCGGATACGGCTGATGAATTATTCATTGTACATGTACCCTATATCATTAATTTGGCGCAATTGCGCTACATTACACGACCAATCAGCTTTATCATCCACGGTAATACCGTGTTTACCTTTAACGAAAGTGGGCTAGACTGGGTTACGCAGATTTTTACCAAGGTGCAGCAAAATACGGCAATCAAAACGGCCGATCAGTTCATTTTACAGACGTTGTTTGCGTTGATGGATAGTTATATTGCCATCGTCAAGGCGATCACTAAAAAGCGTAATCAACTAGACAAAGTATTAAATAAAGAAGCAAAAAACGCGGATCTGATTGCACTATCGTATTTACGGCAAACGTTGACTTTCTTTTTAGGTGCAGTCCAATTTAATCTCAATTTACTACGTCACTTGCCACGGACCCATTTTGGCTTGGCGATTGGTCCGGCGAAGCAAGAAGTGTTGGAAGACGTGACGATTGAAGCCGAACAGGTCCAATGGATGATCAATATTGAAACCCAGGTCGTCGATCGCATCGGTGATACGTTTGACAGCATCGTCAATAATAATCTGAATGATACGATGAAATTACTGACGATTTGGTCACTGACAATGGCAGTGCCAACGATCATTACTGGCTTTTTTGGCATGAACGTGCATTTACCGTTGGCCAAACTAGGCGGGGCTTGGTTACTGACGATCGGCGTTTCGATCCTATTGATCGCTTGGTTGCTGATTGGTTTGAAGTTACATCATAAATTGTAGGTGTGAATAATGAAGACACGCATAATTAAGGTTGATCAGTTGAATTTTAATGTGTTTGATCAAGGTATGGGCGAGCCAATCGTTTTATTGCATGGTTTTCCCGACTCATTAAAAGTTTGGCGTAAATTGATTCCTCACTTGCTGGCAGCCGGCTACCGCGTGATTGCTTATGATCAACGGGGCTTTGGTGCAACCGATGCACCAATTGGCGTGACTAATTACCGTAGTCGGAACATGATTGCCGATCTCGTCGGTATTTTACGGACGTTACACGTAACTGAAAAAGTGAAATTGATCGCGCATGATTGGGGTGCCAATATTGGCTGGGGTGCGGTGATCGCGCATCCGGAATTATTTTCATCCTACGTCACATTAGGGGTAGGTCATCCCACTGCTTACGCTAAAGCTGGCGGTTTTGAGCAACTCAGAAAAAGTTGGTATGCGGTGAGTTTCTTAGCCAGTGGTTGGGCGGAAAAGCTTTATTCACAGCATAATTGGGCTTTGTTTAGAAAGTTTACCAGAAACAATCCTGAAGCCAGCCGTAATTGGTTACCTGACTTACAACGACCGGGGCGTTTGACGGCAGCGTTAAATTGGTATCGAGCTAATTTGAATCCTTATTATTGGGAATCTCAAGCTGTGAAAGTGGATCGGACGGTGGACTTACCAGTACTAGGTATTTTTGGTGAGCAGGATCCTTATTTAAGTTACGCGCAGCTGCACA
Source organism: Loigolactobacillus coryniformis subsp. coryniformis KCTC 3167 = DSM 20001 (assembly GCF_002706425.1). Classification (NCBI taxonomy): domain Bacteria; kingdom Bacillati; phylum Bacillota; class Bacilli; order Lactobacillales; family Lactobacillaceae; genus Loigolactobacillus; species Loigolactobacillus coryniformis. The sequence continues at coordinate 2,251,333 of NZ_CP017713.1, read as the reverse complement.
ATTCTGTACGGTATGCGCCGCAGTTGAAAATTGTGGCGATCGTTGGTGCTGGACACTGGCTACAGCTTGAAAACACGACGTTGATTTTTCAACGGATCAGACAGTTTTACGCAAAATAGAGGTGCGAGCAATTATGCTCACACCTCTATTTTTATCCGCTCATTCATTTCCTTAAGTTAATTATCCTGCAAATCAAAGGTAATTTCAAGACTGTTTCTATTGTAGAAAAGTTGGTATGCTAGCAACCTAGATCATGGTTTGAATTTGGGGAGGTCATTGCTTGGATAAACTATTTGTGCAAGAACAGCAGCGATTAACTGATCTTTTTCAGCAACTAACAGTAGAACAGCAACATTTCTTACAGCTACAGAAGCAAAATCAACAACAAGCGTTGCAAGTAAAAGGTGGTTTGGCGCAGGATGCAAGTCTGAATATGGCTAATATTAGTGATAATTTAGACACTTTTGCGGCTTTGGAAGCGATGAATCGTGAGATCGATCAATATCATTTTTCAGCTAGTGTGCTAGCCAATAAAATCCAACAATTAAAGTTATTATTACCAGCTGCTTATTTCAGTAAAATTGTCGTGCGCTTTGCTGATGAGCCGACGGAAAGTGAAACTTTTCATATTGGAATTACTGGTTACCAGAATTGGGCTGGTGAAGATGTAGTGTACGATTGGCGCTCGCCAATTGCCAGCTTGTATTATGATCAAGTGCTGGGGGCCAGTGCGTACACGGCTAATGGCCAGATAATTGAAGCAACCATTGATCTACGGCGTCAATTCCAAATTGATCATGAACGGTTACTGGGATATTTTGACACGCAATTAGCAGTGGAGGATCCGTTATTGATCGAGGTGCTAGCTCAAGATCACCAGCAATATTTGACTGATATTACGGCAACCATCCAGAAAGAGCAGAATCAAATTATTCGTGATGAACAGACGGATGCGCTAATTATCCGCGGTGTCGCCGGCAGCGGCAAGACTTCGGTGGTCATACAACGTATCGCTTATTTACTTTATCGCAATCGGCAGAAGGTAAAGGCTAGTGATGTGCTGTTGTTGACTCCTAACAAGTTGTTTAGCGACTACGTTTCCCACGTTTTACCGACCTTGGGTGAGGAAAACCCCTGGCAAGCGACTTATCAGCAATTACTCACACAAACCGTCCAGCAGATTCTGGGACCAACCACTGCATTTGCAGATTGGCCGGCAGGAACTAGCCATTTGGCGCAGTTAACAACCGCCTTAACGACGATCACAGTTAGCGTGGATTTGTTTCAGAATTTATCAAATGGACTTGATACGACGCGTTTGTTAGCCCTTGTTTGAACAAACACCAACCAACGCAACGTTAGCTGATCGCCTGGAGTCAGTCCGTTTGAATTTACAACAACTACTCACTCAAGACGTCCGTACTGCCGCCACCAATGAACAAATTTTGGCTGAATTAGATAATTTGACCACTGCACAGCAGGTGAAAATATTTGGTCGGCCAAGGCAGGTCAACAATGAGCGACAATTAGCACAGTATGCACGGAAACTGCGCCGGTATCAGTTAACCGATTTAGCGACTCAAATCGATCAATACGCTTGGCTAGATTGGTCAGCTTGGATGCAACAACTATTACCAGGCATTACTGCCAGTTTGACGGATCTTGTTTTTGTATTGATACATTTAACTAAATTCAACTACGATCAAATCAAGTTTTTGATGGTTGATGAATTGCAGGATTATCAATTAGACGAGTTACAATTAGTTACGATGCTATTCCCCCGCGCAAAATTGACCTTACTTGGTGATGAAAATCAAGCAATCAACACGAATACACCTGGTTTTGACCAGATAGTAACGCAACTGCAAGTGCAAGGAAAATCGGCACACTTATTTGAATTGACTAAAAGTTATCGCTCAACGCAAGAGGTCACCACCTTATTCCGTGAGTTTGCGGTAGACAAGAATTTAGAGATGGTTTCTGTGCAACGCCACGGCCAACGACCTGAATTACGGTCAAGTTCTGATTTTGCTAGTATGTTAGCTGATTTAAATCAAGTGTTGCAGCAAGAAAATTCCGGTTCAACAGCAATTGTTACGTTATTACCAGAAATGGTCGAGTCCGTTTACGCAGGTTTAAAGGCGCTGACACCAACGCTGGCGCTTGTGAAAAATGGTGGTATGACTACCAAACAAGCTGTGATCTTGCCGCTGACCTTAGCTAAAGGTCTAGAATTTGACCGCGTATTACTATTAGATGTGAGCCAAGCACAATTAGCCGTAGTAACACCAGAACGTCTGAATAAGTTATTGTATACCGGAATTTCACGGGCAACCAAAACCGTTCAGCTGTTTGCTTCAGGTACAGTGCATCCTACAGTAACCGCTGCATTTCAAGCAATTAAATAAAACAAGGTCAGCATAACACGCTGCCTTGTTTTTATTTAAGCTGTTATTTCCGTAGTAAGATCTGATTTAGTGGCTTATGTTCGCTAGCTTGACCATGATCGTTACTTTTACCAATAGCAATCAATAATAGTGGCACATAACGTTCCTTGTCGATTCCAAATGCAGATAAGATTTCGTTATGATTGAAACCAGTCATTGGGTTGGTGACGTAACCGCGATTTTGCGCGATCAACATTAATTGCATACCAGCTAAACCGGCATTTAAGGCATGGTTGGTTAAAGTACCCGCATCTGGTGCCGGTGTGCCATGACTAGTGCTAAAAGCTGACGCATCATCATTGACTAAGTCAGCGACAATCAGCACTAAACTACTGGCGGTTTCGATTTGACTTTGATTAAAGCTAGCCTGTTGTAGTAACTTAGTACGTGCTTCTGGTGAATCGAGTACTAAGTAGCGCAACGGCTGTTTGTTCATTGCAGTGGGCGCTAAAGCAGCTGTGGCAATCATGTCATCAAGTTCGGTAGTAGAAATGGGATGATTTGTTTCATAGCGACGTACACTGTGCCGTTCGTGAATAATTGTTTCTAACTCAGCCATAAATAGGACTTCCTTTTAATAGTTTTGCTTACTTTTCATTATAGCTTAATTAAGCGCTGTCAGTGCAGTATAATATGCTTAACACAGCTATAAATTATTGAACGGAATAAATTAGCCACTTTAGAGTGGGTGTAGAGGAGGAATTTTTGTGCAAGCGGCATATATTAAACGGACCGGCGCGCCAACAGAAATTCAATTAGGCGAATTACCGATGCCGTATGTAGCGTCACATGATGTTTTGATCAAGGTTAAAGCAGTTGCCGTCGATCATGTGGATACTTTTATTCGCGGGGGAAGTTTTAAGACTCAGCTGACGTTTCCGTTTATTATCGGGCGTGACGCGGTAGGAACTGTGGTGGCAGTGGGCAATGCGGTTGATCAATTCAAAAAAGGCGATTTAGTCTGGACTAATAGTATGGGCTATGCCGGACGCCAAGGTGTAACCAGCGAATATGCAGCGATCCCAGTGGCGCGCGTCTTCAAAGTACCTGCGGCCGTTAATCCACTGCAACTAGTGGCAGCTGTCCATTCAGGAGCAACGGCGGCTATTTTGTTGGCCGATATTTTCCAGGTGCGGCCTGGTGCGACTTTATTAGTAGAGGGCGCAGCAGGCCATGTTGGTCGTAAATTAATTCAATTGGCACACGATATGGGCTTGACTGTGATCACAACTTCGCAGCCGTGTGACTTTGCGCAATTAACCAAATTAGGTAGTGCAGCGCCGTATGATTATCAGACAGATTTTACCGTCGAAATTGCTGATAAATATCCTCAAGGTATCGATTATATCGTTGATACTTCTGGCCGCGTAGCGTTACAGGCCAATCTAGATCTATTAGCACAACGGGGAACCGTGGCGCTGATCACTGCGCCAGCAACTGATCAATTTGATTTCCGGGTGCGCGAATTTTATACGACTGATAAAAATATTGCCGGCTTTGTCATTAGCCATGCGACACTGAGTCAGCTGCAGCAAGCGGCCAAAACATTGAATCATGAATTCAGTCGTGGTCGTTTGCTGGAGGATAAATTGGCGGTTAATGCTTTTGCCTATGCGGCTCAAGCTCACCAATTATTGACCGCTGGTAGCAGTAAGGATAAAATCATTTTGGTTCCAACGGCGGATGAAATTGATTAGTGTTATATGTTATTGTAATAAGAACATCCGGAGTTTAAGCACCAGCTTTGATTAAATCAAGTAGAGGAGTTTTCTATGGAAATCAACCGGAAACGCATTATTCAAGCTGCAATCATTGGCGGCCTATTTCTAATTATTTTAATTTATCCAAAACAGATTTATGGGGCATTCACCAATATTCTCGGCGTGATTTTACCATTGATTCTTGGGGGTGCGCTAGCTTATGTGTTGAATTTGCTATGTGCCCGTTTGGAAAAATGGTACTTTCCACACACAAAGAAGCGTTGGTTACAAAAAAGTCGCCGTCCAGTGGTGATCGTGGTGGCGTTGCTGATCATTATCGCGGTTATTTTAGGTGTCTTACAGTTGGTGATCCCGAAGTTTGCCACTGCACTCGGTGATTTTTTCACTTCTGTACCAACGATCGCAAACAATACTGCCAATTGGCTTAAAGATACTGATCAGTTACCATTGATTACCAAACAATTGGAATCAATGGAGATCGATTGGCAGTCGATTCAATCAAAAGTGATGCAATATTTCACCAGTGGTGTGAGTGGAATTTTTGGTTCGGCGTTCACGATTTTTGGTAATATCACTAAAGGAATCGTTAATTTCTTCTTAGCAGTAACTTTTGCTATTTATATTCTTAGTAGCAAGGAACGGTTGGCTAATAATGTACGTCGCGTTAGTCACGCTTTTGTGCCACAACGCGCGCTAGACAAAATTCATTATGTTTTGCAGGTAGCCAATAAAATGTTCAGCAGTTTTATTGTGGGTCAAGTTACCGAAGCATTTGTACTGGGAACGTTGTGCATGTTAGGAATGTGGCTATTTAGATTTCCTAATGCGGTGCCAATTGGGGCATTTATCGGTATCATGGCGTTGATTCCAATTTTTGGTGCGTGGATCGGCGCGGCAGTTGGCTTCTTGCTGATTGTTGTTGATTCACCACTTAAGGCATTCCTGTTCATTGTTTTTATTTTAGTGTTGCAGCAACTGGAAAATAACCTGATTTATCCGCGAGTGGTCGGCACTTCGATCGGCTTACCTGGAATCTGGGTGTTGGCGGCGATCACGGTCGGTAGTGGTGTCGCTGGCATTATTGGCATGTTACTGGGAGTACCAATTACAGCAACTTTGTATCAATTACTCCGTGATGCCACGAATAAACGGGCACCGGCTAAGCCTCAGAAAAAAGCTGAAGCGGCCGAGAAGTAAGGCTAAAAACAGTAACTATTTTGCTGCTCTGCGAACGTTCCGCTACAATAATGTGATCTTGCCACCACTAGATGAGTAATGTTCTACCTGAATTATGCATATGCATCAAATTGATTGGCCAAATTATCAGTTTTACGTAATTTCTCTATATTCACGACTTGGGCTAGTCATGACTAGCCAAGTTTGACTTAATTTAGTTAGTTTGATTAGTTTTCATACTTGATCGCGTCAAAAAAGTAGCCACTAATCCCTTGGTCAAACACAATAATTTTAAAAAATTTTAAAATTAACTGCGCTATTTTCTTAGTTGGTCACTAAGGGGCTTAACGTGTGAATGTTAGCTAATAAGGCTTCGATCTGCTGGCTAAAGACGTTGCTTTGCGCCAGATGAATGATTATTTTTCCGGCGTGACGGGCTAGTTTTCCAGCAACATGAAAGATTTGAAAGCGTAGTGTACTAATGGTCGTGTTGCGCTGCTCTTTTGGTAAGGCCATTAACTTCATCAAGGCAATCAAGTTATAGGCAATGCCGCTGATAGTTGCCCGCGCGGCATTGGCAGTAAAGGTGTGGCTATTCGTCTTATCCATAAAAAAGCCGGCTTTACTTTCTTTGATCAGGTTTTCCATGGCCCCACGCTTTTGATAGGCTAAGTACAATAATTTGACCCCGGCTTCAGTCATATTAGTGACCACATATTGCCGTTCAAAGAATAGTTCACCTACTTGATGCGTCGATTTTACTAGGACGCGCCGATCAATCGACCAGCTCTTGGCCGCGTAGTTGAATTCACCATAGATGACCGAATTCTGATCAAAATGCTTGGGCACTACTGGTGTGAATTCATCAGCTAGTTGGTCTAAAGCGGCGTTTCGCTTCAGGCGGATCACATATTTTACATCATAAAATTCGCAGAGCGTATAAAGCTCAGGCGTCGCAAAACCACTATCACCGCGTAAAATCAACTGAACATCAAACGGCAATTCGCAAAAAGCCGCAAAGATCGGGGCTAAGAATTCTTTGACACCAGTGCTGGTGTACTGATTGCCTGGACGTTGCTTGATTCCTAAAAGCAAATTCAGCTGCGCGATATAGGCCACTAGCGGATGGAAACCAGTAACCCCATAATGCGCATTGAAACTAGCAGCTTCTTGATGACCAAAGGTATCACAATGCGTCGAATCAACATCAAGCATGACCGTGTCAATATGGTTAGTCCTGATATAATCGAGCGCCAAGGTTAAAATCAAACGGTTCAAGTGCAGAACATCATCACAAGTTAGCGCACTTAAAAAACGAGAAATAGTCGGTTGTGGTGCTAAATCAGTCGTCCCATGGACCTGTTTCATGACTGGGTCGTGTTGTAGCGCGTCGGCCGCGACATCATTGCCGTAACCGGCAATATTCAGTTCCAGCATTTGATTGAGTAAGCTAGTTTTAGAATAATGAGGGCCAATACGTTTTTCGCTTAATTGTGCCGCCGCTTGATCAATAGTTTGGTCAAGACCAGCTGCGTGCTTAAATTCGGCGTAAAACAACAGGCCTGCGTTATTTGAAAGTTGAACATCATCAGTCTTAATTTTGATTTTAGGGTTGAATCGCAGTTGGGTTTCGTGTAAGTTAGTCATGAGGCATCTCCTGTGTTCGTTATTGTTTGGTCGCTATAACAATAACACGGAAGGTGCTTTTTTGGTACACCATTTTGGTGAAACCCTCAATCAAAGATAAAACGATGGTGTAGCAACATTCTCGTTAAGGTTTAGGAAAAGATATGCATAATTCAGGTTCTATTATATTTAGCCTGAAAAATTAGTTGAACAGAATAATAAAAGCCACTAAACGCTAAGTTACCGCGTTTAGTGGCTTTTTAATAAGATCAATGAGATTAGTCGCGATGCAACACCGTGCTGATCAAACTGATTACGCCGATCGAGGCACTAGGAAAAGCAAAAATCATTTGGTCTAGCGCAGTTGCGGATAAGTGGCCGTCAATGATCATGGTCAGTAAGTTGATCAAGTCAGGGGCGTCGTTACCGTATAGACTAGCACCAACCAAGTAGTTATCTTGATCCAATACCAAGGTTAATTCAGCGTCGACTTCATTTTTATATTGGAACATCAATTGCTGACCATAAGGGACGACTTGTGTATGGTAAGTGGCTGAATCAGCTGCTTCCGCAGTAGTCACACCAATTTGGGCTAAGCGTGGTAAAGTGAAGACGACTGACGGAATTGCTGGGTACTTGATTGCAGCCGTGTTGCCGAGAATTTGTTGGGCAATATAGTTGGATTCAAAGGTTGCCGTTGGGGTCAAGCGGGGGATTTGTTTGTCGATCACGTCACCGCTAGCATAAATACTTGATACGGCGGTACGTAAGTGATCGTCAACCACGATGCCGCCACGAGTTGTTTGGATACCAACTTCTTCTAAGCCCAGGCCTTCGATGTTGGCAACGCGGCCAGTGGCATCAAGGACGTAATCACTAATTAATTGCAAGCCAGCTTTAGTTGTAACCAAATAATGATCATCTTCAGCAGTAACCTGGCTAACTGCTTCGTTAAAGTGGAAAGTCACACCAGCAGCTTGTAATTTAGTAACTAATTTAGTGACATGACGCTGATCGAAGGCATTCAGTGCATGGTCGGCGAATTCAACAACATCAACGCTGCTACCAAGTTCGATCGCCATCGTTGCGAATTCTAAGGAAATGATCCCAGCGCCGATAAAGGTGATCCGTTGCGGCATGTTAGTTAAGTCAAGAAAATCACGGCTATCATGTAGGTATTCACGGCCCGGAATGTTTAATTTAGCGGCACGTTGGCCGGTACCAATGATAATGTTGTCGGCAGTAAATTGATCATCTGCGACAGCAACTGTATGATCATCAACTAAGCGGCCAGCACCCATAATGAGGTCGATACCTATTTGTTGGAACAACGCAGTCATTTGTAACGGTAGTGGGTCAATGATTTTATGCTTATAAGCCATTAATTCTGCCCAATCAATTTTAGTACCGTTATGTACCCCGATACCATTATATTGTTTAAGTTGGGCTAATAATTCAAACGGGCCATCCAATAGAATTTTAGGGTCACAACCATAGTTAGTACAAGTGCCGGCAATGGTATCTTTTTCAATGATTGCCACCGATTTACCTGCTTGTTTGAGCGTTACTGCAGCATGCCAGTTTGCGTGACCACTGCCGATAAAAATAACATCATAATGTTTCATTGTGAGTTCCTCCGTTTCGTTTTTGATTGTTTAATCGTGCACGACTGATTATTAAAAAGTAAAAGGCGGACTTATGCTAGTGTCGCCTCTAATGCGTTAACTAATTCATTATTGACTGCCAATGCAGTTTCGTATTTTGCAATGTCCAACTTTTCATGACTGGCGCAAGCGCTGATGGCAGCGTAAATATCACTTTGTCGTGTTTTAGCCATATCCGTCAGTTTGACATTTAATTGTCGCCGATCATTAGCTGGACGAACGCGAGTCAACCAGCCAGCATTTTCCAATCGCTTCAATAATGGGGTCAAAGTATTGCTGTTTAACTTTAACTCGGCGCCTAATTCATGAAGTGGTTGGTCGTCATGCTGCCATAATGAAAGTAAAACCAGATATTGTGGGTAAGTCAATTCAAATGGCGCTAACGCCTGTTGATAAAATTTACTGAACAAGCGGCTGGCATTGTAGATCGAAAAACAAAGCTGATTGGCCAACTGCATTTCGTCACTCATCAATTTACCTCAATCCTTTCAGTCGTGTACGATTGATATTCAGCATAGACTTATTTGTATTATTTTGCAAGAACAATTATCTCAAAGCGTGCTATGATTAATAATATAAAGAGATAAACATTAAAGGGAGATAATAAATTATGACACGCAAATTAGCAGTTATCGGGATGGGCAATGTTGGCGCGGCGGCTGCTCATTATATTGTGGCTGGCGGTTTTGCTGACGACTTAGTCTTGATCGATAAAAGAGCGGAAAAAGTGGCTGCTGATGCCTTGGACCTCCAGGACGCACTACCTAATTTACCGTTTCACACTAATATTGTTGTGAACGACTATGCAGCGTTAGCGGATGCTGATGTGATCATTTCCGCTATTGGCAGCATTGAGTTACAAGATAATGCCAATGATGATCGCTTTGCTGAGTTACCGTTTACGCGGGTTGCTGTGCGGGAAGTGGCCGCTAAGATCAAGGCCAGCGGTTTTCATGGTTTGATCGTTGCCATCACTAATCCAGTGGATGTGATCACATCGATCTATCAAGAAGTGACTGGCTTACCGAAAAAACACGTTATCGGTACGGGAACACTTTTGGATTCAGCACGGATGAAACGTTCGGTGGCTGAACGTTTGCACATCGATCCACGTTCAGTGGTTGGCTATAATCTAGGTGAACACGGTAACTCGCAATTTACAGCTTGGTCCACGGTCCGCGTTCTAGGTAAGCCAATTACTGAAATCGCCCAAGAAAAAGGACTTGATCTCGCTGAATTGGATCAAGAAGCACGTGCTGGCGGGTTTAAAGTCTTTCATGGTAAAAAGTACACTAATTATGGCGTATCAACAGCAGCTGTGTACCTCGCCAATACAATTATGAATAATGCGTTGACTGAGTTGCCAGTTTCTAACTATCGTGAAGAATACGGGACTTATCTGTCGTATCCAGCGATCGTTGGCCGCGATGGCATCGTGGAACAGTTGCAATTAGAGCTGACCAAGGAAGAATTGGCTAAGTTACAAACCTCCGCCGACTATATTAAAACAAAATACGCTGAGAGTCGTTAGCGCGTAATACTCATCCAAATTGGGTGAGTATTTTTTTAGCAACGCGTATAATCAACTTATTCAAAATAAAAGGAGTTGTGATCAAAATGAATGGCATTCACTTAATATGTTTAGGTGTCAAAGACTTGGCGGCGGCACGTAAATTCTATAAAGCAATTGGCTTCGTTGAACCAAATACTGAGCGCGCTGATGAGATCGTCTTTTTTAATAATGCCGGCACTAAATTAGAGCTATTTCCTTACACTGAATTATTGAAAGATATTGGCCTCGACCCAGCTGCTAATCCGCAGCCGACCACGTTTAACGGCGTAACGCATGCGTACAATACTAAAAGCGTGGCTGAAGCTGATCAAGTTTTTGCCCAGGCCTTAGCAAATGGAGCTACTGCGGTAAAACCTCTAGTTTGGGGTGATTGGGGTGGCTATAGTGGCTACTTCAAAGACCCTGACGGTTATTATTGGGAAGTGGCCTATGCTGATAGTTGGCAATTTGATCAGAATGATATGTTGGTGATCAAGTAGAAATGATGCGCTTAAGTTAAAGCAACTTAGGCGTTTTTTTGTGCGTAGCTGCAGCGTTTAGTTAGTTTGAAAAGGTATTATAACTAATAATAATAATTTATTACTTATAATGAAGCTGTTGATGCTAGATTTGCTTGATAAATATGCCACAATAAGCTATACCTTAGTAAAGATAACTATTCTTTTGATAGCAAATAAATGGTTGCTAATTGATACTGATGGTGGATTGGTTGATAGCACAACGTACCCAGGATCAATGGCTTTACAATAATGGTGTCATATAGCTGCGTGTATTATTAGAATTGATTAAAGCGTATGATGTATAAAACCGGTTAGCAGTGAAAAACTGCTGGATATAATAATTCCACTCGCAAAAATAGTTATAGAGTCGGCAATTAGCGTTGTCTCAATAATTTTTACTTTTTTTATCGTAATATAGTTTTAAATATTTGTAATTTAAGTGTTAATCAATTATTATAATAGCAATTAAAAGTATAATTTTATTTATAAATACTGAACTTATGGGTACAACTTTAATTTGATGGATTAAATTTTATGATCTATTAATTTGAAATATATTTTATTTAAGTTGAATTTAATATTACGAATTAGGGGAAACGGTGATGACTATGATGGAGGAGCGACAATTGAATCAATATCGTTTATTTCGCCAAGGCTGTTATGATCGCCGGCGCGATTGGGTTGACGGTTATGAATTGTTGATGCGCGAACAAGTTAATGATCAGTGGCGGGTGCCGATGGATTTTAGTCTGATAACACCGTCATTGTTTGCACCAATTGTAGCTGAAGCCATTCATCATTTACCAGGGAAAACTAAGGCGATGATCAATTTGTTGATCGACAAATGCTACAGGCATTGGTTGCGGTACAGCAACAAGTACCTGACCACCAATTGATCATTGAATTGACCGAGCGCAGTAATGGTGTTTCTGTTTTGGAAACTGCATTAGTTGATGCTGCTCATTTTATTAATGCACATGGGCTAAAGCTAAGTCTTGATGATGTTGGTAGTGGTGAAAATCAAATTAGCTTATTGCGGCCTTTGTTGCCGTTTTCCGTTGAAGTAAAGTTTGCGTTGCAGAATTTCACAACGGCGCGCCCAGATAACTATAAGCAATTAGTTTTTTGGCAAAAGCTGGCCTTAGCTGACGCGAAGGATTTTGTTTTGGAAGGAATTGAGACGATTGAAGATCTAGCGTTGGCTGATCAACTGTCGATTAACTTACGCCAAGGCTATTATTACGATCGGCCGCACCAGTTTTATTAAAGAAAAGTCGCAATATGCGGCTTTTTTAGTTTGCACAGCGAAAAATGATTTTGTAATAATGATTGACGTGGTAAAATGGGTAGCGAAAGATTTTTTATTTAGGAGAGTGTACACATGATTGAAGCAATCAATTTAAAAGCCGGGATGACTTTTGAACAAAATGGTAAGCTGATCAAAGTTTTGTCAGCCGATCATCATAAGCCCGGTAAAGGTAACACTGTTATGCGCATGAAGTTATACGATATTCGTTCAGGTTCGACCGTTGAAACAACAATGCGTCCTGAAGAAAAAGTTGAACAAGCCGTTTTGGAAACTAAAGATGCCCAATATCTTTATACGCAAGACGGGACAGCTTTCTTCATGGATCTAGCAACTTATGAACAATATGAATTGCCAGTAGAATCAATCGAACCAGAAATGAAATATTTGTTAGAAAATATGCAAGTTAAGATCGAATTTTACCAAACTGAAGTGATCGGTTTAACTTTGCCGACAACAGTTGTTTTGACCGTAGCAGAAACACAACCATCGATCAAAGGGGCAACGGCTGCCAGTGGTGGCAAACCAGCAACCATGGAAACTGGTTTGGTTGTCACTGTGCCTGACTTTATCAGTGCCGGTGAAAAATTAGAAATCAACACGCAAAAGGGAACTTACCAACGGCGTGCTGGTAAATAAGCGATTTTTGAGTCAGCCCTTGTGGCTGGCTTTTTTAGTGCCAGAAAAAGCGACCAAAATTAAATAACGCAAACCCGAGTAAAATAACCCCGTTGCTAACCCCAACTAAGGCGCTTCTTGCATGAATTTGCCTGAATAGACCACCCAAGCTAACGCTGATCATTAATGCGGCTAATAGGTAAAGACTAGGATCGTGAAAAATGAACTGTAAGGCAATGAAATGACTGCCGACAATTAAGCTGATCCAAGGAGCGACATATGCTGACTGGTGCTTTTTTAATAACAGCAGCGCGCCGCTACCGGCCAGTATAAATTCACTGATCACAAAAATAAGGTACCATTGATAGTTGGCTTCAGCAGCAAGCACAGACGCGCTATGCCAATGTTGATAACTGAGATAACCACTATAAGCTGCCAATAGCAGTGCGCTACCGCTAGCTAAAGCAACTGGCCAACGCCATTGTGTCGGTAAAGTTTCTTGCGCCCAACCGAACCAGGCAAAACTGAACAGACTAAAAATAGCCGCTGACATGATGTAATCACGCAACATAAGCAACACCTCTTTTTAGATTAGCATAGCAACTGCATAGTCGGTTAGCGAATTTTATGCAACCGCTTTGCTGAAGGTGTTAAAATAGTAAAAAAGTGGGGTGGCAATTTGAAAAAAGAGTTAAGTTTTGGCTTGATCGCTTTAGTAATGGTTGGCCTAGCCGGTTGTGGGGCAAAAAACAGCAGCGATAATGCAGCGCAGAACAGTAAAACTGCGAGTTTAACTGCAGAAAATGCATCATTAAAGCGTGCAAAAAGTGCGCAGTCAGCCAGCTTGAAGGCGACAAATTCGTCATTAAAGCAGGCGCAGCAAGCCACTAAAGAGGCTAGTAATAGCACATCTAATGTAACTAATGAATCAGAAAATGAGTCTGTACATTTGACGGATGAGCAAAAAGCTAAAGTGAATGCTGCGTTTTTGGCATGGGCGAGTCAGCAGGCTGAAATTGGTAAAATGGCGGTCAGTGATTGGTATTTTGATCACGGTAGTGCGGGTCATGGTGATTGGTATGCACAAACGCCGGATGGCAAGGTACAGGTACAAGATTTTGGGGTGCCAGGGGCAGGACAATTCCCGATCCATGCAGTTGGTGGTTGTGTATTTTATACGGCTAAAGATGGCACAATTGGCCATGACAAATTGTATGCTGGCTCATTTGCTGATAACTATGCGGTCAACATGGATTTTACCAAGCCAGTTAGCAAGTATCTACTCGGTGATAATGGTGTGGTTTATGAACTTAAAACTGGTAATGGAACCGCAGTCAGCACGAATACTGGTTTTGGTGAATATTCTGATGATGGTCAAACGGCGGGAACGGTTGATCAGACTTTTATGGTTTCCAAAGATGAAGCTGCACGAGCTGAGTTACAGAAGCTGCTAGCAACTTATCGGTAAAGTGAGCGCAAATTGTAAAACGTTACTTAACAATTTTGTCACTGGTTTACGTAATCATGGTATGCTAGGAAAGTAATGAATTTTATTACATTAAATAGCATGTATTTTTGATGAGCAAGCTCATCAAAATCAACCATATAGAAACAGGGATGAGATTGATGCAGACTTTACAGAATAAACGCATTTTAGTACTTGGTGGCACTTCGGGTTTTGGCGAAGAAGTAGCTCGGCAAGCATTGCAACAAGATGCGCAAGTGATGATCGTTGGCCGTGACCCAGAACGTTTTCAGCAGGCCTTGGGTCGATTAATGGTGGTTGGCCGTGTGGCAGGGCAGTCGTTTGATGTACGTGACGAAGCAGCCTTAGCGACTTACTTAAGCCAAGTTGGCCCTATCGATCACGTGGTATCGATGGTCGGTGGCGCCCTTAGTGGTGGTTTCTTAGACACACCATTAAGTGAAATTCGTGCGGCAATCGAAGCTAAGTTTTTCGCCAATGTGATGGTCGCACAACAAGCAGTTAAGCATTTAGCGCCTGGTGGTAGTCTAATTTTTACAGCTGGTGCTGGCGGTCATCCACAAGATGCTTCTGGCGCAATTGTGGGTAATCAGGCAATTGGTACTTTAGTTCAAGGTTTGGCATTAGAAATGGCCCCACAGCGGGCTAATGCGGTGGCACCAACTTGGACCCCGACTGGTTTATGGCGGGACCTATCCACGCAACAACTACAACAAAATGAAACGGCGACGGCGCAGCAAATTCCCTTACACCGTGTAGCTACAGTGGCAGAAGTTGCGAGTGCTTATCTTTATTTAATGCAAAACAATTATGTGACTGGGCAAGTTTTAACGGTTGATGGTGGTTTTTCTTTAGTTTGAGCTTAATATAGGAGGAATCAGTAATGGGACGTAAACATGAATTGCGGTTGAAACGCTGGACGCTATGGTTAAGCATTGTTAATTTAAATATCGCATTGTTCAGTTATCTGTTAACTAAATACCGGGTGCGAAACGCAAAATAAATCAATCAGTCAGCTGCTGTATAGTGGCTGATTTTTTTGTGCGTGAGATTTTTGACACTCTAGTTTGAAAAATACCGCTAGCTATCGTTATAATAGAAGCTACGGATTCACAAATAAGCTAGAGTGTCTTTGTAATGTTAAATTAGTTTTTACCATTAATTTAACGTAAACATGTTTAAAAAGCGGATTTTTCAAACACGCACTAATAAGCTATTGGAAAAGGAAGTAAGAAAATTGACTAACCATATTGCACTTTACGAGCCATTAATGCCGGCCAATACCGGGAACATTGCACGGACCTGTGCTGCAACGGATACACATTTACATTTAATTGAGCCGTTGGGCTTTTCTACTGATGATAAACATATGAAACGGGCCGGCCTTGATTACTGGGAAAAAGTTGATATTACTTATCACGAAAGTTTAGATGCTTTTATCGCTTCATTACCAGCGGATGCACGGCTGTATTTGATCAGTAAATTCTCTTCAAAAACGTATACGGATGTTGACTATACCGACACTGATGTAGATCATTACTTCTTATTTGGCAAGGAAACAACTGGTTTACCTGAACCATTTATGCGGGCCAATCCAGAAAAAGCATTGCGGATTCCAATGACGGAAAATGTACGTGCGTTGAATTTATCTAATTCAGCGGCCATCATTATTTACGAAGCGCTGCGCCAGCAAGCCTTTACTGGGTTAGAGCGGGCGCATCGCTACGAACATGATAAATTGAAATAATACTGTTTTTCTGATGGCGGTAGTGTTCGGAAAAGCAAAAAAGTTATGCCATCAGTCATAGCTCCTATCCTAAATTTAAATGAGATCGAGGTATAGATGAAAACATTAGTTATCGCGGAAAAACCTAGTGTCGCTGAATCGTTGGCGCGAGTTTTAAAAGCGAATCAAAAAAGTCGTCACTATTATAGCGGCGACGATTATATTGTTACTTGGGCGTTAGGGCATTTATTGACTTTGAAAATGCCAGAGGATTATAAGCATGAATGGCAAGAATGGTCGTTAGATACTTTACCATTGATGCCAGAGAAAATGCAGATCAAGCCATTACCAAAGACACGGCCACAATTGAAGGCAATCGGCGAACTGGCTAAGCGCAAGGATGTGGGTGCCGCAGTTATTGCAACCGATGCGGGACGGGAAGGCGAATTAGTTGCTCGCTGGATCTTGGATTATTTGCATTTTGACAAGCCAGTGAAGCGGTTATGGATCTCGTCACAAACTGATAAAGCGGTTCGTGAAGGCTTTGCTCATTTGCGGCCAAGTAAGGATTACGATAATCTCTATGCTGCCGCGCAAGCACGTTCAGCAGCAGACTGGTTGGTCGGTTTAAACGTGACGCGGGTATTAACTGTAAAATATAATGATAGCTTATCGGCTGGGCGAGTACAGACGCCCACATTAGGTTTAGTTGCCGCGCAAGCTGAAAAAATCAGCAAGTTCAAGCCGGAAACGTATTATACATTGAGCCTGCAGACTAAGCACGGTGACGCGCAATTAAGCGGCAATCCACATTTGGATTTGGCCTCAGCTCAAAAACAGCAGAAACAGTTGCAAGCGGCCAGCTATCAAGTCACCGCCGTGAAAGAAAAAAGCAAGCATCAAAAGGCGCCGTTGCCGTATGATTTGACTGAACTACAAAAAGACGCCAACCAACGGTTTCAATTCTCAGCCAAAAAAACGTTGAACTTGTTGCAGACGTTATATGAACGTTATAAGGTGGTCACTTATCCGCGGACAGATTCGAAGTATTTGACGACTGACTTACAGGCAACAATGACGGAGCGTTTGGCGGCAGTCAGTCGTTACGAACCGTTGGCTAAACCATTAGCTGGTAGAAAAGCGCCGGTGGTGCAGAAGCATGTTTTCAATGACGCTAAAGTGACCGATCATTATGGCTTGATTCCCACCGAGCAGATGCCACAACCGGAATTATTTTCTAGTGATGAAAAGAAAATCTATGATATGATTTTGGGACGCTTTATCGGCCTGTTTTTGCCGGATTATATTGAAACTCAGTTTACGTATCAGCTCAGTCAAGGTTTTGTTCTAAAGCAGACTCAGGTAACACAAGCCGGTTTTAAATATGACTTGGCAACGACGAGCGTGACACCATTAAAAGTTGGTGCGCAATTACAAGGTAGTGTCAGCTTAAATAAACAACTGACCCAAGCACCGAAGCCGTTGAGTGAAGCTAATTTGTTAGTGCAGATGGAGAAAAAAGGCTTAGGTACGCCAGCAACCCGTGCTGAGATCATCGAAAAACTAGTTAATTCTGGCTTGATGGAGCGTGTTGGCACACATTTGGCGGTGACACCAAAAGGGCAACAATTACTTAAATTGGTTAACCCACGCCTGACCACGCCTGATTTAACCGCTAAGTGGGAACAACAGTTAGAGCAAATCGCACAAGGCAAATTGCAGAAGCGTGATTTTATTGCACAGATCCGTCACGCAACTACTGATCTAGTGAAAGAAGTCAAACGGAGTTCAGCGGACTATAAAGACTTTAATTTGACGATGAAAGTTTGTCCTAAATGTGGCTCAAAATTACGGGAGAAATCCACCCGCAATGGGGTTTTACTAGTGTGCAGTAATCAGAATTGTGATTATTATCGTCGGCGTGACCCTAAAGTAACCAACCATCGTTGCCCGCAATGCCATAAAAAAATGGTGTTATTGTCTGGTGAAAAGGGCGATTACTTCAAATGTACTCACTGTAATATCACTGAAAAAGTCGGAGCGGTCAAAGGTAAAAAGCGGATGAACAAGCATGAAGAGCGCCGCTTATTACAGAAGGTCAACCAAGACGATGAACCAGGCGAAAGTGCCTTGGCTCAAGCACTAAAAGCAGCAATGGAACAAAAAGACTAATTCAATTTAGAAAGTAGGCAACCAATGAAAACTAATCGTGAACAAGTTGTGGTCGAACATTTCCATTACGACCGTGTTGCACCGGATACGGCACCTAAAACCGACGTTCAAGTTAATATTAATGAAGTCACTGCAACGGGTGATGGTGCGGATGAAATTATGGCTCGTGGTAAAATTTTTCAGTTTGCGGTTCCGTTTGAAGTTGTTCTGGAAGGCTTCGCCGTCAGTGGTCAGATTACGCAGATCATTCAGATCCTCGATTTCAATGGCACGCCAGATGATTTGGCTGCTGCTGACATGCAGCGCTTATCGCGTCCATTAGTTGAGTATATCGAAACCCTAACCTATCAAGTAACTGCAGTTGCGTTGGATCAGGGGGTACAGTTAGATTTTCATGCTGAAGATGACGACGATAGTGAACCCTTCGAAAAGATCACGCCCGACGATAACTAATTAGCAGATGTGTTGAAAAATTACCGAAATTAACTAGACAATGAGTTGCTTTTTCAACCACATTTGTGCGTAATTAGAAATGATCAATTGATTTAGTTTTAAAAGATAACCTAGAAAAGCTTTAGCTGGTTTAGCCGATAACTAGATCAGCTAAGGCTTTTTACATTTTTTATAAGTTGCGACCCAAGCAAACAAAAGTTTGTGTATAATGGGTAGAGAAGTCTTTTCAAGAAAGTAGGTGTGTTAAGTGGCAACGAGAAAAAAGCCACGGCGCAAGCGCACGACTGCCGCTAGTAAGCGGCGGAAAACTACCACAAACAACTCACCTGTAACGGTCAATGTGATCGGTTTGATTTTTATTTTACTCAGTTTATTCGCCATTTTTAAATGGGGCTTTATTGGTAATCAGTTAGCTAACTTGATTCGGGTTTTAGTTGGTGATACTTATCCGTTTTTAGCAGCTATCTTGGGCTTATACGGTTTATTCTTATTGGTCGCGGGTCATGGTCCTACCGTTTCTGGCAAGCGCGTGGCTGGTGTCAGTCTAACTTATTTTAGTTTATTATGTTTTTTAGATGCAGTCATGTTTGCGCAATTGGAATTACACAGTCAATTTATGGCGGTGACTTGGCGCTTTCTAGTTGCTGATTTTCAGCGTGCAAGTGTCACAACAATGCTTGGTGGCGGGATGCTAGGGGCAACTGGCTACAGCATTAGTTATTTTCTAGTTGGTCAGTTTGGCACTTACTTGCTGGCAATTATTGGTGTACTTGGCGGTTTGTTGCTGATTTTTGATATTCCATTTACTGTTGTTCGTGATGCAGTATTGCGTTTGGTACGCCTGGTTGAGTGGTGCGGTCAGCGTTTATGGGCTGGTGCTCAAGGATTATGGCAAGCTGGCAAACAGTTAGGTCCACGGGTACAAAAACTAAAAACACGAGTACCTAAAGCAAAGCCAACTGCACCGACAGCTGTGAAGTCTGAACCAGCTGCAAAAGATTTGCCTAAGCCAGTGGCACAGCGTTCGTCAGTTACGCCGGATACACCAACGATCAATGTGGCGGCGGAACAGATGCAATCAGCACAAGCAAAAGTTGATTTGGATCAATTAGCAGCAGGACCGGCTAGTGCGGCGGCTGCACCGACTAGTGAAGCACCCGCGTTATTTGCGGAGGCAGTAGCTGATCAGGATTATGAACTACCTAGTGCTGATCTGTTGCAGGCGATACCGCCAACAGATCAAAGCGAAGAGTATGCCACGATCAAGCAGAACACACAAAAATTAAAACAGACTTTTGACAGTTTTGGTATTGATGTTGAAGTTAAAAATGTGAATTTAGGACCGGCAGTAACTAAATATGAGATCAAACCAGCAATCGGGGTTAAAGTCAGTAAAATTGTAAGTTTGACTGATGATCTTGCTTTAGCTTTGGCGGCTAAAGATGTGCGGATCGAGGCGCCGATTCCCGGTAAATCATTAATTGGGATCGAAGTGCCAAATAAGGCAGTCGCTACTGTTTCTTTCCGTGATGTCTTTGAAGCACAGCCACCACATCCTGGTAAAATTTTATCAGTTCCAGTTGGTCGTGATATTTCTGGTAATGTGATCATGGTCGATATCAGCAAGATGCCGCATTTATTGATCGCCGGCTCCACTGGTAGTGGTAAATCTGTGATGATCAATGATATTATCACTGGGATTTTGATGACTGCTAAACCGCATGAAGTTAAACTAATGATGATCGATCCGAAAAAGGTTGAATTATCGGTTTATAATGGTGTACCGCATTTGTTGACACCAGTTGTGTCTGATGCTAAAAAAGCGGCGCAGGCACTACACAAGGTCGTTGCTGAAATGGAACGACGTTATGAATTATTTGCTCAAAGTGGTAAACGGAATATCACGGAGTATAATCAAGCCGTTCAGCAGCAAGATCAGGATACTGAACAGCCATTACCCTCAATGCCCTATATTGTGGCAATTGTGGATGAGTTAGCGGATTTAATGATGGTTTCGTCGAATGAAGTTGAAGATGCAATCGTTCGTTTAGCACAGATGGGCCGTGCAGCTGGAATTCACATGATCTTGGCAACACAGCGGCCATCAGTTGATGTTATTACCGGTTTGATCAAAGCTAACGTGCCTAGTCGGATGGCGTTTGCTGTTTCTTCAGGTATTGATTCGCGGACGATCATTGATAGTACTGGTGCGGAGAAGCTACTGGGTCGTGGGGATATGTTGTATCTACCAATGGGACAAAATAAGCCGACCCGGGTCCAGGGTGCCTATATTTCTGCTAAAGATGTTGAAGCAGTGGTCGGTTTTATCACGGCACAGCGTACGGCAGAATATGATGAACGATTGATCCCCGATGATCAGCCAGCAGAGGAAACGGCTAGTCAAGCAGATGATGAACTTTTCCCTGATGCAGTCAAACTAGTTGCACAACTACAAACAGCTAGCATTTCCATGCTACAACGGCGTTTCCGTATTGGCTATAACCGAGCAGCACGGATCGTTGATGAGATGGAACAACGGGGGATCGTTGGTCCAGCTGAAGGAAGTAAGCCGCGTAAAGTTTACGTGCAAAACCCGGATGACGAGCAAGACTCAAGTCAAGCATGATCAGTATGCTGATTAGATTAATAATCATAAGTGAGGTACATTATGGTAACTAAAAAAACATTAGCAGACGGCGTCTCGTTGACCGTTCTGCCATCGACACAGTTTAAAACAACGCGGATCGTACTCAATTTTATTGCACCGCTACAAGCAGAGACGATCACACAGCGTTCGTTGCTAGCTAGCTTGTTAGAGACCAATAGCCAGGATTATCCAACTCAAGCTGATTTGGCGGCTAAATTATCAGCGATGTACGGGGCTAATTTTGGTATTTCGGTTAGTAAACGTGGCAACACACACGTTTTTTCGGTCGTAATGACCGTGGTCAATGATAAGTTTTTACCTGGTGAAACAGCGGTTTTGACAGAAGGTTTAGCTTTCTTAAAACAAGTATTGTGGCGGCCTAATGTTAGTGTTGGACATTTTGACACGGCAACTTTTGATCGGGAAAAGACCAATATGGCTGCTTATTTGGCTTCAGTTTATGATAACAAGCAAGCTTACGCTAGTTTGCAATTACAACAACTCTATTTTGAAAATAGTTCGGCGCAACGTTTGCCTAGCTTTGGTAACGTCAATGATCTAGAACCAATCACAGCTAGCAGTCTTTATCGTTACTATCAACAAATGTTGGCACATGACCAAGTGGCGATCACGGTGTTAGGGGATGTTGATGTGTCGGCGGTAACCACTTTACTAGCTGATTTACCATTAGCAGTGCGGACAGTCACACAACCGACGGTATTTTATCAGCAAGCTTTGTTAGATACTGTCGCTGAGCAAACTGAGGTGCAGCCAACTAATCAAGCTAAGTTGAATTTGGCTTATCAAGTGCCAACTTACTATTATCAACCTGATTATTATGCGTTGTTGTTAGCAAACGGTATTTTTGGCGGCTCACCAATGTCGTTATTATTCACTAATGTACGAGAAAAGGCTAGTTTAGCTTATTATGCCTCAAGTGCGTATGACGCCTTTCGTGGGTTGATCACTGTACAAACCGGGATCGATGCGACAAATGTGACGCGCGTCAAGGAAATTATCGCAGCACAATTGGAGACGCTGCAAGCAGGTGAGTTTAGCGATGAATTATTAGCGCAAACTCGAGCTACAATTAAAAATCAATACATTACTGGTCTAGATAGTGCTGGTAATCTTACAACACAAGCGCTCGTTCGTCAGCTAGTTCCTGAAGCGGCAGTTTCGACGGCTGATTTTATTGCCGCATTGGACGCAGTTTCGAAGCAACAGATCGTGGCGGCCGCGCAAACAATTAAGCTGCAGGCCATTTATTTCTTGAGCAGTAAAGGAGGGGACAAATAATGGAAACGACACATTATGCTACCCTAGACGAAACCCTGTACCAACAAACATTGGCTAATGGTTTACGGGTAACCCTGTTGCCTAAAGCTGGCTACCATAAGACTTACGCCGTAATGACGACTAATTATGGTTCGATCGATAATTATTTTGTGCCGACAGGTGAAAGTGAATATACAGCAGTCCCAGCTGGTATCGCGCATTTTCTCGAACATAAATTATTTGAAAAAAAGGCCGGCGATATTTTCGAGGTTTTTAGCCATAATGGTGCTAGCGCAAATGCATTTACTAGCTTTACCCGTACCAGTTATTTATTTTCCGCAACTGACAATATTCAAACTAATTTAATGACGTTGTTAGATTTTGTGCAGGAGCCTTATTTTACTGAGGCTTCGGTCAACAAGGAAAAAGGTATCATTGGTCAAGAAATTGAAATGTACGAGGATGATCCTAACTGGCGACTATTTTTTGGTATTATTGAGAATTTGTATCCTAAGCATCCGTTACATGAGGACATTGCCGGAACGATCGATTCAATTGCTAAGATCACGCCAGAGCAACTATATACAGCTTACCGGACTTTTTACCAGCCTAGTAATATGAATTTGTTTGTGGTCGGCAATATTGATCCGGCAGAAACTTTAGCGTGGATTGAAGCTAATCAAGCTGCAAAAACTTTCCCACCGGCCGAGCCGATCCAGCGGCAATTCCCTGAGGAAGCTGCCGATGGTAGCGATATTATTCCGTATCGCGTTACTGAATTGCCAGTTAAGCGCGGGAAGAGTATTGTTGGGATCAAAGGGCTAACCCCAGTTACACAGGATCGTGCGGGCTTAAAATATCGAACTGAACTGAATTTATTGTTTGATATGTTGTTTGGTGATTCTTCACAGAACTACTTACAATTGTACGATCAAGGTGTGGTCGATGACAGTTTTGGTTATGAACTAGATCTGGCGCGGACTTATCATTTTGCCACGTTAAGTGGGGATACTGAAAAGCCCCAGGAGTTTTCCGATGCGATGATCAGCTTGTTGGAAAAGGCCGCCACTAACCCAGATTTAAATGCAGGCCGCTTAGCGTTGGTTAAAAAAGAAGCTTTAGGTCGGACGCTGCAATCAATGAACGCCTTGGAATACATTGCTAACACTTACTCTGGCGATGATTTTGGCGATGCAAGTCTGTTTGATCTAGTCAATATTATTGATGAGATCACGTTAGCTGATATCCAGGCAGCGTTGCAACAGTTTGTACGCAGCGAAGCGCTGAGTGTGTTTCATATTGAACCACTGGCTGGGGATGGAGTTGAATGAATCGTTCAGCTTTGATCATTGGGGCGTCCGGTGATATTGGTCAAGCCGTAGCTCGTCAGTTGGCTGCCGCCGGCTGGTCCCTGT
Organism: Loigolactobacillus coryniformis subsp. coryniformis KCTC 3167 = DSM 20001; assembly: GCF_002706425.1. NCBI lineage: Bacteria > Bacillati > Bacillota > Bacilli > Lactobacillales > Lactobacillaceae > Loigolactobacillus > Loigolactobacillus coryniformis. The sequence goes on along the minus strand of NZ_CP017713.1, from coordinate 2,227,525 downwards.
ATCTACACTATTTTCAACATGCAGCGCCGGTTCAACAGTTACAGGCGGATTTTATTCAGCAATACCCGCGACAGGATTTTTTCACGTTAGCATATGATCTCACTGATGAAACGCAATTAGATCAAATCGTGAGTCAACTATTCCAAGTCGATGCCGTGATTTTTGCCGCTGGTACTACGACTTACGGGTTGTTTCAAGAGACGACTGCCGTGCAACTAGAACGTTTGTGGGAAATGCACGTCAAAACACCAATGTTGCTTTGTCAGCGGCTTAGTGAGAAACTAGCGCATAGCGACTATGGCCGGATCGTTTTTGTTGGCTCAGTTTATGGCGGTAGTGGCAGTGCTCTGGAAGTAGCTTATAGTACCGTCAAAGGAGCGCAGTCAGCTTTTGCCAACGCTTATGCCCGCGAGGTCGCTTCATTAGGCATTACGGTCAACGTTGTGGCGCCAGGTGCTGTTGATACGAAAATGAATCAGTTGTTTGATGCCGATGCCAAAAATCAATTGCGCAGTGAGATTCCAATCAGTCGTTTGGCTAAGCCGGATGAAGTCGCCTATTGGATCAGTGCTTTACTGAAAAAAGAAGCGGGCTATTTGACTGGACAGACCTTGTACGTAACTGGTGGTTGGCGTAAGTAAATGGCGGTTTTTTATGGCAATATATTAAAAAGTTGATTTTCTACGATTGAGTTTAGGGAATACTGTTAGGTTGGTGAAAACGTGGTAAAAAACAGATTATTACGTACAACTGCGTTAGTCAAACAAGCCATTGTGTGTCTTTTATTGCTTGGCAAGGCTATACGTCATAATCTGGACGCTTTTTTACCACTCTTTAAAGAATTGTTTAAATTAGATTACTGTAAGGAAAATCTTAGTGAAAAGATTTATTTTTCTATGCTATACTAAAATTGAAATTCTTGTAAAAGGGCGATAGGTGGAAGAGGATCAATGAGTGAAATAGGACAAAAATTACGTGACGCACGGATCGACAAGGGTTACACTTTGGATGATCTGCAGCAGATCACTAAAATTCAGAAACGTTATTTAATTGCGATTGAGGAAGGTAACTTTGAGGCGCTGCCCGGCGATTTTTATGTGCGCGCCTTCGTCAAACAGTATGCGGATACCGTTGGCTTAGATAGTGAGCAACTGCTGAATGAGTTCAACGATACGATTCCGCAGCCGCAACCACAAGAATATATTGAGCCGACGGAAGACGAAAATAAGGCCAATACGCGGACACGAACGCGTAATCACGATAATGGGTTTGCGCGCTTTAGTCGCTACCTACCGACAATTATTATTGTCGCTGTTGTTGTTGTGATCGTGGGTGTGATCTATGCCTTTGCTATCGGTAATCGTGATCGGAATAAGAGTGTCATCCAAGAAAGTTCTTCGATGACAGTTTCTTCCGAATCTTCAAGTAAAGCATCTAGTCAAAGCAGTAGTAGTTCTTCACAGGCAGCATCATCATCAGCTAAGAAAGCTAGCTCGGCTAAAAAGTCAACAACTAAGCCGAAGATGACCGTTACTTCAGAAACAACAACGTCAGCGGCCTTTACCTACAGCAATGCACCAACTAATAATACTTTAGTGTTGCATGCTAGTGATACTAAGACAGCTTGGGTAGCCGTTACTGCTGGTGGTACACAAATTTGGCAGGGAACTTTACAGAGTGCACCACAGTCGATCACAATTCCAAGTGGGACGACTTCATTTACAATTCAAACGGGTAATGCTGAAAATACTAAAGCCAAGATCAATGGTAAAAACTTCAACCTTGATCCCAACAATGTTGGTGGGTTTGTTAAGACGATCACTGTTACGATGACGACTGCCGCTGCTAGCAGTGGTGCAGCCGCAAGTAGCAGTCAAGCCACAACCCAAACCAGTAACTAAGCTTATTAAATAGCACAATAACGATATTTCTAAGCGACGCTAAATTTATTATTTGCGCCGAACTATGCTAAGGTTTAACATAGTAGAATAAAGTTAGGTGTGCTATTTTTTATGCGTGATGTATTAAATTACCTAAGTTGTACTTGGAAAATATTGTAAAGCTAATTTTGATCGCTAATTTAGCGTAAACGTGGTTGAAAAAGCACTACTAGTGCTTTTTCAACTCACTCTAAGTTGTGAAGGAGAATTATTTAAATGAATGTACCTAATCGATTGACGATCGTACGAATTTTCATGATCCCGTTGTTCATGTTGGTAGTGCTGGTTCCTTGGAGTTGGGGCAGCGCAAACGTTGCTGGGACTGTGATTCCGTGGACTCAGATCATTGGCACGATTATTTTTGCTGTTGCCTCAATCACTGATTTTATTGACGGTAAAATTGCGCGGAGTCAGCATTTAGTGACTAACTTTGGTAAGTTTGCGGATCCACTAGCTGATAAAATGCTAGTCATGACTGCTTTTATTATTTTAGTTGGAATGGGTAAGGCGCCTGCTTGGGTCATTGCAATCATTGTTTGTCGCGAATTGGCAATCACCGGATTGCGGCTGTTACTGGCAGAAAGTAATGAACACGTTGTTTTAGCGGCGGCAATGCCAGGTAAGATCAAAACAACAACCCAAATGTTTGCGATCATCTTTTTATTCTTGAATAATGTCTTTTTCAATAATTTGCATTTTCCGATGGCGTTAACGTTATTGTATGTTTGCTTATTCTTCACAATTTATTCTGGTGTTGATTATTTTGTGCATAGTCGGCATGTTTTTGCTGATTCATTCAAATAGTATTTTGAACACGTACACTGACTGTGCGTGTTTTTTTGACGAAAAAAGTAGTAAGCTAAAATAGAAATGAATAAAATGACGTATATTAAATGGTGGAGGCAAAAATAATGCGAGCAGAGATCATTGCAGTGGGCACGGAGATTCTTTTAGGTGAGATCACGAATACGACAACACCGTTTGTGGCCCGTGAGTTGGCTGATCTAGGAATCGATGTTTATTATCAATCAGTCGTCGGGGATAATACGGCACGTCTGGAAGCAGCAATCAAATTGGCTGATAGTCGTAGTGATTTGATCATTTTAACTGGTGGCTTGGGTCCAACTAAAGACGATTTAACGAAGCAAACTTTAGCGGCACACCTTAATGAGAAATTGGTGGTTGATGAACCGGCTATGGCTTATATTGAAGCTTTTTTTGCGCGCTCACAGCAACCAATGACTGAAAATAATCGTTTGCAAGCGATGCTACCAGCTAATAGTATTCCCTTAAAAAATCCAGTCGGTATGGCCGTGGGGGCACTTTATCAAGCACCAGCACATACCTATATGTTATTGCCAGGACCACCAAGTGAATTGGAAGCCATGTTTACAGATTCAGCTCGTCCGTTGTTGATCAAGCAGTTTAAGCAGGCTAATGTGCTCGATTCACGGGTGCTTCGCTTCCATGGTATCGGTGAATCAGCGCTAGTCACACAATTAGCGGATTTGATCGACCAACAAACTAATCCCACTATTGCCCCTTATGCTAAAACCAATGAAGTTACGTTACGATTAACTGCTGAAGCTACGGATCAGACGACCGCAGATCAATTATTGGCTGAATTAGAAGCTAAAGTTCAAGCCCGGGTCGGTCAATACTTCTATGGTTATGGTGAACATAATTCTCTGGAACAAGTTGTAGTTACTTTGCTGAAAAAGCGTGGGTTGACGATCACCGCGGCGGAAAGTTTGACCGCTGGGCTTTTTCAAAGTATGTTAGCTAATGTCAGTGGTGCTTCTGACATTTTTAATGGGGGTTTTGTGACTTATTCCTTAGCTGAAAAAGCTAATTTATTACAGATCTCACCAGAGTATCTGCATAAATACGGTGTCGTCAGTGAAGAAACCGCGATTGCAATGGCCCGACAAGCTAAGTTATTACTTAAATCAGATATTGGAATTTCCTTTACAGGGGTTGCTGGTCCTGATAAGTTAGAAGGTCAGCCAGCCGGCACGGTTTATATTGGTATTGCTTATCGTGATCAAATTCCGTTTGCACGTAAATTTGTTTTCTCGCGCACACGAAATTTTGTTCGGCAGCAAAGTGCGTTAACTGGTTTTGACTTACTTTATCATCTGTTGGACGCCGATAAATAGCGGGAACATTTGTTCACTTTTTGCTTGCTTTTTAGAATCGGTTTCGGTATGATTAGTTGTGAAGCGAGAAGTAGTTCGCTTAATTGTTTACAATGAAATGAAGATAATTAGTGACAATTTAAGGAGGTTCTCACTTGGCTGATGAACGTAAAGCGGCATTAGATAATGCGCTTAAAAAGATTGAGAAGAACTTTGGTAAAGGTTCAATTATGCGTCTTGGTGAGAAAGTCGATACGCAAGTTTCCACGGTTTCTACCGGTTCATTGGCGCTTGATGAAGCGCTAGGGGTTGGTGGGTATCCGCGTGGACGAATCATTGAAATTTATGGTCCAGAAAGTTCGGGTAAAACTACGGTTGCATTGCATGCTGTCGCTGAAGTTCAAAAACAAGGTGGAACCGCAGCTTATATTGATGCCGAAAATGCGATGGATCCTAAGTATGCTTCTAATCTAGGGGTCAACATCGATGATCTATTGTTATCACAACCAGATACTGGGGAACAAGGCTTAGAAATCGCTGATGCGCTAGTTTCTAGTGGTGCTATTGATATTGTAGTTGTCGATTCTGTTGCTGCTCTAGTACCACGAGCAGAAATTGAAGGCGAAATCGGTGATTCCCACGTGGGCTTACAGGCACGTTTGATGTCACAAGCATTGCGGAAACTTTCTGGTTCAATTAATAAGACGAAAACTATCGCCATCTTTATTAACCAGATCCGTGAAAAAGTTGGGATCATGTTTGGTAATCCTGAAACAACTCCTGGTGGTCGGGCGTTGAAATTCTACGCAACGGTGCGCTTAGAAGTTCGTCGTGCTGAACAGATCAAGGAAGGTACCAATATTATTGGTAACCGTGTTAAGATCAAAGTTGTTAAAAATAAGGTAGCACCACCATTTAAAGTTGCTTTAGTTGATATTATGTATGGTGTGGGTATCTCACAAACAGGTGAATTAGTTGATATGGCGGTTGAAAAAGATATCGTCGATAAAAGTGGTTCATGGTATTCTTACGGCAATGATCGAATCGGTCAAGGTCGTGAAAATGCCAAGAATTATTTAGCTGATCATCCAGAGGTTATGGCGGAGATCAAGCAGAAAGTTCGCGAAGCTTATGGTATTGCAGAACCAACTACTGAAGACAGCAAAGCTGGAACCGACGAGAAAGCAAAAGATAAGTCTAAAAATAAAACTGCAGCCAAAGCTACTGATCCTAGCACATTGGATGTTTAGTTTCATAATCTAACGAACTAGAGGCTCACATCATAAGTTACTTATGGTGTGAGTTTTTTTAGTTGATCAAAAATTTATGACTATGTAATTTTTTAAAACTAACTTTTATGAATGCGCTTTTAATCGGGACTAGGTATTGTTAGCCGATTAATGTTGACAGTCTCTGTCTGCAACTATAAAATGAATAGTGTGTAAATAATCAAATAATAAACATCTTAAATTTTATACGGTTATTAAAATAATCGTTTTTGATGATGCGGAGGTGAAGATATGAGTCTATTTATCACGATAATCCTCGCAGTCATCATGTTAGTTGTCGGTTTAATCTTAGGCTATGCTGTGCGTAAGTCAATTCATGAAAAACAGTTGGCTATGGCACACAATACCGCTGATAGCATCATCGCTGATGCAAAAAAAGAAGCTGAAACTCAGAAAAAAGAGGCACTTTTAGAAGCAAAAGATGAAAATCATCGTTATCGGGCTGAGATTGAAAATGAGTTAAAAGAGCGACGTGGCGAAGTTCAAAAACAAGAGAATCGCGTCCTACAACGTGAAGAAACACTTGACCGCAAGGATGATACGTTGGACAAAAAGGAACGACTCTTAGAGAAACGAGAAACAACGCTAGGTAGCAGACAACAACTCATTGATGAGAAGCAGAAGGAAGTATCCTCACTGATTGAACAGCAACAAGCTGAGTTAGAGCGCGTTGCTGCGTTATCCCAAGAAGATGCTCGCAATATGATCATTACTCAAACCAAGTCTGACTTGGCCGAAGAACGTGCAGTGATGATCAAGGAAAGCGAAGCTGATGCTAAGGAAACGGCGGATCGTACCGCTAAAAGTTTGATTGCCTACGCGATTCAGCGTAGTGCTGCGGATTCAGTATCGGAAACGACAGTCTCTGTTGTTAACTTACCAAATGATGATATGAAAGGTCGCATTATTGGTCGCGAAGGTCGTAATATTCGGACTTTAGAGACCTTAACTGGGATCGATTTAATTATCGACGATACACCAGAAGCCGTTATTTTAAGCGGCTTTGATCCTGTCCGGCGCGAAATTGCCCGGATGGCACTGGAGAAGCTGATCCAAGATGGTCGAATCCATCCAGCGCGGATCGAAGAAATGGTGGAGAAGTCACGCAAGGAAATGGATGAACGAATCCGGCAGATCGGTGAACAAGCGATTTTTGATGTCGGTATTCATAATATGCATCCTGATTTAATCAAAATATTAGGTCGGCTTCATTTTAGAACCAGCTATGGTCAGAATGTGTTGAACCACTCGATCGAAGTTGCCAAATTAGTTGGCGCATTAGCTGCGGAATTAGGTGAGGATGTTACATTAGCAAAACGCGCAGGATTATTACACGATATTGGTAAGGCTTTGGATCATGAAGTTGCTGGGTCACACGTCGAAATCGGCGTTGAAATTGCCCGGAAATATCATGAAAATGAAGTTGTTATAAATGCAATTGCATCACATCACGGGGACGTTGAACCTACTTCCGTCATTGCAGTATTGGTGGCAGCTGGGGATGCTATCTCAGCCGCCCGTCCGGGAGCACGTTCCGAGTCCTTAGAAAACTATATTCATCGACTGGAAAAACTTGAAGCAATCACCAATGATTTCAAAGGGGTTAAAACCAGTTATGCCATTCAGGCAGGCCGCGAAGTACGGGTCATGGTTAAACCAGAAGAAATTAATGATTTACAGGCGGTAACATTGGCTCATGATATTCGTAAACGAATTGAAGACGAGTTAGAATATCCTGGTCACATCAAAGTCACCGTTATTCGAGAAACAAGAACAGTTGAATATGCTAAATAATTAAATGAAAACGGGACGAAGAAAATTGACTCAAATGACACTGTTTTAATAGTGCTACGAGTTGTTTCTTCGTCCCGTGTTTTAGTTCAACAAGCTAGAGTAGTACAGTGGAAATTTGTGTTTTCAGTCGGGGATTTGTATAATACTTAACATAGGGGAAACAACTGAAAGAGAGTTAAAAAAACTATGTTTAGAATAATTGTCATGTTCAGTCTGACTATGGTCCTTTCTGCCGTTATTACACCATTTGTACGGCGCTTAGCAATTAAAATGGGCGCGGTAGATAAACCGAATGCACGACGAATCAATAAGGCGCCTATCCCATCAATGGGTGGTTTAGGTCTGTTTATTACCTTTACGTTTTCAACATTCGTACTACTGCGAGCGCAATTTCCAACCATGATGCTATACAGCATTTTTCTTGGTGAATGTATTATCATCATTACCGGCATTCTGGATGATATCTTAGAATTAAGACCACGGCAAAAAATGTTAGGGATACTGCTAGCTGCATTGGTCATTTATTTTGTGGCGGATATTCGGATGACAAACGTTTCGATTCCGTTTGTAGGCCATTTTGAGTTAGGTATATGGAGTCTGCCCATTACGATTATTTGGATCTTGGCGATCACCAATGCGGTCAACTTGATTGATGGCTTGGACGGGCTTGCCACTGGCGTATCAATCATTGCTCTGTTTACTATGGGTGTGATTGCGTGGTTCTTCTTGACGGTGACAGAAGTCGATATTCCAATTATGATCTTTGCTTTAGTAGCGACTTTGCTTGGCTTCTTACCACATAATTTTCATCCAGCTAGTGTTTTTCTCGGCGATACTGGTTCTTTATTTATTGGTTTTATGATCGCAGTTTTTTCATTAGAAGGATTGAAAAACGTGACTTTTATCTCGGTCGTGATCCCAGTGATCATTCTCGGGGTACCGATCACCGATACCGTATTTGCAATTTTTCGGCGTTTATTAAACCATAAACCAATTTCTCAAGCTGATCGCCACCACTTACATCATCGCTTGTTGGCTATGGGGTTGAATCAGCGACAAGCGGTGCTGACGATTTATGGTATTGCCTTAGTTTTTTCACTGATTGCGTTACTATTTCCTTTATCTACACAGTTGGGTTCAATCTTACTAGTTATTGCTGTTTTGTTCGGTTTAGAGATTTTTATCGAAGAGATCGGCTTAGTTGGCAGCCATTGGCAGCCACTGTTGAATTTTATTCGCCGGATAGCAAAACACCACTGATCAATTATGATCGGTGGTGTTTTTTAATGGCGTTTCAAAAAATTGTTGTGCGCCTAACTCAAAGGTTACTTGACCGTTGAGCAATTCAACAATTGTGTCTTTAACTGCAACTAATTCATTATCGTCGACCATAGCGGTAAACGTCACATTGGCTAAGTAACTAGTATCTGTGATCGTGATCGCGTGTTGAGTCAGATAATGTTCTAACGCACCGATCTGGGGGTAGCCAATGGTAATGGCTAAAGCTTGTTGTAGTCGGCCTTCTACTAAACCAATTACGTCGATTGCTTGAGAAACGGAATTGCTATAAGCACGAATCAGACCACCAGCGCCGAGTTTAGTGCCACCAAAATAGCGTGTGGTGACGGCAACAACGTTTTTTAAATGTTGTCGGCGTAGAACCTCTAGCATTGGCACACCGGCGGTTCCGGCGGGTTCGCCATCATCGTGTGCGTGTTGATGTTCATCCTGTTCACCAATAACGTAGGCACTACAATTATGATTGGCTTTGTAGTGCTTTTTTTTACAGGCAGCGATAAATGCTTGTGCGGCAGCTTCGTTGTCGACGCGCGCTAATTGGCAAATGAAGCGTGATTTTTTGATCTCAATTTCATGCTCGCCATCACTTTTGAGCGTAATATAGTGAGTCAACAAACAGAACACCTCCTAAATCCGTGAATAGTGAATTTTTGTTCTTAAGATTTCTGATATCGTGGGTGGTTGTACAACGGTAAATAAGTGTTGGACAAAGTAAGAACAGCGAACATGCTGTCAGCTACAACCTACCGCATCAAAAAAGATACCCTTAAAAATAAATTGTATTTTTAGCGTAGTTTATATATATGGGGTGATCAAAATCGAAGTTACAGAACTTTATGGTCGGCAACAATTAGTGACTACGACCGAACTCGCTTCACTTAATAATATACCACACCTAGTACAACGTCCCGCCATGACCTCGTTAAATGCGAATTGGTTACTTTGTGCGCGTTGCGGTAGTCGCCAACTAAAGCAACAAGTTCAATTAGCTGATGGCCGTTACTACTGTCCTGATTGCTTATTGCTGGGTCGTGTTTGTGCGGATGCGTATTTAGTGAGCTTAGCGGAACCAAATCGTTTTATTACTCAAGCTGATCCATTGACTTGGACAGGACAATTAACGGCTGCACAACAGGTTGCAGCCGCCGCAATCCAAAATCAATTCCAGCACCGGCAAGATCATTTATTATGGGCGGTCACTGGTGCTGGCAAAACTGAAATGTTGTTTCCAGGGATTGCGTGGGCTTTAGTCAATCAATTACGTGTGGGCATTGCTTCGCCACGGGTTGATGTTTGTTTGGAGTTGATGCCGCGGTTACAAGCTGCTTTTGCGCAAACGCCGATCATGCTACTACATGGACGGCAAACGGCAACGTATCAGTATACCCAATTAGTGTTGTGCACGACTCACCAATTATTACGATTCTATCAAGCTTTTGACATTTTGATCATTGATGAAGTTGATGCCTTTCCCTATGCGCAGAATCCGCAATTGGCGTACGCTACCCGACACGCAGTTAAAAAGGATGGCGCCCGATTATTTTTGACGGCAACGCCGAGTCCCCAATTATTACGCCAAGTGCGGCAGAAAAAGCTTGAATTAAGTTATTTACCGCGCCGTTATCATGGGCATCCGTTACCGCAGCCTAAGATTCGCTTGTGTTTTAAGTGGCGGCAACAGTTGCGGCAACGGCACCTGCCGAAGTTATTACGACAACTGTTGGTGGCTAAAATTGCGCAGCAACAACGTTTCTTACTTTTTGTACCGCGGATCGAACTGTTACGGCCATTGGCAAAAATCTTACAGCAGCAATTCCCAGAATTAAAATTCGCAACGGTCTACGCAGCTGATCCACAACGGTTAGAAAAGGTTCAACAAATGCGGCAGCAACAAGTGTTTTGTTTAGTGACGACGACTATTTTAGAGCGCGGAGTTACTTTTCCAGGAATTGATGTGATTGTTTTAGGTGCAGATGATCCTATTTTCTCTGCCGCAGCGTTAGTACAAATGGCGGGCCGTGTCGGTCGTTCAGCTGCACGGCCGACAGGTGCGGTTGATTTCCTATGTGCAGGACTAAGTCGAGCTGTGAAGGCTGCCAGCCAGCAAATCAAGCAAGTTAATCGAAAGGCGGGGTTTAAATGAACTGTTTGTTATGTCAGCAACCATTTAGTCAGAGTTTAACGCTGGCAGAATTGCTACATTGGCAGCCGTTATTAACGGAAAAGATTTGTTCGCGTTGTCGTCAACGCTTAATGCCAATCACGACGGCTTGTCCTGAATGCGGTCGTACACAAAAGACCTCTGAGCTTTGTCGTGATTGCCAACGCTGGTTAGAAAAACAGCCGCGGCAACAACTCCATAATCACGCATTGTTTGTCTATAATGAATTATTGCAAGATTTCTTTAAACGATACAAAAGTCTGGGCGATTATCGGTTGCGTGACGCATTTACCACAGACTGTCAACGCTGGTTACGCCAGCATCCGGCTGATCTATATGTTCCGATTCCCACTGATGCAACTAGTTACGCTAAGCGCGGCTTTAATCCTGTTGTGGGACTGTATGAGGACTGTGTACCGTTAACCTTTTGCTTAAAAAAACAGCCGCAAAAAGTAAAGCAAGCGCATAAAAAACGGCGGGCGCGCTTGCGCACACCACAGTTATTTTATTTTGCGGGTGAAGCAGCTATATTAAATTATAAAAAAATTTTATTGTTAGATGATATTTATACAACGGGCCGAACCATGCGCCACGCACAGGCTTGCCTGAAAATAGCTGCGCCTGATTGCCAAGTGCACACGTTTACTTTGGCGCGTTAACTGAATATAGATACGCTTTTGATTGTCAATTAGACCGCTTTCTATTATAATTAAGGCATAAGCAAGGGAGCGAAGCAAACCCGTACTCACGTTTTAAGGTACCTAGCGTGTGGGCTTGGTTACAGACGATCGCTGTAGCCATCTTGCTTCACCTATGTTTACCAGCCATGGTAAACTTGCAAGTGAAAGGGGAGAAGTTCTATGCTTAATTACAATGTCCGTGGAGAAAATATCGAGGTAACCGCTGCGATTCGGAGTTATGTTGAAAAACGGTTAGGTAAGTTAGAAAAATACTTTACTAATACTGCCGAGTCCACTGCACATGTCAACCTCAAGGTTTATCCAGATAAGACAGCGAAGGTTGAAGTTACGATCCCATTACCATACTTAACCTTACGTGCAGAAGAAACTTCACCAGATCTATACGCGAGTGTTGACCTCGTAACGGATAAGCTAGAACGCCAGATCCGTAAGTTCAAAACCAAGATCAATCGTAAATCACGGGAAAAAGGTATCCGTGACTTTGACTTAACGGTGCCGGCTGCTGATGCCAACGATGATAGTAAGGAAGAAAAGCTAGACGTTGTGCGGACTAAGCGGGTCAACCTGAAGCCAATGGATAGTGAAGAGGCCATCTTACAAATGGACATGCTGGGTCATAACTTCTTCATTTTTGAAGATGCAGAAACTAATGGCACAAGCATTGTCTACAAGCGGCGTGATGGTCGTTACGGTTTGATTGAAACTGACGAACAATAAATAAACCATTTATTTGCGGCTGAATTATCTTGTTTAAGATAGTTCAGCTTTTTTTACGTTAAGGAGTCAATGTGTTAAAGTTGTTTGCAGAGAATTAAATTAATGCTAAACTTGAAGTAATGTTTTTATAAAACTGGGACGATAAAGTGGCCCGGAGATCAGGGTTACTTTTTCAGTGTACGTAAGCTTATTTTAGAAATTAGATACGAAGTTGAAGCCACGTTGTTTCAACCTCCATTGTCGACATTTGACAAGAAGGGAATTAGTCATGGCAAATATTTTAAGAAATTGGGTCGAAAGTGATAAGCGTGAGGTCAAACGGATGGGCAAGATTGCCGATCAAGTTGAAGCACTCGCTGATGAAATGGCGGCCCTTTCTGACGAAGAATTACAGGCAAAAACGCCAGCGTTTAAAGAACGTTTAGCCAAGGGTGAAACCTTAGATGATATTTTACCAGAGGCTTTTGCAGTCGCTCGTGAAGGGGCTAAGCGCGTACTGGGGCTTTATCCCTTCCGCGTTCAAATTATTGGTGGGATCACCTTGCATGAAGGCAATATTGCTGAGATGCGTACTGGTGAAGGTAAAACCTTAACTGCCACAATGCCAGTTTATTTAAATGCATTGGAAGGTAAAGGTGTTCATGTTGTAACCGTCAATGAATACTTGTCCAGTCGTGATGCGACGGAAATGGGCGAATTATATAATTGGCTTGGCTTATCCGTTGGTTTGAACTTGAATTCATTAAGCGCCGAAGAAAAGCGCGCCGCTTATCAAGCTGATATTACCTATTCAACTAACAGTGAACTTGGGTTTGATTATTTGCGCGATAACATGGTGGTTTATAAGGAACAAATGTCTCAGCGCCCGTTAAATTATGCCATCGTCGATGAAGTCGATTCTATTTTGATCGATGAGTCGCGGACACCATTGATCATTTCAGGACAAGCAGAAAAGTCGACTGCCCTTTATATCCGCACAGATCGTTTTGTTAAAACCTTAAAAGAAGAGGAAGACTACAAAATTGATCTCCAAACTAAAACAATTAGTTTGACGGAACAAGGTATTCGCAAGGCTGAAGCTAATTTTGGCTTAGATAATTTGTATGACGCTGACAACATGGCATTGACCCATCATTTGGACCAAGCGTTGCGGGCCAATTATATTATGTTGTTAGATATTGATTATGTGGTCCAAGATGGCAAGGTTATGATCGTTGATTCATTTACTGGCCGAGTTATGGAAGGCCGCCGTTATTCTGATGGACTACACCAGGCGATTGAAGCTAAAGAAGGCGTCGAGATTCAGGACGAGACCAAGACAATGGCTAACATCACTTATCAGAACTTTTTCCGGATGTACAATAAACTGGCTGGGATGACTGGGACTGCTAAAACGGAACAGGAAGAATTCCGCGAAATTTATAATATGCAAGTCATCACGATCCCAACCAATCGGCCAATTGCCCGGATCGATCATCCTGATGTATTGTACCCAACGCTACAAAGTAAATTTAAGGCAGTTGTCGCTGATATTAAGCAACGCCATGAAAAGGGCCAACCGATGTTGGTTGGTACCGTAGCCGTTGAAACGTCTGAATTACTGTCTAAGTTGTTAGATCGTGAACATATTCCCCATATGGTTTTGAACGCGAAAAACCATTTTAAAGAAGCCGAAATTATTATGAATGCTGGTCAGCGCGGTGGGGTTACCATCGCAACCAACATGGCCGGCCGTGGGACTGATATTAAATTAGGTCCTGGGGTCAAAGAAGTTGGCGGTTTATGCGTGATTGGTACCGAACGCCATGAATCACGGCGGATCGATAACCAGTTGCGGGGCCGTGCCGGCCGTCAAGGCGATCCAGGTGAAACGCAATTTTATTTATCTTTGGAAGATACCTTGATGCGCCGTTTTGGTTCTGATCGAATCAAAGCGCTATTGGATCGGATGAAAGTTGCCGATGATGATGCGGTGATCCAAAGTCGGATGATCACGCGCCAAGTTGAATCAGCCCAGAAGCGGGTTGAAGGTAACAACTACGATACGCGTAAAAACACTTTGCAATACGATGACGTTATGCGCGAACAGCGTGAAGTCATTTATTCGCAACGGATGCAGGTCATTGATAGCACAGAATCCTTGAAGTACGTCTTGATTCCAATGATTGAACGGACGATCAAGCGGATAGTCGATTCTCACACCCAGGGTGAGCAAAAAGATTGGGATTTGCAAGCCATTTATGACTTTGCCATCAATTCAATGGTACCAGAAGATACGATTTCGATCGCCGATGATCTTGAAGGTAAGTCTAGTCAACAAATTATTGATTACTTGCTTGGTCGTGCCGATGAAGTTTATGCAGAAAAGAAAAAGCAACTGTACGATGACGCGCAGATGCTTGAATTTGAAAAAGTGGTCATCTTACGAGTTGTTGATTCGCATTGGACCGATCATATTGATACGATGGATCAAATCCGCCAGTCGATCGGCTTGCGGGGTTACGGTCAATTGAATCCACTAGTTGAGTATCAATCCGAAGGTTATCGCTTGTTTGAAGAAATGATCGCCGACATTGATTTTGATGTGACACGATTATTCATGAAGGCTGAAATTCGCCAGAATATTCGCCGTTAATCTATTTTGAGTAAAAAACGCTAAAAAGCGACGTTAGCTATTAAGCACGCCGCTTTTTTGGCTAATTACGGGGAGGTTCCAGTATGGAATTAAGTGAAGGAAAACATATTTTGGCCGATGTGGCCGCTAAATTAGATCAATTTAGGGGGTCACTTTGACTTAGATGCGCTAAAGGATAATATTGCTGAAAATGAAGCGCAAATGGCTGAACCAGGTTTTTGGGATGATCAAGCACAAGCACAGAAGTTGATCGACGCAACAAATGGCTTAAAGGCTAAATATGATTCATTTCAGCAATTGCAGCAGCAATACGATGATCTGACTGTATCGGCAGAATTACTGGCTGAAGAGGATGATCCGCAGATTGCAGCGGAGTTTGATACGGGGATTACTAAATTGCAGCAGCAAATGCAGCAGTATGAGCTGGGCTTATTGTTAAATGGCCCATATGACAGTAACAATGCCATTTTAGAAATTCATCCTGGTGCTGGGGGAACTGAATCCCAAGATTGGGGTGAAATGTTGCTACGAATGTATATGCGTTGGGCTGAGCAACATCATTTTACTGTGGAGACAGTTGATTATCAGGCTGGCGAAGAAGCGGGGATCAAAAGTGTGACCTTGCTGATCAAAGGACACAATGCTTATGGTTATTTGCGCTCAGAGCGTGGTGTTCACCGGCTAGTTCGTATTTCACCATTTGATGCGGCTGGTCGGCGGCATACATCATTTACGTCAGTTGATGTCATGCCAGAGCTGGACGATACGGTCAACGTGGAGATCAATAGTGATGATCTGCGCGTGGACGTTTATCGGGCTAGCGGCGCTGGTGGTCAGCATGTCAATAAAACGTCTTCGGCAGTGCGGATCACGCATTTACCAACTGGGATCGTGGTTGCCAGTCAGGCGGAACGCTCGCAATTGCAAAACCGACAGACGGCTATGAACATGTTACGGGCTAAATTATATCAGCGTGAATTGGAAGAAAAGGAAAAAGAACGTGCGCAGATTCAGGGTGAGCAAGCTGAAATCGGTTGGGGTTCACAGATTCGCTCGTACGTTTTCCAACCGTACACGATGATCAAGGATCACCGGACGAACTACGAAACTGGTAATGGTCAGGCTGTTTTAGATGGTGACTTGGATCCATTCATTGATGCTTATTTACAGTTACAATTAAAAGCGGATAATCCAAAATAATAGCAATAATTTGCTGTACCAGCTTTGATTTTTAATCGAAAGTTGGTGCAGCTTTTTTGTTACTAGATTGTGAATATTTTTTTGGAACCAGTAATGCTATACTAACAGTAATAATAAATGAATCGTGGTGGCGTTTGATGGTTAGGTGCTTATCACGAGCATGAATGAGGAGTTTTCCGGTTTATGATAGTAGAATTACTGGTCAGTTTAGTGGCCCAGCCGCTATTATGGTGTCTTATTTTGGCAGGTTATTTAGTCAGCCGTCGTCGTATCCAACAGGAACGGCAAACTTTTCATATTGCCATTGATAGCCGGCTAAATGAATTCAAGGCCTTTTTTATTTACGGCTTGCCGTTGGGGATCGTTTTGTCGGTGGGGACAATTTTATTGAGCCTAAAATTATCGGCGGCTTGGTGGCTGGGCTATCAAATCATTGGTATTTTAGCAGTGATCATGACTGTTAGTGTAGTGTGGCCGACTGCTGCGGTGTTATTCACAACATTGATCATGGTCGCATTATTGCCTAATAGTTGGCGCTTAGCGGTACCGAGGTTTACTGATCAAGTAGCGACTAATCGGTTGATCGCCGTTAGTTTGTTTTTGCTGCTGGCAATCAGTGCGCTGGCCAGTGCTGGCTTACGACAGTATTTAGCGATTCACAATTTATCACCACGAATCACGGAAAGTAATCGCGGTCGGCGAACTGGTTATTTTAAAGCACAACAATTGGCATTGGTACCGTTGGCTTTCTTGGTACCAGGTACAAAACTGTCCAGTGGCTTATTTGCTTGGTCAACGGTTCATGTCGCCGGAAATCAATATCATTTAGTTATTGTTCCGTTGCTGATCGGCTTTTTACTAACGGTAAGGCAACAACTACCGGCAGTGCAAATCAAACAGCAAAATCGCTGGCAATTGGTGACTGGACTGATTTATTTGATCAGTGCAGTGATCGTTTATTTCCAAGCACGGTTATTTATCCCGTTGCTCTTGATTGCCGTGGTGGTTGCGGTGATTGGGTGGTTAGGTGCTCGCCGTGTGCAAGGGGTGGTGCACTATACTGAACCGTTCACTGGTGTAATGGTGTTGGGAATTCAACCAGAAACGCCAGCCGCTAAAATGGATCTGGTAGCTGGGGATATTATTTTAGAATGTAACAATCAGGCAGTTCATGATGAGGATTCATTCTATGCTGCGCGCATGACTGATCCGACTTATTGTCATTTACGGGTCAAAACGCAAAGTGGCGACATTAAAATTACCGAATCGGCTATTTTTGAAGATTCGCCGCATAATTTAGGCGTTATGACTTTTCCGGAACAAGTTTAGCGTGTGTTGAAAAAGCGCCCAGTTTTTGGGTAAAGGGGAGATACGAGCTTGAAGCAAGTACTTATAGTCGATGATGAGCCCTCAATCGTTACGTTACTGACTTATAATTTGAAAAAAGAACATTATCAGGTGACGACCGCCAATGATGGCGCGACCGCATTACAACTAGCGTTAGCCACCAAGTTTGACTTTATTTTGCTGGATTTGATGTTGCCCCAAATGGATGGTATGGAAGTGACGCGGCGTTTACGGCAGGAAAAGGTAACGACTCCGATCATTATGTTGACAGCTAAGGACGCTGAATTTGATAAAATTGTTGGTCTTGAGCTGGGGGCGGATGACTATTTGACTAAACCGTTTAGTCCGCGTGAGGTGATTGCGCGTATGAAGGCGATCAGCCGCCGGTTACAACCGGTTACGTCCAGTGTCAATGAGAATGAGCAAATTCAGATTGGTGCGCTAAAGATTTCGCCTACTGCGTACACGGTTTTTCGTAACGGCCAGCAACTGCAATTAACGCCGCGTGAATACGCGTTATTGCTGTATTTAGCTCAGCGACAAAATCGGGTGCTAAGTCGTGAACAACTGCTAAATGGGGTCTGGGGTTATGATTATGCCGGGCAAACGCGAATGGTCGATATTCAGATCAGTCATTTACGCGATAAGATCGAAGTTGATCCGAAACAGCCGCAATATTTGGTGACGGTGCGTGGGTTTGGCTATAAGTTGGAGGCGCCTCAGCATGAAGCGGATTAGACGAATCAGCTGGTTACTTTTTATGGTGGTCGCTGCTGGGATAGCGGCGATCATTCTTTTTTTAAATCAGCGTTATATTGCTGAGCAGCAGTTAGGGCTAGTGCGGCAAGGCGAGTTACTGCAAACGCAAGTGTTGCCTAAAGTGACGGCAACTAAATTACCGCGAGCGCTGCTGCAAAAATGGCAACGCCAGCAGAATGTACATGTGGCAATTTTTGATGCCCGTAATCAATTAGTATTTCCAGTCGGCGGGCCGCAAGCAGATCTGATCGATAGCGTGGTGGCCTTTCAAAGTAAGACGGCAACGACTAAGCGTGAGCAGATCCGCGTCGCTAGTCGTGCGCAAACGGCTTATTTATTTAGCCAAAAACCGTGGACCTTTGTACTGTACACGCCACAGCATAATTTATGGCAACCGTTTTGGCCGCAAGGCGTGCATTTGTTATTAGCGGTGCTCGGACTAAGTTTACTAAGTGTTCTGATTTTTCGTGGCTATACGCGCTGGGAGCGGCATTCCTTGCAGCGGGTTCAACGGCAATTAGCTAAGGTTGGCGCGCCACAGCCAACACCAGCGGTATTATTGAAGCCAACGGATCATTATTTTGCCTTGGAGCGTGCCGTTACCCACGTTGATCAGCAGCTGCAAGCCCAGACGGCCTTAGCGCAAAATGAGCAGCACAACTTTAATCGCTTTATCAATCATTTGACCATCGGCGTATTGCTGCTGGATGAAACCGGTGATGTGGTGGCGCATAATCCTGCGGCTGCGACGATGCTGGCGCAGCAATTAAGTGATCAGCCGCATTCCTATCTGAATGATATTCATCATTTTGCGCTCAGTCGCTTGATCAAACATGCGTTGAACCAGCAAAAAAGTCAGCACGCAACGGTCAGATTAGTGCAACCGCAGGAGCGTTACTTGGATGTCAATGTGGTCTGGATGAAGGCTCAGGCACTACAGGCAACGTATCAAGTCGCAGTGCTGTTATACGACATCACGCCAGTTAAGCAGATCCAGCAAATGCAGTTGGATTTTGTCAGCAATGTGAGCCATGAATTGAAGACGCCAGTCACCTCGATCCTAGGTTTTACGGAAACGCTATTGGCAGGCGCGCAGAATGAACCGGAAGTACGGCAGGAATTTTTAACGATCATTGCGGCGGAAAGCAAGCGACTGACAGCATTGATCCAAGATATTATTGCCTTATCCCGCGGCCAGCAGCAACAATTACAAGTGGCACCGGTTAACATCAAACAAACGGTGACGAACTTACTAGTACCGCTGCAGCAAACGATTGATACCAAGCAAGTAACGGTGCAACTAAATATTGCGGCAACGGCACAGTTACAAACTGATCCGCATAAATTCGAACAAGTGGTCAAGAATTTATTGATCAATGGGCTGTCGTACAATCGTCAAGGTGGGCGGCTGACGGTGACAGCCGAAAAAAAAGCCGCACAGTGGCAACTTAGCTTTAGCGATAACGGCTTGGGTATTGCGGCGGATGACCAAGTACGGATCTTTGAACGGTTTTATCGCGTGGATAAAGCGCGCAGTCATCATCAAGGTGGTACGGGCTTAGGTTTGGCGATCGTCAAAGAGTTGGTCACCGCGCTGGGCGGTCAAGTGCGTTTGAAAAGCCAACTCGGTGTCGGTAGCACCTTTACCATTACCTTACCGGAAAAAATTGAAGCTTAGCAGGTGGCGTTAGAAATAACGGCGCCTTTTTTGGTGCGCCCGGCATGGGCGTCAACTAGGTGGTGAAAGTCCACTGCGGGCCGTAGTAGTCGGAACCGCTAGCCAAAGGCAAGGCCTTTATCGTGAGGTGAAGACTGAAGGAAGCCTGATGAGCAAAGTACTGCACCGATGAACAAGAAGCAGCTATAAGGCCGGAAGTAACTGGATAAGGTGGCCAAACACACTGAAGTCCGATACTACCCGAAGTTACGACAGTAAAGCTGACGGTGACATGGTACGAAAGTTGACGTTCTTACCCGGGGAGACCTGTACACACAATCCTGATTTTCTTAGGGAATACCCAAATGACAAGGAAATATGAGTTCAAAGCAAGTCAGAAATGGCTGGTTAAGTGTACAGGAGTCAGCCGAGGTCATAGTAGTGGGTAACCATGAAGGACCAAACAATAATAACTCATATTGCGACTGGAAGTGAAGACGATGCGAAAATCGCAGAAAACAGAACAAGCTGACCGCCAGCGGATGATAGGTCTGGAAGACCAAAGACAAACTGGGGCGCGTAGTATCGCCTCCGGTGAAGGAGAAAAGATGAGTGGCACTCAGTTTCAAGCATTAGTTTTGGCCCGCAACAACCTGAATTTGGCTTATCAACGTGTGGTCAGGAACAAAGGGGCGGCCGGAGTTGACGGTATGACCGTTGATGAATTGAAACCGTACCTGAAAGTACATCGCGAAGAATTACTCGCAGAATTGGCCAATGGGACTTATAAACCGGCACCAGTCAAGCAAGTCTCAATTCCAAAGCCCAACGGTGGAACGCGTAAGCTTGGCATTCCGACCGTGATCGACCGGCTAGTCCAGCAGGCCGTGGCCCAGGTCCTTTCGCCGATATATGAACAGATCTTCGCCAACAATAGTTTTGGTTTTCGACCCCAACGCAGTGCACATGACGCAGTTCAACAGGTCGTTCAGCTAGATAATGCGGGTTATCACTATGTGGTTGATCTGGATTTGAAGGCCTACTTCGATACGGTTAATCATGACATGCTTATGAAGTTTCTCAAGCAGCGAATTAGTGACCGCTGGATACTACGGCTCATTCGCCGTTTTCTGACTAGTGGCACCATGAATGGGCAATTGTTTGAACGCAGTGAGAAAGGCACACCGCAAGGCGGGCCGATCTCGCCACTGTTAGCGAATATTTATCTCAACGAATTCGACCAAGAACTAGCTAGGCGCGGTCATGAATTTGTCCGTTACGCCGATGACTGCAATATCTTTGTTAAAAGTCCACGCGCGGGCCAACGAGTCCTCGCTAGTGTGACTCGTTTTCTCGAGCATGAGTTAAAACTCACGCTCAATCAGGAAAAGACACAAGTGGTCGCCACCAACAGAATGAAGTTCTTAGGTTTTACGTTGGGCCACACTAAAGGCAGGGCTTTTCCCTATCCGGTGTGGTCAGCGAAGCAGCGAGTTAAACAAGCATTGAGGCGGCTGACTAAGCGTAATCGTGGTGTATCCGAAGACCAAATAATGGCAGAGATTCGTCAAAAGATGCGCGGTTGGTTGCAGTATTACAGCTTGGGTAGAATGAAGCGGTTCATCACGGAATTAGATGCGTGGCTGCGGTCACGTATTCGCCAGTACATTTGGAAACAATGGAAGAAAGCCAAAACTAGAGAGAACAACTTGAGCGGATTAGGATTTACGAAAGATGAAGCTAAGCTATCCGCTAACACGCGTAAAGGGTACTGGCGGACAGCGCATAGTAAAACGCTGTGCCGTACCCTAACTAACAAAGAGCTGGAACGTCGTGGACTCATTAACTTGAGTCAGACGCTCCAGCAAATTCAGAGTGCTTAAATTATTGAACCGCCGTATACGGAACCGTACGTACGGTGGTGTGAGAGGACGGTAACTTACAATTACCTCCTACTCGATTGTCTTCATAGGCATAATTGAAGCGTTTTCTATGTGCAGCATGCTATTATTAGTCTGGAGTTTGCATTTTAAATCAATACCGTGAATCAACAAAATTTACATTATTTTTACAAAAGAACGCATTGGATTTTACGTTGATCTTTTATGCTTAAAGAGAATTGAAATAATGGGGGTCTTGCTGTGAAGAAGCGTATCCTACTGGTCGCCGCGTTATTAATGAGTTTAGTAACGTTAACGGCGTGTCAAAGCTCGGCTGATCGGGGCGAATCGATCACCGTTGTCGGTTCATCAGCGCTACAACCACTTGTAGAAGCAGCTGGTGAGCAATATGGCAGTGAGCATTTAGGAAAATTTATCAATGTCCAAGGCGGCGGTTCTGGAACTGGTTTGAGCCAGATTCAAGAAGGGGCGGTTGCAATCGGTAATTCTGATGTGTATGCCGAAGAAAAGCGTGGCATCAATGCTGATCGTTTAGTCGATCATCGGGTCGCGGTTGTCGGTATCACCCCAGTACTTAACAAAAAAATCGGCATTAAAAATTTAAGTTTTGCGCAGTTAAAAGCTATTTTTACCGGTCAAGTGACTAATTGGCGTGAAGTTGGTGGGCCAAATTTACCGATCGTGATCGTCAATCGGGCGCAAGGTAGTGGGACGCGGGTCACCTTTGAAAAATGGGTGCTACGTGGTGCCCAAGCTAAGCAAGCACAGGAACAAGAATCCACCGGAATGGTGCGCCAGATCGTCGCCAGTACACCAGGGGCGATCAGCTACATGGCGTTTTCGTATGTCGATAAAACAATCGCTGCGGTCAAAGTTGCGGGCGTGGCGCCAACCGATGAAAATGTGACGACAAATCGTTGGCAAATTTGGTCGTACGAGCATATGTACACTAAAGGTCAACCTAAAGGGCTAACCAAAGACTTCATCAACTATATTTATAGCGATGCGATCCAGGAAAAAATGTTGCCTAAATTAGGCTATATTCCGGTAGGTCATATGCAGGTCGAGCGTAATCTTGAGGGTAAAGTCACACCGGTAAAGTAAGCTAGACTGGTGGCGTGGCACGTCTGCATGATTATAGTTATTACAAAGCTAGTTTAGCGAAAACGTGGTCGAAAAAGTAGCTTATTGCATATAACGACGCTAGTCAAACGAGCCACTTCGGATCTTTTATTGCCTGGCTAGGTTATATGCCATAAGCTGACCACTTTTTCCACCACTCTGTTTTTGAAAGAAGGAGCTGAGCAGATGGATCCAATTCGTGAAAGTATGTTAAAAGTATCGCGTCAAGCGAAATTAGAACGGCGCGGTCGGTGGTTAGGCTTATTTTGTATCAGTTTGATCGTGATCGTCGTCGCAGCAATTTTTTATTTTGTGGCTTCTCGCGGTTTAGCAACGTTTTATCATGATAAAATCAATGTTTGGGACTTTCTGACTAAGCAAGCGTGGAATCCAGGAACGAAAGATAGTCACGGCATTCCGGCGGTCGGTGCGTTACCTATGATCGTGGGCTCGTTTTTAGTCACCATTTTTGCTGCATTGGTAGCAACGCCGTTTGCAATCGGTGCTGCGATTTTTATGACTGAGATTTCGCCGCGGCGGGGGATGCAAATTTTAAAGCCAGTCACGGAATTATTAGTCGGTATTCCTTCTGTTGTTTACGGGTTTATCGGTTTGACCGTTGTTGTTCCGGTGATCCGGCAGATTTTTGGCGGCACGGGCTTTGGTATTCTGGCGGGGACCTTTGTGTTGTTCGTCATGATCTTGCCGACCGTGACCTCAATGAGTGTTGAGGCACTACAGGCGGTGCCGCGCCATTATCGTGAAGCATCCCTAGCACTAGGGGCAACGCGCTGGCAAACGATTTACAAAGTGGTATTGCGCAGCGCTACTCCCGGCTTATTGACGGCAATCGTTTTCGGGATGGCACGGGCTTTTGGTGAGGCCTTAGCGGTCCAAATGGTGATCGGGAATGCAGCCTTGTTGCCACATAACTTGGTATCGCCAGCATCCACATTGACGAGTATTTTAACCATGGGAATCGGCAATACGATCATGGGTTCATTGGAAAATAATGCCCTGTGGTCGCTGGCATTGATCCTGTTATTAATGTCACTCATCTTTAATTTACTGATTCGCTTGATCGGTCGGAAAGGGGCAATGAAATAATGAACAGTAAACAGCAAGATAAGTTAGCGACTGGCATTCTTTACGCGATCGCTGGTATTATTATTTTAGTCCTTGCTTCGTTGCTGGGTTTTATTTTGATTCAAGGGTTGCCCCACGTGACTTGGCATTTCTTGACCACGCCGGCACGGGCTTTTGAAGCTGGTGGCGGGATCGGTATTCAGTTATTCAATTCGTTTTACTTGTTACTGTTAGCGATGTTGATTTCAGTGCCGTTGTCGTTAGGTGCTGGCATCTATTTATCTGAATACGCTAAAAAGAACTGGCTGACTTCGTTGATTCGAACTTCGATTGAGATCCTCAGTTCGTTACCGTCGGTGGTCGTTGGGTTATTCGGCTTCTTGATTTTCGTGATCCAGTTTAAATTTGGCTTTTCGATTTTATCGGGGGCGCTAGTGTTGACCGTTTTTAACCTACCGTTGCTGACGCGAAATGTGGAGGAATCCTTAGCCAGTATTTCCAGTATGCAGCGTGAAGCCGGCTTGGCGCTAGGCTTGTCGCGCTGGGAAACGGTGATTCGAATCATCGTGCCTGAAGCTTTACCAGGGATCACCACCGGGATGATCTTAGGTGCTGGCCGTGTTTTCGGTGAAGCTGCAGCTTTGATCTATACTGCTGGTCAAAGCGCACCGGCGTTAGATTTCACCAATTGGAATCCATTTTATATTGCCAGCCCACTAAACCCGCTGCGGCCTGCTGAAACCTTGGCTGTGCACATTTGGAAAATCAACTCTGAAGGGATCATGCCAGATGCCGTGGCGGTTTCTGCTGGGGCTTCGGCGGTGTTGATCGTTGCCGTATTAGCCTTTAACTTAGCTGCCCGCTGGTTTGGCCAGCATTTGTATCAGAAAATGACTAGTTCTGGGAAGAAGGGGGCCTAAAGATGAAAGATTATGATTTAACTAAAACGGCGATCAAAACCTTTGACCCGGCACAACAAGAAGTTGCTTTAAGTACCGAAGATCTGCACGTTTTCTACGGTGATCATGAACAGATCAAAGGTGTTTCCTTGCAATTTCCGCGCTACAAAATTGCGGCGATCATCGGCTCATCGGGCTCCGGCAAGTCAACTTACCTACGTTCTTTAAATCGGATGAACGATGAGATCCAAACCGCGCGGGTCACCGGCAAGATCATGTATCGTGATCTAGATATCAATCAACCGAAAATCGACGTTTTTGAAATGCGTAAACATATCGGCATGGTATTTCAGCGGCCAAATCCGTTTGCCAAGTCAATCTATGACAATATTACCTTTGCACCGATCCGCCATGGAATTAAAGATAAGCATGTGTTGGATGAATTAGTTGAAACAACGCTGCAGCAAGCTGGTTTGTGGAAAGAAGTTAAGGACACGTTGCATAAAAGTGCGCTGGCCTTATCTGGCGGCCAACAACAGCGTTTGTGTATTGCCCGCGCGGTGGCGATGAAGCCAGATATTTTGTTGCTGGATGAACCTGCCAGTGCGCTGGATCCTATTTCAACCAGTGTTGTTGAAGACACGTTGGCACAATTGAAAGAGCACTATACGATCATTATCGTGACCCATAATATGCAACAAGCAGCACGAATCAGCGACTACACCGCCTTTTTCCATCAAGGGGTGGCGCTGGAATATGCGGAAACAAACCAAATCTTTACCAAGCCAGCAATCGAAGCAACCGATGATTACGTGTCGGGACATTTTGGTTAGCGTGTGTTGAAAAAGCGGGTAAATTTTGAGTACTAGCCTAGTAAGGCGCAGAAGTCTGCGACTTGAACTTGGCGATTTTTGCCTTAGCACAATCGACAACGGGAAGCAAATGCTACTTAGCAAATAAGCTATCGTTCAGCTGCTTTTCAAAAAGTGTTGTCGAAAACGAGTCACAATGCTTTTTCAACCACGTTTACGTAGGAGGTCAATCATGGCAACTGAAAAAATTATTACCAGCAAAGACGTTCACCTGTACTATGGTCAGCGTGAAGCTTTAAAAGGCATCAATTTAGATTTCACCGCTAACGAGATCACCGCTTTGATCGGACCATCTGGTTCAGGTAAATCCACTTATTTACGTTTGTTAAATCGGATGAACGATTTGATCCCCAATATTCGCATTACCGGCGATATTCGCCTGCATGGCCAAGATATTTACGCACCGGAGACGGACGTGGTCCAGCTACGTAAGGAAGTTGGCATGGTGTTCCAGCAGCCGAATCCATTTCCATTTTCGATTTATGAGAATGTGATCTACGGCTTGCGCTTAGCCGGTGAAAAAAATAAGGCCGTGCTGGATGAAGTGGTAGAAAATAGCTTGAAGGCAGCCGCTGTTTGGGAAGAAACTAAAGACGTGCTCCATGACAGTGCCTTATCATTATCCGGCGGTCAGCAGCAGCGAGTCTGTATCGCCCGAGTCTTAGCGGTCAAACCAGCGGTTATTTTGCTGGACGAACCGACCAGCGCGCTGGATCCCATTTCCAGTAGTAAAATCGAACAAATGCTGGTAAATTTAAAAGATGACTATACGATCATCATGGTGACGCATAACATGCAACAAGCTGCCCGTTCGTCAGATCGAACAGCCTTTTTCCTCGATGGTCAATTAGTTGAGTACAGTCCAACGGCGAAATTCTTCACGGCACCAGATAAAAAGGAAAGTGAAGACTACATTTCCGGCCGTTTTGGTTAGAAAATGTGCTCAAAAACAGCTCTATAAAGCCGTTTTAAACAGATTTTAAATATAAAAACATCATAAGAGGAGGTAACAGGATGCGGGAAATATTCAGTGAAGAATTAGAAGATTTACATGTGCGTTTCTCCGAAATGGGGATGCTGGTCAATGAGGCAGTTTACAATTCGGTCAAAGCGTTTGTCAATCATGATCGTGAACTGGCGCTAGAAGTGATTCAAAATGACGAGGCAATCAATCAGCGTGAAGTTGATATTGAGAAGCGTAGTTTTGAGATGATCGCCTTACAACAGCCGGTGACTAGCGATCTGCGGATGATCGTCACGATCATGAAAGCCAGCAGTGATCTAGAGCGTATGGGCGATCATGCGGTCAGTATTGCTAAATCAACGATTCGTGTGAAAGGTAATACGCGTGTGCCTGAGATTGAAGAAGATATCGCCGCAATGGCGGATATCGTTAAACAAATGGTTGAAGACGTGCTGGATGCTTACGTTAAAAAAGACGAGCAGCGCGCACGCAAGATTGCTTTGCAAGATCAACAAGTCAACGAAGCGTTCAAAACAATTTACGATAAATGTATTGATGAGATGAAAAATGATCCGCAAACCGTGATCGGCAGTACTGACTATCTGATGGTTGGCACTTACTTAGAGCGGGTCGGCGATTATGTGACTAACATCTGTGAATGGATCGTTTATTTAAAGACTAACAAGTTGACTGAGTTAAATACGAATAATCAGGAAATGATGTAATCTTATTTCCGCCACCGAGGCTGCCGTTTAGGCAGTCTTTTTTTGCGCCGCTAAACACAAACATTTTAATTTTTTTATGGTTTTAAGTTCGATTTAAGCTTACCTCAGTAAGATGAAATCATCGATAAAACAAATGGAGATGAATATCAATGGAAAATATAGCGGAATTTGGTGTAGGGCGGACTCACCGGCGCTGGAAAATTACATGGCAGCGATTATTACCTTGGTTGATCCCAGTTGCGTTGATCGGTTTTTGGCAATTAGCTGTTAGCGCCGGCTGGATCAATAGCAACTTATTACCGTCACCAATCGCCGTGGTCCAAGATGGCATCGGGTTGTGGCAAACCGGCGAGTTACCGAAAAATATCAGTATCAGCCTTTATCGGGCAACTGCTGGTTTTGTGATTGGTGGCAGTATCGGTTTTATTCTCGGCTTGCTAAACGGATTATCAAAAACTGCACGGGCGCTATTTGATTCTTCGATCCAAATGTTACGTAACATTCCGCATCTGTCCTTGATCCCAGTAGTGATCATTGCTTTAGGGATCGGCGAGACCGCCAAAATTTCGTTGGTGACGGTCGGTGTCATGTTTCCAATCTACATCAATACTTTCCATGGCATCACCAGTATTGACCCCGAATTATTAGAAATGGGCCGTGCGTACGGCTTATCCAAACGTGCTTTATTAACAAAAATTATTTTTCCAGGGGCTTTGCCCACGATCTTAGTCGGCGTGCGTTATGCCTTAGGTGTGATGTGGACGACCTTGATCGTTGCCGAAACTATTTCTTCTAGTTCTGGTATCGGTTATATGGCGACTAACGCGCAGGAATTTATGAATATGGACACGGTTTTACTATGTATCGTCATTTACGCTTTATTAGGTAAGCTATCCGATTTGATCGCGAAAGCTTTAGAAAATATTTGCCTGGCATGGCAACGGGAAGGGAGCGCTAAGGCATGATCAAACCATTATTGACCTTAGAACAACTTGGCAAAACTTACGACACTAAAGTCGCGTTACACGACGTTAACTTTAATATTTATCCCGGCGAGTTTATTGCTTTAGTCGGTATGAGTGGCGGCGGTAAAAGTACGATCTTACGCTTGATCGCCCAATTAGAACAACCGACCACCGGCCAGGTCCAATTTAGCGATCCTGACACCACGGTACGGGTGATGTTCCAAAATGATCGCTTGTTACCATGGATGACTAATTTAGAAAATGTTTCCTTTAAAAGTAAAGACAAAGCTGAGCGGCAACGTGCGCAAGCTATTTTAAACGAAGTGGGCTTAGCAGAATTCGCTGACAGTTACCCCGATCAATTATCTGGGGGCCAAAAGCAGCGGCTAGCCTTGGCGCGAGCGTTAATGGCCCAGCCACAACTGCTATTGTTGGATGAACCATTAGGCGCATTGGATGCCTTGACGCGGCGCAAAATGCAGGTGTTTATCGCAGAAATTTGTGCCAAACAACAGTTGACCACTTTATTGATCACGCATGATGTTGACGAAGCGGCGCGCATGGCTGATCGGGTGATCGTGGTCAAGGATGGCACTAACGTTTACGAGGCGGACGGCGCAAAAGATCAAGCTGCCGCAAGGATTGCCACCGTGTCCGAACGCATTCTCAGTGTGATCCTGCATGCACCGGCGACCGCTGCCAGTGTGAACGGCTAGAGTAGAAGGTGAAGATGCTGACAAATACACAAACAACACCAAAGAAAAAACGCCCCTACCTTTATGAAGTTGATTTAATGCGGATCTTCTTTATTTTCGGCGTTTTACTCAATCATACGACCACAACCTTTGCCGCCCAGATGGCGAACAGTGGTTGGCCGCATCTGTTATTGAACAGTACGCATTTGATGATCCACTTTACGCGAATGGGCTTTATGTTCATGACTGGCTTAGTGTTAACGTTAAATTACTATCACCGCAATAGCTGGTCCAGCTTTTTTAAGAAGCGCTTTGCGGGCTCCGGCTGGCCATACCTGCTTTGGAATTTAGTTTTGATGGTTTTTGCCACCTTACTGCTACTGCCAGGTTTTTCTTGGGCCAACTTCGGCTCGACTTATCTCAGCGCAATCCTGCACGGGGATCAATTCTACATGTACTATATTTTAGTGACGTTACAACTTTATCTGCTGTTCTCATTGATCGTTAAACTATTTAAACACTGGTCTCACGCACACAATCGCATCTTGTTGATCAGTTTTCTAATTCAATTAGGTTTAATGTTTGCCATTAAATACGGATTGCCCCACGTGGATCGCAGCAATTGGCTTTGGTGGTTCCGCGCTTACGGTGTCAATGTGTTCACGTACCAGTTCTACTTTATCTTCGGTGCGTACACCTCCTTACATTATCAGGAAGTCAATGATTTCATCCAGCGCCACATCAAGCCGATCGCGGCCGTTACGCTCACGCTAGGCCTAGGTACCATTGCTTATTATGCTTGGAACCGTGGTATTCTCGGTTTGACTCACACCGCCGCCGTTTCGCCGCACCAACCGTATATGCTGGTTTATGACAGTTTAATGATCGTTTTTGTTTTTTGGATCGGTAAATGTTATGCCTACTGGCGGCAGTATGGCATCTGGAATTGGTTTGAAAAATTCGTTCGCAACGGCGCCAAGGTTTCCTTCGGCATTTATTTGGATCAGACGATCGGCTTAACCATTTTAAGCGGGTTGCTCAGTCTGATCAATATTCCCGATTGGGCGCTGCTGTTATTGATCCCGCTCGGCTATATCTTTGTGATCGCCATTTCGTTTGGCATCGCTTGGTTCTGTTACCGCGTCGCACCGTTCGGCATTCTGATTGGGCGGCCGCAAGTACATCTGTTTAAGAAGAAAGGAATGGTGCTGCATGACCACACTAACAAAGCTATTATCACAACAACTGAAAAATAATTTAAATGAACCGCTAATTAAAGATGAAAACTTAGGCACTTGGTTTACCGGTCAGGACTTACAGGCCGATGTGACCCGCTTGCATGACGCCTTTGTCGCCAATAAATTAGGTTACGGTGATCAATTGTTGGTTTGTTTGCCGAACTCGGCGGTTTTCCCAGTGATCAATCAAGCAGCGTGGGAATTAGGTATTATCGTCCACCCAATTTCACCGTCAACGCCGATCGCTGAATTACGAGCTGATTGGCAGGAACGCCACTATGTTGGTATTTTATTGGCGCCGGCGTTAGCGGCTGAATTGACCGAAGCCCCATTTGCGGCGGCAACGCTGCACTTACACACCGTACCGGAGCTGCCTTTCTTAGTCGATACTAAGCAGTTGGCGGGGCGGTTGCTAGCCAGCACGCAGGTGCCCCAGGAAGATGATCTCGGCTTGATCCTGAACACATCCGGGACCACCGGCAAACCGAAACGCGTTGGCTTGACCCACGCGATGTTAGTCAATGCGGCACGCAACGATATTGTCAGCAATCATATGACCGCGGACGATGTGGCGATGATCACGATGCCGATGTTCCATACCAATGCCCAAGTCATGTCGACGTTATCGACCCGCTTAGCTGGCGGTAAAATTTTAGTCACACCCAAATTCAGTGCCAGCAAGTTTTGGCAACAAGTTAAGGATAACGGCGTTACTTGGGTCTCCGTGGTCCCAACAATCATTACGTTCTTATTATTAAATGACAATGCCAATGCCGTTTATCGCGCCAACGCTGCAGATATTCATCTGCGCTATGTGCGTTCATCTTCATTTGCTTTACCAGAAGACAAATTGCGTGCCTTCCAAGATAATTTCGATACCTTAGTCATCGAAGGCTACGGTATGACCGAAGCGGCTAGTCAATGCACGATCAACCCATTTGATGCGCCGAAGATCGGTTCCGCCGGCAAAGCCTTTGGCACTGACTTGAGCATTTTAGTTGATGGTGAATTCACTACAGAACCGAACGTACTTGGCGAGATCGTCATTAAAGGCGACCACGTGATCACCCAATATATGGATCCGAATTCCGATTCATTTAAAGACGGTTGGTTCTTGACCGGCGATCTCGGTTACTTGGATGAAGACGGCTATCTGTTTGTTAAAGGGCGCAGCAAGGAAATCATCAGTCGCGGCGGCGAAAAAGTGGCCCCAGAGGCAGTTGAAAATGTGTTGAACGAGCTAGACTTTATTGAACAATTATCCGTGATCGGTATGCCCGATGACTTATATGGTGAAGAAGTGACTGCAGTCGTGATCAGCACAACACCAGGCTTAAATGAAGCTGCCCAGCGGCAAGCACTGTTTGCTTATGCGCAAGCGCATTTAGCTAAATACGAAACACCGACCCGGGTCGAGTTCGTCCGTGAATTTCCACGGAATACCACCGGTAAGGTTTTGCGACCGCAATTGCGCGACCAATTATTGACCGTCGCCGCTAGATAGTTTAATAAAGGAAGGAGTAGGGGCGTTAAATAAGGTTGTCCCAAGTAGAAGATGAAAAATCATAAATGGAAATTAGGCTTATTATTAGTCGCGCTGATTGCGTGGCTAGGGATCGCATTTTATGGTTATCAACAAACTGACACCAGCAGCAGTGATCTAGCCACCGTTACGGTTGGTTACCAAAAAGGTGACCCAGTGGATATTTCGCGGCAACGCGGAGAACTAGCTAAAAAAATGAAGACGAAAGGGTATAAAGTCGTCTTCAAAGAATTCTCCGATGGCACGGCGCTGATCACCGCCTTAAAATCGGGCAATATTGACTACGCCCGCTTAGGTGATACGCCGCCAGTAACGGCACAGGCCAGTGGGATGAATTTAGTTTATGTCGCGGCCGGTGCTTCCAAGGAAAATGGTTCAGGCATTTTAGTTAAGCAGAATTCGAGTATCAGCAGCTTGCAGGATTTGAAAGGCCAGCGGATCGCCTACACTAAAGGCACCTCGGCGCAATTCTTGATCATTCAAGCACTGAAAAAAGCAGGCTTAACGACAGATGACGTGACCTTAGTCAATATGGATCAATCGGCCGCCAGTGTCGTTTTGCCAAAGGGAAAGTCGATGCCTGGGTGACTTGGGATCCCTTTACTGCTACTGCCGAAGTGGAACAAAACGCTAAATTGTTAGTTGATGGCACTGGTTTATCGAAGAATCGTGATTTCGTGGTTTCCACCAGCAGCTACGCTAAAGCGCACACTACGGTCAGTAAATATCTGGTTTCCTATTTAGCTGACGATATGCAGTGGGCGACCAAGCACCAAAGCAAGCTGATCACGATGATGAGCAAAACGCTACATTTATCAAAAGCAGTGATCAAAAAACAAGTTAGCCGCCGCACCTTCTCGATGGGCAAAGTGACTAATGCAATCGTTGAAGAACAACAAAAAATCGCGGATGTTTTCTATAACGCTGGCTTGATCGATAAAAAAATCAAGGTTAAAGATGCGTTAGTGGATCAGTAGTGCAAGGGGGAGTTGTGACATAAGTCATTTATGTCCAACTCTTTCTTTGCACTTTCGAACAATATTGTTAAAGTGTGTGCCATAAGGCAGCTTTATGGCACACACTCTTTTTAATAAAAATCAATGGCAGGAGTCACTCATGAAAAAACACAAATGGCAAGTCAGTCTACTTTTTATCGCATTATTAGCATGGTTAGGAATCGCTTTTTACGGTTACCGGCAAACCGATACCAGCAGTAGTGCGCTCACCACCGTTACCATTGGCTATCAAAAAGCGGATCCGGTGGATATCGCGCGGCAACGGGGGCAGTTGGTCAAAAAAATGCAGGCGAAAGGCTATAAAGTCGTTTTTAAAGAATTTTCTGATGGCACGGCGCTACTGACAGCCTTGCAAGCTGGAGATATTGATTATGCTCGTGTTGGCGACACCCCGCCGGTCACTGCCCAAGCTAACGGAATCAAACTCGTTTATGTTGCTGCGGGAGCTGCCAAACCGAATGGCTCCGAAATCTTAGTTGGTCAGGATTTAGGAATCAAGCGCCTAGCTGATCTAAAAGGCAAGCGAATCGCGTATGCTAAAGGAACGTCGGCACAGTTTTTCATTATCCAAGCATTAAAAAAAGCCGGCTTGACAACTAGTGATGTGACCTTAGTCAATATGGATCAAGCAGCCGCCAGTGTGGCTTTTGCCAAAGGTAAAGTCGATGCTTGGGTGACTTGGGATCCGTATACCGCCACCGCCGAAGTCGAACAGCAGGCTAAAGTTTTGGTTAATGGGACTGGCTTAGTTAAAGACCGCGACTTCATGTTGTCAACGCGTAGCTATGCCAAAACACATACGACGGTGACAAATTATTTGACGACTTATATCAATGACGATATGCAGTGGGCGACTAAGCACCAAAATAAATTGATCGCCATGCTCAGTGAGACGCTGCATTTATCGAAAACAATTATTAAAAAGCAAGTCCAGCGGCGAACCTACACCATGGGCAAAGTGACTACAACGATGATTAAGGAACAACAAAAAATCGCGGATGTTTTCTATAACGCTGGCTTGATCGATAAAAAGATCAAGGTCAAAGACGCGTTAGTGGATCAGTAGGAGCAAAGATTGAAAAGCGTTACACTATAAGTGATTATGGTGTAACCTTTTTTGATTACCTTAGTCTTTTTCGAAGGTTTTCACGCCACTCTAACTCTAGCCGGTTATACAGTTCCACCAAATAGCTGAGCGTAAAATCCAACTTAGGTCCTATGCTTTTTTTCGCCAAGCAAGCCATAATAGAGTCATGGCAAAAGAAGTTGTTAATTGCCCTTAAACTTTGATTTTAAAATAATGAATTGCTTTAATAGCCCAAGGAGGACAATAACATGAATGAACGCGAACGAATTCTCGATTTAGTTAAACAAGGCGTCATCTCAACTGAAGAAGCCTTGATGCTGCTGGAAAACTTGGCGCAAGATAAAAATACGGCTGAACAACACTCAACGACAAAAACACAGACAGAACGTCAATCAACTGAAACGACGACGGCCGCTGAAAAAGAAACTACTGATAACACCGCAGCTTTAGCTGAATTACAAGATCAGATCAAAGAGGTTGATGCGCAATTAAAGGACGCTCAACACGAATTGAAGGCGCAGCAGGAACATTTGCAAGTGCTAGACACGATGGAAGACCTTGAGACTTTATCGGCGGATAAATTAGCTGAACGCGATCGCACCAAAGAAACTATTGGTAAAACGGAAAGTCAGATCGCCGTGCTCAATGATGAAAAAACAGCTTTGCAAAAGCAAGTCGCTGAATTGCATAAAGCTCAACGTGATCATTATAAAGAACGTTTAGCGGATAAATTGAATTTAGGCGATGACTGGAAAGATACCGCCACTGACACGCTGAACCAAGTCGGAGAAAAAGTCGGCGATGCCGGTAGTCAGTTAGGCAAGTTCATTAAGAACACGGCGCAAACAATTATGGAAAACGTGGATTGGAAAGAAGTTAACATCCGCGTTCCTGGTATTGCAACAACTAAATTTGATCATGATTTTGTTTATGAAAATGCCAGCGCCACGATTTTAG
Organism: Loigolactobacillus coryniformis subsp. coryniformis KCTC 3167 = DSM 20001; assembly: GCF_002706425.1. NCBI lineage: Bacteria > Bacillati > Bacillota > Bacilli > Lactobacillales > Lactobacillaceae > Loigolactobacillus > Loigolactobacillus coryniformis. The sequence continues at coordinate 2,192,818 of NZ_CP017713.1, read as the reverse complement.
ACGTGAAGGTGGCTAATGGTGACGTTAACTTTAAGACTTGGGATAGTCCTGATATCAAAGTTAGCGCACATGTAAAGTTATTTGGTAAAATGGAATCAGATAGTCCGTTGGAAAACTTCTTGCAACGTAGTGAGTTAGCTAATACGGCCGACACATTAACGTTCAAAGTGCCAAACAAGCGGATCCAGGCCGATTTGACTTTCTACTTGCCAGAACGGACTTACGATCACACAACAATCAAGCTATTGAATGGTAATGTGACTTTAGAGGGCTTTGAAGGCGACGACTTGTTCATTAAGGGTACCAATGGTCAGCTCACTTTCAGTAGTGTCAACGCCTCAATGCTTGAGGTTGAAGGAATCAATGGTAACATTAAAGTCAGCGGTGGTCGGCTGATCGATGCCTTGGTCAATACTGTCAATGGTGAGGTGCGTTTCGTCAGCAACGTTGAATCGGCGGAATTGACAACGGTCAACGGTGACGTTAAAGCAACGATCACGGAAAACACGTTGACTAAACTAGTTGCCAGCTCAGTTAATGGTAACGTGAAAGTCGCGGTACCGACTGAATTAGCTATTTCCGGTAAAAGTAAGACCCGTTTTGGGGCAATCAAATCACGCTTAAGCAATGTCGATGTCCTAAATGAGCGGCATAACACCGGTAACTCAGTGTATGACTTTGAACGTGATCTTGGGGACACACCAGCTAAATTAGAATTAAGCACCACCTCAGGTAATGTTTTATTAAAAGATACGCAGGAATAAACGCGCTGCCGAATCGCTTACTAGTGTTTGTAAACACGTTAGATAAATCGGCACGCTAAATAATTTATCTTATAGGGAGCGATAAAAATGGCAGAAAAACGTTTATATAAATCAGATCGACACGTCATCAGTGGGGTGTTGGGCGGTATTTCCGAATATTTTAACATCGATCCAACTTGGGTTCGAGTTATCTACGCCGCAGTTACGTTATTTACAGTTGGTTTCCCAGGGGTCGTTTTATACGCGATTTTAGCATTAGTGATTCCTAGTCGGCCTAAACACCCAGACTATCTAGCACAGGATAGTACTGAGCAACAAAGTACTAAAGATAGTGATTGGAGTGATTTCTAATGCCGTTTCTGTTTTTTCTCTTTTTCAGTCCAATATTGATTCTGTTAATGGTCGTTTTGTTATTCACATTGCGCATATTGGCGGTTCCATTATTGATTTTATTTTTCATTTTGATGTTCACGCGACGGCGCCAGCATTATAGTCGTAGTCAGTGGACCCAACAGCAACAATGGCAACATTATGGTCGGTCAGAATACCATCAGCATCACCACGACCAACGCCAAAAGCAACGTAAAAATGCCCGCGACGTTAAGGTGCAAGATGATGACTGGAGTGACTTTTAATGGGTTTTTGGAAACGAGTTCTCGTTAATGCGCTGATTTTCTTAGCACTAGCTGGCTTTTTTCCACACTTGATCTATGTTTCAAGTATCTGGATGGCGCTAGGCGCGAGTTTAATACTTGGTGTGCTTAATGCGCTGATCAAGCCGATCTTAATGATTTTATCCTTACCGATCACGATTCTGACACTAGGCTTGTTCAGTGTTGTGATCAATGCGGTGATGTTACAATTAACAGCGTTGTTTGTAGGTAGTGGCTTTGCCTTTAGCGGCTTCGGTGCATCGATTTTAACGGCGATCATCATCTCGGTGGTCAACGCAATCGTTAGTGACCGTTTTGCCCGCGATTAATGTAAATTACGGCGATCGATTCGATAAATGAATCGATCGTTTTTTTTATTGTTAGAAACTGAAGTTGTTTTATCATAATATTTAGGCTTATAATGTATATACATTATAAGAAAGAAGTGTTGTTGATGACAGTCGAACAACCAACGTTTATGCAAAACTGTTTGTACTTTACTGCCAATCGCTTGATGCGTGATTTGGAGCAATTGGCAGCGACGTGTTTTGCGCCAACTAATTTGGCGCCCACATATACTTATTTGGTCTTAATGATCGAGGCTAATCCAGGAATTTCGATGACTGAACTTGCGTCAGCATTTGACTATGAGCAATCGACGTTATCACGTTTGATCCGAAAAATAGCAACACGGGGCTGGTTACGTAAGCAGCGTCAAGGTCATCAAACACGACTTTATTTAACGGCTACGGCCGGCCAAATTGTACCAACGATGCAGCAGGCTTTGGCGGATTTTCGTGACCGTTCTGATCAATTAATGGGTGGTCGACCAGAAAAATTGAAGGTTGCACATGCAATGGTGCAAGCGAGTCAACGTGCAAAGGCGGTGGCTTATGACTAAACGACATTGGTATCCGTTGATTTTATTGATTGGTTTTTTGGCTTTATTGGTTTCAGCTAGTGTACGCGCCTTACCAGCTACTTTTGTCTTACCATGGCAGCAAAGTTTTGGTTGGAGTCGAGGAACTGAATCGGCGGTCATTGCGACTGGTACTTTATTATTTGGCTTGATCGGCCCTTTTTCAGCGGCTTTTCTACAACGTTATGGTGCACGCAAAGTTGGTAGTATCGTCTTATTGATTTTAGTGGCAGTTACGGCGGCTTTACCACTGATGCAACAAGTATGGCAGGCTGAATTATTAGTCGGTTTGTTATCGGGAACGATGACTGGGATGATCGCTGATGTTTATGGTATTTATATCGCGAATAATTGGTTCAGCAAAAATCATGGTTTAGTGCTGGGTCTATTTACTGCCAGTTCATCAGTTGGCCAGCTGATCGTTTTGCCGATTTTTACCATGTTGATTGCACAACATGGTTGGCGTTTTACTGCATTGGTGGTGGCTGGCTGCGTTTTAGTAGTATTTTTTGCTAATTTATTCTTGATGCGCGACTATCCCAAACAAGTGGGGTTACCGGTTTTAGGTGAAACTAAATTAAGAACTCCGCAATATCCGGCACTTAACTTGCGTAGTGTGCTGATGCAGCCGCTACAGGCTTTACATATGGCACTTAAAAGTAAAATCTTTTGGTTATTGGCCTTGCCATTTTTTGTATGTGGCGCATCAACTTCCGGGCTGATCGGAGTACATTTTATTGCGGCGGGGCATGATTATGGGATGAACGCCATTCATGCAGCTAATGTGTTAGCCGTGATGGGTGTTTTTGATATCATCGGCTCATTATTAGCCGGCTGGTTAACGGAAAGAATTGATTCCCGGTTGATTTTGGCGTTTACCTATGGCGTACGCGGTATTGCTTTATTTCTACTACCGGTAGCTTTTCATCAAGGGGGCTTAGTGCTGATTTTATACGCCGTTTTATTTGGTCTCAGTTGGAACGCTACAGTTTCACCGACAATCAAATTGATCAGTGCCAATTTTGGCTTGCATCGTTCAGGTATTTTATTTGGTTGGGTATTTGTGGGCCATCAAATTGGCGGGGCCTTGATGGCCTATGTTAGCGGTGTAGTCCATGACAGCATTCACAGTTATGCATGGCCGGTTTTGTGTGTTTGATCGCCACCTTATTTAGTGATCACAGTTCCACAGCCAGAATTAAATGCTTAGTCCAATGTCATTGTCACGACTAATTTTAGTTGTTGGCAATGACCTTTTTTGTATCAAATATTGATGTAACTGCCGCTGAAAATGACCTTTCCATAAGAATGGGTGCGCTATCGTATGCTAAATGTTAAAATATAAAACAAGAGTATGATCTTGTATTGTGAATCATGTAATCAAAATAAACGACGATGCTAACTAAGACGTCGCTATTGATAAGATAGGAGCAAGGCCTAATGGTGCAAAGTGTCAAAGTAAGCGAATTGGTAACACGCGCTAATTTAGAGGTTTATGCTGGTGCAGAATATTTAAAGCAACGGCAGATCACCGTCAGTGATATTTCTCGACCAGGTCTAGAATTGACTGGCTATTTCAATTATTATCCGCACGATCGGATCCAGTTATTCGGGCGAACGGAAATTTCATTTGCGAAAAAGATGATGCCGGAAGAGCGGCTGATGATCTTCCGCAAAATGTGTGGTGAGGATACGCCAGCATTTATCGTTTCGCGGTCATTGCCGGTCCCAACAGAAATGTTGCAGGCTGCTAAAGAAGCGGGCATTCCTGTGTTAGGGTCCAAATTGGCGACAACGCGGCTATCCAGCTTGATGACCGATTATTTAGAAGGTCGCTTGGCTGAACGGCGCTCACTGCATGGGGTGTTAGTTGATATTTATGGTATCGGAGTGCTGATCACTGGCGATTCCGGTGTCGGTAAAAGTGAAACTGCGTTGGAATTAGTTAAGCGCGGGCACCGGCTGATCGCGGATGATCGGGTAGAAGTCTACGAGCAAGATGAACAAACATTGATCGGTGAAGCGCCGGCCATTTTGCGCCATTTACTAGAAATTCGTGGTATCGGTATTATTGATGTGATGAATTTATTTGGTGCGGGAGCAGTCCGCAGTGACACGCCGATCCAAGTAGTCATGCATTTGGAGACATGGACTGCGGATAAGAATTTTGATCGGCTCGGCAATGGCGAAGAGACGATGCAGATTTTTGACGTGACGTTGCCTAAAATCACGATCCCAGTTAAAATTGGGCGTAACCTAGCAATCATTATTGAAGTTGCGGCGATGAATTATCGGGCGAAGACAATGGGCTATGATGCGACTAAAACGTTTGAATCCAACCTAAACCAATTAATTCAAGAGAATACATTAGAAGATGAAGCAGCTGAGGCAGCACATAAAACGACGAATGATGCTTTACCGAATACACCGACAGAGAAGGACAAGGATCAGGATAAGGATGGTGGCCAAGCTTGATGCCAACACCTTTAATTGCGGCGTTAAATCCGATTGCACTACGTCTAGGACCGCTAGAGGTTCATTGGTATGGTGTGATCATTGCGACTGGGGTCGTGCTGGCGGTAATCTTGGCGATGCGCGAAGCTGAACGCCGGCAGGTTTCCACTGATGATCTGTTCGATATGATTTTGTGGGCGTTACCGTTTGCCTTGATTGGCGCACGTCTCTACTATGTGGTGTTTGAATGGCCGTATTATGCGGCGCATCCTAGTGAGATCATTGCTATTTGGCATGGTGGGATGGCAATTTATGGTAGTTTGATCGCAGCGGCAATTGTGGTGCTCATTTTTTGTCGGCGGCGTCAATTACCAGTCTGGCTTGTCCTCGATATTGCTGCGCCAACGGTTTTGCTTGGTCAAGGAATTGGTCGCTGGGGTAACTTCATGAATCAGGAAGCTTTTGGTGCGAAAACGACGCTACATTTTTTGCAGCAACTGCACTTACCTGATTTTATCGTGCAGCAAATGTACATCGGCGGTGCATATCGACAACCGACTTTCTTGTATGAATCCTTGTGGGATCTACTGGGTGTTGTTGTGTTGTTAAGTATTCGCCACCGCAAGCATTGGTTTAAACAGGGCGAGGTTTTCTTAGCCTATATGGCGTGGTACGCCTTTGGCCGCTTCTTTATTGAAGGCATGCGTACTGACAGCCTTATGCTATTTGGCGGTCTTCGGGTCTCGCAATTACTATCAGCTGTTTTGGTTATTGCTGCAATCGGATTATGGTTGTGGCGTCGCTATTATCAGCCACTTTTGCCGGATTATTTAGCAGGCAATCAGTTAGCTTCAGCACAACGTGCAACTAAAAAGTAAGCAAATACCTTAATTGATGGAAAAGGAAGATTTTTTTAAATGAAGAGAATTGCAGTTTTAGGTGCTGGTTCATGGGGCACTGTTTTGGCGAATTTATTGTTGAAAAATGGACATGAAGTCACGCTTTGGACACATAAGCCGGCACAGGCCGCGGAAATCACGCAGCAACACACCAATCAGCATTATTTACCTGATTTTGTTTTGGAACCAGAACTAACGGCGACAGCGGATTTAAAAACTGCTTTGGTTGGTGCTGATGTGGTTCTGTTTGTTGTTCCAACGAATGCAACCCGCGAAGTAGCTAAAAAAGTCGTTGCCGGTTTAACTGAATTACAACAACGACCAATTATCGTACATGCTAGTAAAGGGTTGGAGCAGCAAACTCATAAGCGTCTATCCGAAGTTTTAGCGGAAGAAATGCCAGATGCCACACGACAGGCGATTGTTGTCCTTTCTGGTCCCAGTCATGCTGAAGATGTCGCTGCTGGGGATATTACCTCGTTGACGGCTGCTTCTAATGATTTAGCTGCGGCCGAAACGATCCAGCAACTCTTTATGAATGATTATTTCCGCGTTTATACGAACACCGACGTTATCGGTGTTGAAATGGGCGCAGCCTTAAAAAATGTAATTGCGATCGGTGCTGGTGCTTTACATGGTTTAGGTTATGGTGATAACACGAAGGCAGCTTTGATGACCCGGGGGTTAGCAGAAATCAGTCGCTTAGGAGTGGCTTTTGGCGCTGAGCCATTGACGTTTATCGGTTTATCAGGCGTTGGTGATTTAATCGTCACTTGTACCAGTGTCCATTCGCGGAATTGGCGCGCTGGCAACCAGTTAGGTCAAGGTGAATCTTTGGCTGCCGTATTGAAAAATATGGGTATGGTCGTTGAAGGCGTGGCAACTACTAAAGCTGCTTACGAGTTAGCACAACAAAAGCATGTTGATATGCCAATCACAACTGCAATTTATCATGTTTTGTATGAGCAAAAAGATATTGGTACTGAGATTGCTACGTTAATGAAACGCGCAGGTAAAATGGAATTGGCTTAGTTCAACCAACAACGGGAAGCAAGTGCTGTTTAACAATTAAACATTAAATCTGCTATTTGCCAAAAAGTGTTGTCGAAAACAAGTGACAGTATTTTTTCAACCATGTCTAGACTAAATGAGTGGTAAAATCTGTTTTTTAAACACAGCCTAAGTTTGGTGGCGCACGTTGCGCCGATCGAACTGAAACGCTTTTTTTGGCATTATCTAAGAAATCAATGAGAAATTTTCTAAGTGTTAGTTGTGATATTTAATGCTATAATCAATGTACTTTCAACGGATGAATGCATTTAAAGGGGGAGACAAAACGCCATGGGTGAAGTTATTTCGTTTCTACCATCGTGCGAGTTTTATTTTAATTTAGGCATGACTGCTTTTTCGAAAAGCAATTACAAGAAGGCAATTACGTATTTGGAACGTGCACAGACACTAGCACATACCGATGATGATTATGTATTTGCTAACTGCCAATTGGCAATCTGCCTACAATATGATAATCGTTATAATGAAGCGATTCAGCGTTTGGAAAAGCTGAATTTGCATTATGGTGAGCATCACCCAGAAATTCAATATTTCTTAGCTAACTGCTATGCCTTTATGAATGAGTTCAAGCGCAGTTTAGAATATGTCAAAGGTTACTTAGCTAGCGGACAGCAAGAATTTAAGCACGAAGCAACGGATCTATTATCCCAGTTGCACCATGAACAAGGTAACTTCTAACTAAAAGTAAGCAGAACGCTAGACTTTCCGAAAATCTCAGCGTATGATGAGAACATAGATTTGTAAGAGCGATGTTGTCTACAGCATGGTTTTGCCACAAGAACGGACATTGTTCATGAACGCAATAGGTAGTAGCTTTTACTAATTATTTACCTTAATTGTGAAGTAGAGCCATGCTTCAACTTAGCGGACTTTGCTTTAGTTGAATGGACATCGTCCGGAACATTGGGAATAATTAGTGGTCTTTGCTAATTATTTACCTTAATTGTGGAGTAGAGCCATGTTTCAACTTAGCGGACTTTGCTTTAGTTGAATGGACATCGCCCGAAACATCAGAAATAATTAGTGGTTTTTACTAATTATTTACCTTAATTGTGGAGTAGAGACGGAGGAATGAGAATGACGAAACAGGCAGATGTTGTTGTGATCGGTGCTGGTCCTGGTGGTTTGACCGCAGCTTTATACGCATCACGGTCAAACCTTTCAGTGATCATCCTTGATCGCGGTATTTATGGTGGTCAGATGAATAACACCGCTGAAATTGAAAACTATCCTGGCTTTAAGTCAATTTTAGGTCCCGATTTAGCGCAGAATATGTATGATGGCGCGACACAATTTGGCGCAGAATACGTTTACGGGAACGTGACTAATGTTGAAGACCAGGGTGAATATAAATTGATTCACACCGATGATGGTGATTACCAAGCCAAAGCAGTGGTTATCGCAACTGGTGCGGATCATCGTAAATTAGGTGTACCTGGCGAACAAGAATATAGTGGCCGTGGTGTTTCGTACTGTGCCGTATGTGACGGTGCATTCTTTAAGAATCGTGAAGTTGCTGTTATTGGCGGTGGCGATTCTGCGGTTGAAGAAGGCCTATATTTAGCCCAATTAGCTTCTAAGGTAACAATTATTCATCGGCGTGACCAATTACGCGCGCAAAAGATTATTCAACAGCGTGCTTTTGACAACGACAAGATTGAATTTGTTTGGAATGCCAATACGGAAGAAGTCCTTGGCGACGAACAAAAGGTGACTGGCGTTCGTTACACAGATAAAGTTACTGGTGAAGAACATGTTCTTCCTGCTAGTGGTGCCTTTATCTACGTTGGAATCGACGCTTTGACTGACGGTTTCCAAAATTTAAACATTTTAGACGAAAAAGGTTGGGTTGTTACTGACGAACATATGCGTACTGCAGTACCTGGCATTTTTGCCATTGGCGATGTACGTCAAAAAGATCTACGTCAGATTACAACGGCTGTTGGTGATGGTGGCGTTGCTGGACAACAAGCCTTTAACTATATTCAAGAATTAGATGATAAAGTGAAACATGAAGCATCCGTAAAATAAAAATAGGTAGTGGCAGAATGAGAATTCTGCTACTACTTTTTTGCACTTTTTTGACCTAAGCCGTTTTCATGGAAACATTGTTCAAATAAGATTGGCTTAATCATTCCCACTTAATCTTTGGACTAGACCAATAACTGGTATATGAAAATTTGATTAAGTCGACTTAAGTTAGTTTAGTGAAGCGCTGTCGTTTGTAGTATACTATTGATGAATAACTGTGAGGAGATGAAGCGATTGGCATGGCAAGATACATATCAAACTTGGGTAGCTTATCCTGAGTTAGATGCTGATTTGAAAAAAGAATTAACAGGAACCACTGATCAAGAACAATTAGAGGATGCATTTTACGCACCAATGGAATTTGGCACGGCAGGAATGCGTGGTGTGATGGGGCCTGGTATCAATCGGATGAACATTTATACGATTCGCCAAGCAACTGAAGGCTTAGCCCTATTTATGGATACGTTGGACGCGGCAACTAAACAACGTGGTGTCGCAATCAGTTTTGATTCACGGTATAATTCCGAATTATTTGCCCACGAAGCAGCACGGGTTTTAGGTGCACATAAGATCCCAAGCTTTGTCTTCGATGGTTTACGGCCAACCCCAGAATTATCCTTTGCGGTCCGGCACTTGGAAACTTATGCGGGTATCATGATCACAGCAAGTCACAATCCTAAACAATATAACGGTTATAAAATTTACGGTCCTGATGGCGGCCAAATGCCACCTAAGGAAGCCGATTTGATTACCAGTTATGTGCGTAAAGCTGCCGATTTATTTGGCATTGCGGTCGTTGATGAGCACGATTTGCGGACAGCAAAATTAATGACGATGATCGGGGAAGATGTTGATGAAGCTTATTTAGCTAACATCAAAAAAGTTACGATCAATCAGGATTTAGTTGATGAAATCGGACCCAAATTAAAATTAGTTTACTCACCATTGCATGGTACTGGGAAAATGTTAGGTGCACAAGCCTTGCGGAACGCTGGCTTTACGCAATTTAAGTTAGTCGCTAAACAGGCGATCGCTGATCCAGAATTTCCAACGGTACCGTTCCCTAATCCAGAATTTCCACAGGCCTTTGATATGGCAATCGAATTGGGTAAGCGGGAAAATGCGGATATTTTGGTAGCCACTGATCCTGACGCTGATCGTTTAGGTACCGCGGTGCGCCAACCAGATGGCGAGTATCGTTTATTAAACGGTAATCAGATTGCAGCATTGATGTTGGATTACATTTTACGTGCTAACCAAAATGCCGGCACTTTACCGGCTAATGCGGTGGCAATCAAGTCGATCGTTTCAACGGAATTAGCAACGCAAATTGCGCATAATTATAATGTTGAAATGCTAGACGTTCTAACTGGCTTCAAGTTTATTGGTGAAAAGATCAAGCAATACGAGCAAGATCACAGTCATACTTACATGTTTGGCTTTGAAGAAAGTTATGGTTCATTGATTCGACCATTCGTACGTGATAAGGATGCAATTCAAGGCTTACTTTTGTTGGCTGAAATTGCGGCTTATTACCAAAAACAAGGTAAGACATTGTATGATGGCTTGCAAGACTTATTCAAGAAGTATGGTTATTATGCTGAAAAGACAGTTTCTCAAACCTTTGATGGTATTAGTGGTGCCGATAAGATGGCTAAATTAATGACGAAGTTCCGCGAAGAACAACCAGCAGAATTTAATGGCGTTAAAATCAGTGCAGTGGAAGACTTTGCTCAACAGACGAAGACTTATGCTGATGGTCATCAAGAAAAAATGGCGTTGCCAACATCTAATGTATTGAAGTACTTGTTAGCAGATGAAACTTGGATCGCTATTCGGCCTTCAGGAACTGAACCAAAAATTAAGTTCTACGTTGGTACGATTGGAACTAGTGAAGCAGATGTAGCAACTAAATTAGATGCATTCGAAAATGCTTTAAATGAATTTGCTGCTGAGTAAAGTAGTGAGAGCTTGACCCTTTGTGGTCAGGCTCTTTTTTGGATATATTTATGCGCTAGATCAATTCATATTAATAGGTTACCAGTCAAAGCCAAATACTTGTCAGGTCGGATAAAAGTCGTTAGAATGGTAACAATTTAATCTAAACGGGAGCGTGAGCAGAATGGGAATGCATCAGTATTTACAGAGCTTAAGTAATTTAGAGACGATTCATCGGGCACCGGGTTATTTTAAGTACGAAGAACACTCGGTGGCGGCACATTCGTTTAAGGTAACACAAATTGCCCAGATACTCGGCGACATTGAGGAAAATGCAGGTCAAACTGTTAATTGGCGGGCGCTGTATGAAAAAGCGCTGAATCACGACTATACTGAGCGCTTTATTGGTGATATCAAAACGCCAGTAAAATACGCAACGCCCACCCTACGGCAAATGTTAGCAGATGTTGATGCTAATTTAACTGAAACTTTTATTCAAAATGAATTACCAGCAGAATTTCAAGCAGCATACCGGCGTCGGTTGAGTGAAGGCAAGGATGATACGCTGGAAGGTCGCATTTTATCAGTTGCGGATAAAGTCGATTTATTATATGAATCTTTCGGTGAAATTCAAAAAGGTAATCCAGAATCAGTTTATACTGAAATTTATCGTGAAAGTCTGCGTACGATCGTCGCCTTTGCTGATATGGTCAGCGTTCAGTATTTCTTTAAGGAAATTTTACCAGATCTGTTGGCGGAGAACTTCACTAATCAAGAGGAATTGCGCCGTATTACGCAACAGATCACGGCTGAGAAATAATCAGCTTAACTAGTGGCGAAAATATGTTCGCTATGCTAAAATTGAACCAGTAAATTAACCGGGTTGGGAGCTGCTTCCAGCCTTTTTCGTTTGGCACATATTGGGTGCCTAGTATATACGATTATGTTTCAGTTTGGCGTTTTTTTGTTAAGAAACTAACCTAATTTAAGTAAGATAGAGCCGTGTTTCAACTAGGCGGTTTTGGCTAGAAAACTAACCTATTTAAGTGAGATAGAGGGGGCTAACTTTTGATTCAACGTGAAGCACATCGTGATTTTGATTTGGTTTCGCCTTATCAGCCAGCTGGTGATCAGCCAACTGCGATCGCACAACTGACCAAGGGCATTGAAGCTGGGACAAAAGCCCAGATTTTACTTGGGGCGACTGGTACTGGTAAAACTTTTACTATGAGTGAAGTAATTAAAAATGTAAATAAGCCAACCTTGATTTTGGCCCATAACAAAACGTTGGCGGGTCAGCTTTATGGTGAATTTAAACAATTTTTCCCACACAATGCGGTGGAATACTTTGTTAGTTATTATGATTATTATCAACCAGAAGCTTATGTACCATCCAGTGATACTTATATCGAAAAGGATTCTAGTATCAACGATGAGATCGATAAGCTACGGCATTCGGCAACTAGTTCGCTATTAGAACGTGATGATGTGATCGTGGTAGCTTCAGTATCGAGTATTTTTGGTTTAGGTGATCCCAAAGAATATGCAGATCATGTCTTATCGATTCGTGTTGGTCAAGAATTGGAACGCAATGAACTATTGCGTCAGTTAGTTAGTATTCAATTTGAACGTAATGATATTGATTTTCAGCGTGGTCGTTTCCGGGTGCGTGGTGATGTGATCGAAATTTTCCCAGCTTCACGGGATGAGCGTGCGCTGCGGGTTGAATTCTTTGGTGATGAGATCGATCGAATTCGTGAAGTTGATGCTTTGACGGGTGAAGTGTTGGGCGACCGTGATCATGTCGCAATTTTTCCGGCAACACATTTTATGACTAATGAGGATCAAATGGATCATGCTATTGACGGTATTGCGGCAGAACTAAAAACGCGGTTAGCGGAATTGAAAGATCAACATAAGCTACTGGAGGCACAACGCTTAGAGCAACGAACTAATTACGACATCGAAATGATGCGTGAGATGGGTTATACTTCAGGAATCGAAAATTATTCGCGGCACATGGACGGTCGTAAGCCGGGTGAACCGCCGTACACCTTGATCGACTTTTTCCCGAAGGACTTTTTGATCATGGTTGATGAATCACATGTGACTATGCCGCAAGTTCGTGGTATGTACAATGGTGATCGGGCACGAAAACAGATGTTAGTCGATTATGGTTTCCGGTTACCTAGTGCATTGGATAATCGGCCATTGACTTTACAAGAATTTGAGCAACATGTTAATCAAATCGTTTATGTTTCGGCAACACCAGGGCCATATGAATATGAACAAACAGATCAGGTTGCGGAGCAAATTATTCGGCCAACTGGTTTGTTGGATCCTAAGATCGAAGTGCGGCCAATTATGGGCCAGATCGATGATTTAGTTGGCGAGATCAATTTGCGGATCGAGCGTCACGAGCGGACGTTTATCACTACTTTAACTAAGAAAATGGCGGAAGATCTGACTGATTACTTGAAAGAGTTAGGCATTAAGGTTCGTTATTTGCACAGTGACATTAAAACTTTGGAACGGACACAGATTATTCGCGATTTGCGCTTAGGTAAATTCGACGTGTTAGTCGGCATTAATTTGTTGCGTGAAGGGATCGATGTGCCGGAAGTTTCCTTGATCGCCATTTTAGATGCGGATAAGGAAGGCTTCTTGCGTAGTGAACGTTCATTGATTCAGACGATTGGCCGGGCATCACGGAATGTTGATGGTACGGTAATTATGTATGCTGATAACGTCACGGATTCAATGCAAGGTGCCATCGATGAAACTGCGCGGCGGCGGTCAATACAGGAAGCTTATAACGAGAAGCATCACATTACACCGCGGACAATCAAGAAAGAGATCCGTGATTTAATTTCACCGGTGAAATCAGTTCCTGTCGATGAGCATAATAGTGAAGCAATTGCTGAAACCGACTTTGCGGATATGACCAAGAAAGAGCAGAAGGCAATGATCGGACGTTTAGAAGAGCAGATGCGGACTGCAGCTAAGAGTCTCGAGTTTGAGCAGGCAGCGACATTACGCGATACGATTTTAGAATTAAAAGCGGAAATCGAATAAGTCGCACTACGTTTTTTGGAAACTGAATAGTGGAAACGTGATTAAAAAAGTAGCTTATTTAATCACTCTGAGTAGGAGGAACTTTTTTGGCAAACGATAAAATCGTGATTCATGGGGCGCGGGCCCATAATTTAAAAGATATTGATGTGACGATTCCGCGCGATAAATTAGTGGTGGTCACTGGGCTGTCTGGGTCAGGTAAAAGTTCATTGGCGTTTGATACATTATACGCTGAAGGGCAACGACGTTATGTCGAAAGCTTATCGGCCTATGCACGTCAATTTTTAGGCCAAATGGACAAGCCGGATGTGGATTCCATCGATGGGTTAAGTCCGGCGATCTCGATCGACCAGAAAACAACTTCGAAGAATCCACGTTCGACGGTGGGGACAGTTACTGAAATCAATGATTATCTGCGTTTGTTATGGGCGCGGGTCGGGCACCCGATCTGTCCCAACGATGGAACTGAGATCAGCAGCCAAACGGTTGAACAAATGGTCAACCGGGTTTTAGCCTTACCTGAAGGAACCCGGCTACAAGTTATGTCGCCAATCATTCGTGCTAAGAAGGGTCAACACAAAAAGGTGTTGCAACGAATTCAAAAAGAAGGTTATGTCCGCGTTCGTATTGATGGCGACGTTCAGGATATCAGCGACGAAATTGAATTAGATAAGAATAAAAAACACGACATCGATATCGTGATCGATCGGATCATTGTCAAAGACAGTGCGCGTTCACGTTTATTTGACTCGTTCGAATCAGCGTTAAGACTGTCCGATGGTTATGCGACAGCAGATATTATTGGCGGCGAACCAATTCTATTCTCAGAACATTATGCCTGTCCTTACTGTGGCTTCACGATTGGCGAGTTAGAACCACGTCTATTTTCATTTAACGCACCATTTGGGGCTTGTCCAGAATGTGATGGCTTGGGAATGAAATTAGAAGTTGATACTGATTTGGTGATCCCTGATCCCAGTATGACGCTGCGTGATGGCGCTTTAGCACCATGGAATCCAATCTCATCTCAGTATTATCCACAATTGCTGGAGCAGGCAGCAACGGCTTTTGATATTGATATGGATACACCGTTTGAAAAACTATCAGCTGAACAACGGCAGACGATTCTTTATGGCGCCGGCGACCAAACCTTCCATTTTCACTATGAAAATGATTTTGGCGGTATTCGTGATGTTGATGCTACTTTTGAAGGGGTTATTAACAACGTTGCGCGGCGTTATCGTGAAACCAATAGTGATTTCACCCGGACGCAAATGCGCCAATACATGACTGAATTAACTTGTCCCGTTTGTCATGGCTATCGGTTGAATCCGCAAGCTTTAGCAGTTAAGGTCAATGGTGAACATATCGCCGAAGTCTCAGATTATGCGATCAACGACTCGTTGGCGTTTTTTAAGCAGCTAAAGTTAACTGAAAAAGAAAATACGATCGCTAAACCAATTTTAAAGGAAGTCACCGATCGGTTAACTTTCCTGAAAAATGTTGGCTTGGATTATTTGAATTTAAGTCGCTCAGCCGGTACCTTATCTGGTGGTGAAGCACAACGGATCCGCTTGGCAACTCAAATCGGCTCTAACTTATCTGGTGTGTTGTATATTTTGGATGAACCATCGATTGGCTTGCATCAACGCGACAACGATCGTTTGATCACGTCATTGAAGTCAATGCGTGATCTCGGCAACACCTTGATCGTGGTCGAGCATGATGAGGACACGATGCGCGCAGCTGATTATTTGATTGATATTGGTCCTGGTGCTGGTGAAAATGGTGGCCGCGTAATGGCAGCGGGGACACCAGCTGAGGTGGAGGCTAACGAGCATTCATTGACTGGCCAATATTTATCGGGCGAAAAATATATTCCGTTACCAGAGAAGCGGCGTAAAGGCAATGGTAAGAAAATTCGCATTACAGGCGCTAGCGAGCACAACTTGAAGAATATTACCGTTGATTTTCCTTTGGGTAAATTTATTGTGGTAACTGGGGTGTCGGGCTCTGGTAAGTCGACGCTGGTCAACAGTATCTTGAAACGTGTTTTGGCGCAAAAGCTGAATCGCAATAAGCAGAAGCCAGGTAAATATAAGTCGGTTGCTGGGGTCAAAAATATCGATAAGATCGTCGACATTGATCAGAGTCCAATTGGGCGGACGCCACGGAGTAATCCAGCCACTTATACTAGTGTTTTTGACGATATTCGTGATTTGTTTGCCCAGACCAACGAAGCGAAGATTCACGGCTATAAAAAGAATCGATTCAGTTTTAATGTTAAAGGCGGTCGTTGTGAAGCCTGCAAAGGTGACGGCATTATTAAAATTGAAATGAATTTCTTACCGGATGTTTATGTGCCTTGTGAAGTTTGTCATGGCACGCGTTATAATTCAGAAACGTTGGAAGTTTTGTATAAAGGTTACAATATTTCCGATGTCCTGAATATGACGGTGATGCAGGCGTTGAAGTTATTTGAACCAATTCCTAAGATCCGCCGTAAGTTACAAACAATCGTTGATGTCGGCCTAGGCTATGTGACTCTTGGTCAGTCGGCTACGACTTTGTCCGGTGGTGAAGCACAACGGATGAAATTAGCCTCAGAATTACATCGGCGGCAGACTGGGAAGACGTTCTACATTTTGGATGAACCAACAACTGGGTTGCATACTGACGATATTAATCGGTTATTGACTGTGCTACATCGTTTAGTTGATGCCGGCAATACTGTTTTGATCATTGAACATAATTTAGACGTGATCAAAACGGCTGATTACTTGATCGATCTTGGTCCTGAAGGTGGCGCTGGTGGTGGCGAAGTTTTAGCAACTGGGACACCAGAGAAAATTGCAGCGACGCCAAACAGTTATACGGGTAAGTACCTTAAGCCAGTTTTAGAACGTGATAGTAAGCGGGCACGCTTTAAGGAACCAGAATAGAAATGAGAGTGAGCTGAAAATTTAGCTCACTTTTTTATTGCAGAAAAAAGGCTTAATATACACTTAAAAGCGAATATTTAAGTTATTTTTGAATAAATATCAAAAAATGTTGCATTTTTTTAAAAGGTGCGCTATGATGAATCCATTCAAATGATTAAAGAAAATTAATTAAGTTTAATGATAATTTAAATGTGTAAGGAGTGGCTTTAAATGGCAAATGAAAAAATTATTTTAGCGTATTCTGGTGGCTTGGATACTTCTGTTGCAATTCCTTGGTTGATCGAAAAAGGGTACGACGTGGTCGCAACTTGTATTAACGTGGGCGAAGTTGGCAAGGACATGGACTTCATCAAGGAAAAAGCCTTGAAGATCGGTGCAGTTGCTTCTTACACGTTAGATTGTCGTGAAGAGTTTGCCCAAGATTACGTCACCGTTGCTTTACAAGGCCACACCTTGTACGAAGGTGAATACCCATTGGTTTCTGCTTTGTCGCGGCCATTGATCGCTAAGAAATTAGTTGAAGTGGCCAAAAAAGAAGGCGCGACGGCTATCGCCCATGGTTGTACTGGTAAGGGGAACGATCAAGTACGGTTTGAAGTTGCGATTCGGGCTTTAGCACCAGAAATGAAGATCGAAGCACCTGTCCGTGATTGGAAATGGTCACGGGAAGAAGAAATTAATTACGCCAAAGACCATGATATTCCAGTACCAATTAAACTAGGCAGTCCTTACTCAATCGATCAAAATCTTTGGGGTCGGGCTAACGAAGCCGGCGTTTTGGAAGATCCTTGGGTCACACCACCAGCTGATGCTTATGATTTGACTAACGCAATTGAAGATACACCTGATGAAGCGGATAAAGTTGAGATCGAATTTAAACAAGGTGTGCCGGTTGCCTTGAACGGTGAAAAATTAGGTTTGGTTGATTTGATCGCTAAATTAGATAAAATTGCCGGCAAACATGGTATCGGTCGGATCGATCATATTGAAAACCGTTTGGTCGGTATCAAATCACGGGAAGTTTACGAAGCACCAGCTGCCGAAGTTCTGATCAAGGCGCATAAAGCTTTGGAAGATTTGACCTTTGAACGTGATTTAGCACATTTCAAGCCAACGATTGAATTACAATTGACGAACACCATTTATAATGGCTTGTGGTTCTCACCACTATTTAGTTCTTTATTGGCGTTCTTGAAGACGTCACAACAGGTTGTGACTGGTACGATCCGGGTTAAATTATTTAAAGGCAACGCAACTGTTGAAGGTCGGAAGTCACCATATTCGTTGTACGACAAAGATTTGGCAACTTACACTTCGTCAGATACATTCGATCATGTTTCCGCAGTTGGTTTCATCAAACTTTGGGGTCTACCAACACAAGTTTATACACAAGTGCAGGACAAAGTTAACGGCGAACAGGCAAAGGAGTAGTTTATGGCAGAAAATCATCAATTATGGGGCGGTCGTTTCACCGCAGAACCAAGTGAATACGTCCAAAGCTTTGGTGCATCGATCCATTTTGATCAAAAAATGGCGGCTGAGGATCTGCACGGCTCATTAGCACACGTTGCGATGTTGAAACACACCGGCATTTTAAAGGGCGACGAAGCTGATCAAATCACGGCTGGCTTGCACACTTTGCAGGAAAAATTAGCCGCCGGTGAATTGCATTTTACGATTGAAAATGAAGACATTCATTTAAATCTTGAAAGTCTGTTGACTGCGGAGATTGGGCCTGTAGCCGGTAAATTGCATACCGCACGGAGTCGGAACGATCAAGTTGCAACTGATATGCATTTATATTTAAAAAATCATTTGCACACGATTCTGCAATTAGTCGTTGAATTGCAGAAGGTCGTCGTGAATAAGGCAGATCAGCACGTGGAAACATTGATGCCGGGCTATACCCACATGCAGCATGCCCAACCGATCTCTTATGCCCATTATTTAATGGCCTATTATGAAATGTTGCAACGTGACTACAATCGCTTTGAATTTAACTTAAAGCACACCGATCGTTCGCCACTAGGGGCGGCAGCTTTAGCCGGGACAACATTTCCAATTGATCGTGAGTACAGCGCTGAGCAATTAGGTTTTACGGATGTCTACCAGAATAGTTTGGATGCGGTCAGCGACCGTGACTTTATTCTGGAGTTTCTCAGTAACTGTGCGCAATTGATGATGCACCTTTCTCGTTTCTGTGAAGAGATCATTCTGTGGGATACCCAAGAATTTCAGTATTTGGAGTTATCTGACACGTATTCTACTGGTAGTTCGATCATGCCGCAAAAGAAGAATCCAGATATGGCTGAGTTGATCCGGGGTAAAACCGGCCGTGTTTATGGTGATCTGATGGGCCTGTTGACCGTGATGAAAGGTTTACCGTTGGCGTATAACAAGGATTTCCAAGAAGACAAAGAAGGCATGTTCGACGCGGTCGATACGGTTGAACAATCGTTGACTGTTTTCCGGGGGATGCTGGATACTTTGACAGTAAAAACTGACAATTTGGCGCACGCTACTAGTCACGATTTTTCCAACGCGACTGAGTTAGCCGATTATTTGGCTAGCAAAGGGTTACCATTCCGGCAGGCACATGAGCTAGTCGGTGAGTTAGTTTTGAAATGTATTCAAGAACATAAATACTTGAAGGATGTTTCATTAGCCGATTATCAGGCATTGTCACCATTGATCGCGGTGGATGTTTATCAAGCACTAGATCCACGGACAGCCGTCGCGCGGCGTAATTCGCTGGGTGGTACTGGTTTTGATCAAATCAAAAAACAAATTGCAGCCGCGAAAGCTGCTTTGCAATAAGCTTTAATTAAACGTCACGCTTAAGTGGCGTTTTTTTTTGCGCCGCAAAAAAAGTGTAATTTAAGCGCTTTTTAATCTAATTAAGTTATAATAAAAATAGATAAATAAATAGGTAATTGCTGGTTTGAGCTGCTGCTAAAACGTTGGGAGGCGTTCAGGTATGAAGTATCAAGCAAGGCTATTAAGCGCTGGTTCTTGGCTCTGTGGTTGTTTAGTGATTATGTTAATGGCCGCGAACCCGGTTGTACCAGAAGCATCGATGTTCAATGGAACTGGAATGTGGCTTGCATTATGTGTGTTTACTGGATTATACATTTTGCCAATGCTAGGTAAGTTGATCAAAATTGATTACGGATATTATTTATTGACGGGGTGGTTGGCAATCAACTTGTTGCTATTTATTGTTGCCGGCGTACCGGTAGTATTTAGCGTGGGTGCACTGGGTTTACGTCTATTATTGGGTGTGACGGCGCTATTAGGGCTGATCGATTTAATGTTTTGGTTACCGCAGGCGTTAGTGCCTGAACGACCGCTACAAGAGACTTAATGATGGGGAATAAAAGCTGTGCTACTGGGCACAGCTTTTTTAATCGGTATAAAACTAGTAATGATACACCCGGTATGTTACACTAATTTAGATACGAAAGTGAGACACTAGGGGGCGTTGCCATAATGGCGGCGTTAGCTAAATGTAAAATAGCACCAGATTTTTTGCGACTATATTGTGCCGTAAAATAATCAGTACCCGGAATAATAGCCGTTTATTCGCAAAAAAATACGAGTAAACTTAACCTTAATCGTGTAATCATGCGGAAAAGCATGGTTCAGCACAGCTCTAGAAAGGAATTTGAAAATGGTAGATACTTTAAATTTAGTTGTGATCACTGGCATGAGTGGCGCTGGTAAAACAGTTGCCATGCAAAGCTTCGAAGATCTCGGCTATTTCTGTGTTGATAACATGCCACCTAGCTTGTTACCGAAGTTTTGGGAATTAGTCAAAGAATCAGGTAAAGTTACCAAAATCGCACTAGTTATCGATTTACGTTCACGTGCGTTTTACGATGAAATAGATGAAATGCTGGCTAATTTGGATAACACTAATTTTGTTACAACCAAGATCCTCTTTTTAGATGCTTCTAATGAAGAGTTGGTTTCGCGTTACAAAGAAACACGGCGCGCTCATCCATTAGCAATGGAAGGCCGTTTATTAGATGGTATCGTCAAGGAACGGAATTTGTTGGCTGAGATCAAAAATCGGTCACAATTGATCATTGATACGACTGAATTGACGCCACGGCAACTGCGTGAGGAGATTTTTAATAACTTTAAATCCGCAGAAACCACGACGTTCCATATTGAAGTGATGTCGTTTGGCTTTAAATATGGTGTACCGATCGATGCGGATATTGTGATGGATGTTCGTTTCTTGCCTAATCCATATTATGTGCCTGAATTTAAAAAGTTAACTGGCTTGAATCAGGCTGTTTATGATTACGTTATGCAACAACCGGCTACGGAAGACTTCTATGAACGGTTTAGCAGTATGCTACATTTCATCATGCCTGGCTATGAAAAAGAAGGTAAAACGAGTTTAACGATCGCAATCGGCTGTACTGGTGGGCAACATCGTTCAGTTGCGTTGGCGGAACGATTAGGTAAGGATCTGGGGCAACACTATCCGGTTGACACGACCCATCGCGATATGAATAAGCGGAAGGAGACTGTGAATCGCTCATGACAAGATCGCCCAGAAATTATCGACGGCCGAAGATGGTTGTCATCGGCGGTGGCACTGGCTTACCGGTTATTTTAAAAAGTTTGCATAAGCAGAATACTGATATTACGGCTGTGGTGACTGTGGCTGATGACGGTGGTTCGTCAGGCGCCATTCGGAATTACGTTAACGTGGTTCCACCTGGTGATATCCGTAATGTCTTGGTGGCATTATCTAATTTACCGCAACTTTATTTGGATATTTTTCAATATCGTTTCAATAGTGATGATTCATTTTTAGCCGGTCATGCGATCGGTAATTTGATCATTGCGGCGTTATCCGAAATGCGCTCAGGTATTTTTGGTGCGGTCCAAGAGTTGTCAAACATGATGGAGATCGATGGCCATGTTTATCCGGCCAGTGATGATCCATTGGTATTAAACGCGCATTTTAGTGATGGTACTGAACTTGCTGGAGAAGCAGAAATTACAGCTGCCGGTAAAAGTATTGATCGTGTGTGGGTCACCCCAGCAGATCCGACTCATGCTGCGCCGCAAGCAGTAGATGAAGTCATTGCGGCGATTATGGACGCCGACACAGTGGTGTTAGGGCCGGGGAGTTTGTTCACCAGCATTCTACCCAACTTAATGATCAGTAACGTCGGGGAGGCAGTGCGCCAAACCAAGGCTGATGTAACTTATGTCTGCAATATCATGACGCAAAAAGGTGAGACGGAGCATTTTACTGATGCTGATCACGTTCGTGTTTTGGCTAAACATTTAGGTAGTCAATTCGTTAATACGGTATTGGTCAATACTGAACCAGTTCCACCTAACTATATGGATCATCAAAAATATGATGAGTACTTAGTTCAAGTTGAACACGATTTTAAGGGCTTGCGCGAACTTGGTTGTCGCGTGATCTCAGATAATTTCTTGTCGCTCCACGATCGTGGTGTCTTTCATGATGGCGATAAAGTGGCACAAGAATTATTGCATTTAGCCTTTCAACCACACGATTAATTAGAAAGTAGGTGGCGGATTTGGGGTCATATGCTAGTGAAGTTAAGAAAGAACTCACCACGCTGGAGGTCCACCGTGAACACGCACGCGCTGAATTAGAAGCTTTAATTCGGATGAATGGTTCATTAAGTATTGCCAATCATCAATTTGTTTTAAACGTGCAAACAGAAAATCCAGCAATTGCTCGCCGCATTTACGCCTTGTTGCGTGATAATTATTCAATTGAAGCTGAGTTATTGGTTCGGCGTAAAATGAAATTAAAAAAGAATAATCTTTACATTGTCCGCTTAAAACATGGCAGTACATTAGTGCTCAATGATCTGCATATTTTAACTGGTGCATCGACGTTATCAACCTTACCTTCTACAGAAGTTAAGGAGTCCGACCAGAAAATGCGTTCATATTTACGTGGGGCCTTTCTAGCTGGTGGTTCCGTTAATAATCCTGAAACGAGTCGCTATCATTTGGAGATCTATTCATTATATGAGGAACATAATCTACAGATTGCCGCGATGATCAACCAGTTTGGAATGAATGCTCGGGTGACCGAACGTCGTGGCGGCTATATCGTTTACTTAAAGGAAGGCGAGAAGATCGCTGATTTCCTACAGCTGATCGGTGCGACTAGTGCGATGCTGAAATTTGAAGATATCCGAATCGTTCGTGATATGCGTAATTCGGTGAATCGCTTAGTTAACTGTGAAACTGCCAATTTGAATAAAACGATCGATGCGGCGACGCATCAAGTGGAGAATATTAAGTTTATTGAACAGGTCGCGGGCTTAGATAGCCTGCCGCAAAAGTTGCAAGAAATTGCTATTTTACGTTTAGCTAATCCTGATATTACGTTAAAAGAATTAGGTGAGCGGGTTCCTAGTGGCGCAATCTCTAAGTCAGGAATCAACCACCGCTTACGTAAATTAATGCAAATTGCCGATAACTTACGGGCGGGTAAAGTCACTTCGTAAGCTGAAAAAGCCGATCAAACTATTTTATTAGTTTGGTCGGCTTTTTGATTAGATCAATTTGGCTAATTCTTCAGTTGTAATGTGTTCGTCAAAAATCGCTTCTCCAATAATCACAGTTGGGACAAATTGAATGTTAGCGGCTGCGGCTTCATTTAAAACTAAATCGATCATTGCTTGGTTTGGCTGCAATTTAAAACCAAAATGTTGTTTAATGTAAGCTTCAATTTGGGTGTCGTTTAATTGTTCGCCCCACTCGGTTTGTTGTGCAAATAAAATTTTAATTGCGGCGTAGGCTTGTTCCGGTTGGTCATAGGGTAAGTGATGTTGGGCTAGATTACCTTTTCTTAGGGTCACTTTAGGTTTGTCGAAAAGTTTGAAAACTCGTTTGATTCGGCCGCTGGCCACTGCAGGTTCTAAAATGGGGGCGGCCTTTTTAAACCAGGTTTTGCTATAGGGGCAGCGCAGATTGATAAATTCAATCACAGTGATCGGCGCATTAATATCGCCGACAACTAACCCGCGCTGACTGATCTTAGTTAAATCGATCGCAGATGTATCCATAATCAGTACCTCCATTTTTGAATGTCTACTACTAAAAATACCCTACCAACAATTGCCGGTAGGGTACAGAAATAAACTATTTTTGATTAACCATGATATCGTCGATCAAACCATAATCCTTAGCTTCTTGCGCAGTTAAGTAATGGTCACGGTCGGTATCTTTTTGGATCGTTTCAAGATCTTGACCAGAGGATTCAGCCAAAATTTTATTTAAACGATTACGGGTCTTCAAGATTTCGCGTGCAGCGATCTCAATTTCAGTTTGCTGACCTTGAGCACCACCTAAAGGTTGATGGATCAAGACAGTTGAGTTAGGTAAAGCAAAACGCTTGCCTTTAGTACCAGCTGTAAGTAAAACGCTGGCCATTGAAGCAGCCATCCCCATAGCAATCGTTTGAATATCGGATTTAACGAAATTCATTGTATCGTAGATTGCTAAGCCGGCTGAAACTGAGCCACCAGGAGAGTTGATGTAGATTGAAATATCTTTTTCAGAATCTTGGGCGTCCAAGAATAGTAGTTGGGCGATGATCGAGTTGGCCATTTGGTCGTTAACTTCACCAGATAACATGATGATACGGTCTTTTAACAGACGTGAATAAATATCATAAGCACGTTCGCCTCGTGAAGATTGTTCAATGACTGTAGGAACTAACATAGTGTGACCTCCTAAAGTTTCAAGTTTAAATTAATTTTAGCACTCAATTAAGTGTAATGCTAGTTTAGACTATTGGTCAAAAAAGGTCAAATATTTAGTTGCTAAATATTTGAAAAATTAATCGATTCTTGCCACAAGCTTGCCACTGATTAAATGTTGTTTGAGCGCCTGTAGGCCTTGGGGAATCTGTTCGAAGGACAAGACATGATCGATCATTGGATCAAGTTTTTTAGTCACAACGAGTTCACCTAAAGCAGTTGCCATTGTTGCTAAATCCGCTTGTTGCTGTGGATTATGACTTTGATGAGCACCACCTAAGTTAACACTAAGGACACTTTGACCATAACGACCGAGATCATAATGACTTAGATCAGGTTCACCGACGATCGTGACTAGCGCGCCATTGTAAGCCAACCGCTGTAGATCAGCAGTCGCCTCGGTAGAACCAATCGTGTTGATGATCAGATCAACGCCGAGTCCCTGAGTCAATTCTTTGATCGTTGCGGTCACATCAGTGGTTTGATAATCGATAATATGGTCTGGCTGTAAGCTTTGTACAAAAGCGCGTTTACGCGCCGAAACCGTGGTATAAACGGTCAAACCAATTTGTTTGGCCAATTGAATGGCAATTCCGCCGACACCACCAGCACCGGCGTGGATCAAAACGGAATGCCGATTGGTCAGATTAGCTTTACGGTAGACAGCGGCATAGGCAGTCATGGCGCCACAAAGTAGGGCGGCGGCTTGCTCATAACTTAATCCGGTGGGCATTTTGGCGACGGCATAACTTTTGACCACCGCGTATTCGGCAAAGCCGCCATTTTTAGTCAGGTCACCGTGATAAAAAACACGTTCGCCAGCTTTAAAGCCAGTGACGGCAGCACCAGTTGTGACGACTTCACCAGCAACATCCAAGCCAAAAATATGCGGGAATTGCCAATTTGTATTACCTTCTTCCACTAATTTGTAGTCCACTGGATTTAAACCAACGGCGTGGACGCGGACAAGAACTTCATCTGCAGCGGGCTGTGGTTGAGGCTGTTCCCCGAGTGTTAGCGCATTGAGTTCATGGGCAGTAGCTGAATTTACATACAGTGCCTGCATTTTGATCACACTACTTTCTAATTAATCACTGACTAAAAGTATAGCACAAGTAAGCGAAACAACTCCTGAGCTCATTTATGGTGAACATGCTATTCTATGTTTGAAAAAATATCGTAAGTATTAAATTCAAGGAGTTGAGGTTAAATGTCTAAAAGTCGTGTGGAAGCTTTTACTGATGGCGTAATCGCCATTTTGATCACCATTTTAGTGTTAGATCTACGGCCACCAGAAGGTGTATCGTGGTCAGCGTTACATCAGTTGATCGAACCTTTTTTAGCGTATGTGGTTAGTTTTGTCGCGATCGCTATCTACTGGAATAACCATCATCATCTCTATCAAACCGTCAAAAGGATTGATGGCATTGTATTGTGGGCTAACACCGCCTTATTATTTTGGCTTAGTTTGTTGCCATTTGCGACTGCCTGGGTCGGCGAAAATTTGACTGCGATGTTGCCCGAATTGAGCTATGCAATTGTCTCGTTTATGTGCGGATTGACCTATAATTTACTTGATTGCTGCTTAATTCATGCCAATGGACAAAATTCACGGGTGGCAGTCATTTCACAACATGATCATAAACGCTGGTTATCGCTGTTGATTTATTTCATCGGCTGCTTATTGACCTTGGTTTGGCCGCCAGCTGGCCTGGTAGCTAGCATTGTGGTTTCGATTCTGTGGTTTATTCCTAATCGGCGCGTTGAGCAGGAATTCCGCTGAAAATAAGCGCATGCGTATTTATTGTTTTGCTACGCCGGACTTGTTATTTTGAACTTAATCCTAATAAAGAGGTGGTTCACAGATGACAGAACGGCAGCCCAAAGAAAATTACTTGATCAATGACAGTAGTAAAAATGTGACGCCAACACCTGAGATCGACCATCCCACTTATCGACCAGCGGATAAACTTAAAGACAAAGTTGCCATTGTTACTGGTGGTGATAGCGGTATTGGTGCCGCAGTGGCATTATTGTATGCGCGCGAAGGGGCAGATATCGTGATCGTGTATTATGAATCAACTGACGATGCTCAAGCAATCAAGGATAAGATCACTGCATTAGGGCGGCGTGTGTTAGTTTGCCAAGGCGATATTGGCGAACCAACTTTTGCCCAGCAAGTGGTGGATCAAACGATGCAAACTTTTCAACACATTGATATCTTGGTCAATAATGCAGGGGAACAGCATGTCCAAGAAAAAGTGGGTGCACTAACTGATAGTCAGTTTGAGCGTACTTTTCGAACGAATATTTTTGGTCAGTTTTATCTGACCAAAGCAGCGCTACCATATTTAGCGGATCATAGCGCAATCATCAATACGACCTCAGTGACGGCCTTCAAAGGAAATCCACTTTTGTTAGATTATTCATCGACCAAAGGTGCAATTGTTTCTTGGACCCGTGCCTTAGCGCAAAACGAAGAACTATTAAAACGTGATATCCGAGTTAATGCAGTTGCACCGGGACCGATTTGGACACCATTAATTCCCGCAACTTTTCCGCCAGATAAATTAGAAAATTGGGGTAAAACCCCAATGGGACGCGGTGGCAAAGCTTATGAATTGGCACCAAGCTACGTATTCCTAGCTGCAGTGGACAGTAGTTTCATCACTGGTCAAACTATTCATGTCAACGGCGGCACCTTTCCTGGATAAAACAAAATCACCCGACTTATGCAAAAATGCACAGTCGGGTGACTTTTTTGGTATTAAATCATCAAGTGGGAGCTTCAAATTTTATCGCGATAATTAAAAAACGCCTTGCATCAACAAGGCGCCGAACTCGAAATTATTTATGCGCCTGGAGGGAATCGAACCCCCATCTCAAGAACCGGAATCTCACGTGATATCCATTACACTACAGGCGCATCTGAACAACATAAATAATCTTACCGGAAATCTGCATAAAAAACAAGTCCTAATACAGAAAAAATAATCTATAGCCAAATTAAAGTAAGTTGACTAAAATAGAGAGTAACTTAGCACGGTCAAACGAAAGGAACGGTCAACATGGCATACCAACAGGGACTTAGTCAGCAACAAAAACAAGTCCAAAAGCTTGCGATGACGCAGCAATTGCAACAATCGATCCAGATTTTGCAATACAATGCCGATGGGTTACAACAGTTCTTACAGCAAAAAAGTTTAGAAAATCCGTTGTTAGCAGTACGCCACACAACACAGGGCCAAGCTAATTTAAGTGGTAGTCAGCGCCGCGTTGATAATTTTATGAATGCAATTCCGGACACGACGCAATCGTTATTCGACTATTTATTAGAACAAGTTCATTTGACCATGCGCGATACGCCGTTGCGTGATCTAGTCTTGTTTCTATTAGAATATGTCGATCTTAACGGCTACTTACGGATCACCAATGAAGAGATCAGTGCTAAAACGGGTGCTGATGCGGTGCAGATTTTAGATGCCATCACATTATTACAGCAGTTAGATCCGCCTGGTGTAGGTGCACGTAACTTACAAGAAAGCTTATTGTTGCAGACAGAAAGTGATAATAGTGCGCCTAACTTGGCTTATATTGTTTTGGAGGAAGATTTCACTAATTTTGTCGAACGCAAGTGGAATGTGATCGCGACCAAATATCGTGTTGATATTGCTGAGATTCAGCATATTTTCGATTACGTGCAGACGTTGACCCCACGGCCGGGTGCTGCCTTTAGCCAAACCCAAAACAATTTTGTGCGTCCTGAGTTGGTGGTTCACGCACAAGGGGATGAGCTACAGTTAAATTTAACTAATGAATCACAGCCACAGCTAGTTTTTCAGCAGCATTATTTTGATCGTATGCTGAAAACCAATGACCGCGAAGTGACTGAGTATATGAAAGAAAAAAAGCAGGAGTTTGAATGGTTACGAAAAAGTGTTGGGCAGCGCGGAAACACGATCCTTCGTGTCGGCCAAGAAATCATTCAACGGCAGCATGAGTTCTTTTTCAATGTAAAACGACCACTGAAGCCGTTATTATTACGCGATGTAGCGACCAAGCTAGGTGTTCACGAGTCAACGGTCAGTCGCACGGTGAATGGGAAATACTTGCAGACTGACTTTGGCATTTTTGAATTAAAGCATTTCTTTACCAATGCTGTCGGCAACCAACAAGCCGATTCCGCAGCTAGTGTTAAACAACAATTACAGGATCTGATTGCAGCAGAAGATAAGCATAAGCCATTATCGGATCAACATCTGGTAGCTTTATTGGGTAAAGCTGGAGTGACAATCTCGCGAAGAACGGTTGCCAAGTATCGCGAAAGTCTTGGTATTGCAGCCTCATCAAAGCGAAAGCGCTTCGATTAATATCCTTGATTTATCGGGGGTTGAGCCTTGCATTTCAGCAGTGGTCTTGTTATAATATTTTTGTGCTTGAGGAGTGGACAGATTGACTGTGCACTTTACTTTTTGGCCATGATGGGTCATTATACGACATAGTTGGACGATTATAGTCCCACTAAGGAAGAGGATCAGCATGCATCAGGAATTAGCCTGGCTAGAAATTTTGGCGCCGGACTTGATCGACGTGGTTAAACAGCGTTACCAAGTGTTGCAGTCCATTTATTGGCTGGCACCAATTGGTCGGCGGTTATTAGCCCAAGAACTCAACATGAGCGAGCGTGCATTACGAACCGAAACTGATTTTTTACGGTTACACGGTTTGATCACAACTTCTAAGTCTGGTATGATTTTGACCACTCAAGGTGAAGAAGCGTATCAAAGCTTAACAACTGTCATGGAGCGTTTGCTCGGTGTACATTCGAAAGAAAAACAACTGAGTAAAGTGCTCGGTATCGATCATTGCTTGATCGTAGCTGGCGATTCCACCAAGTTACCGAAAGTTCTGACCGATATGGGCAAGTTAGTTAATGAAACGCTGGACGTTATTTTGCCCAAAGGTGAGAACGTTATTGCGGCAATGGGTGGCACAACAATGGCTAATGTAGCTAATTCGTTGACGCCAAAATTATCGCAGCAGCGGCATTTGACTTTTGTACCTGCTCGTGGCGGCTTAGGTGAAGCAGTTGATATTCAAGCAAATGCAGTTTGTGCGCGTATGGCGGTCCATACTGGCGGCGAACATCGTGTGTTGTATATCCCTGAACATGTCAGCGAACAGACTTATAAACCTTTGTTAGCCGAGCCTGCGGTTAAAGAAGTGTTACAGTTAGTTGACAAAAGTTCGGCGGTGGTTCATAGTATTGGTGAGGCAATTCCAATGGCAAAACGCCGGGATATGTCTGCTGAAACGATAGCCATGTTGCAACAAAGACAGGCGGTTGGCGAAGCGTTTGGTTATTTCTTTAATCAAGCGGGAGAAGTCGTTTATAAGATTCCTCGAATTGGTTTACAACTTCGCGACCTTGAAAGAATTCCCAGTGTGATTGCTGTTGCTGGTGGCGCAAATAAAGCAGCTGCTATCAAGGCATACACACAACTAGCACCCCATCAGACGTGGTTGATCACGGATGAAGGTGCCGCAAACTTGATTTTAAAAGGGGTAACCCTTTAAAATAAATTTTTTATTTCCTAAAGGAGGAAATTTAGGCATGACTGTAAAAATTGGTATTAATGGTTTTGGACGTATCGGCCGTTTAGCTTTCCGTCGTATCTTCGAATTAGGTGCTAAATCTAACGATATCGAAGTTGTCGCAATCAACGACTTAACTTCACCTGCTATGTTAGCTCATTTATTGAAATATGATTCAACACATGGTACTTTTGCTGGCGAAGTTAGCGCTACTGACAATGGTATCGTTGTTAACGGCAAAGAATACCGTGTATATGCTGAACCTAAAGCACAAGATATTCCTTGGGTTAAAAATGACGGCGTAGATTTCGTCCTTGAATGTACTGGTTTCTACACATCCAAAGCTAAATCACAAGCTCATTTGGATGCAGGTGCAAAACGTGTCTTGATCTCAGCTCCAGCTGGTAGCGATTTGAAGACAGTTGTTTACAACGTAAACGACGATGTATTGACTGCTGATGACACAATTGTTTCAGCTGGTTCATGCACAACTAACTGCTTAGCTCCTATGGCTTACTTCTTGAACAAAGAATTTGGCGTTGAAGTTGGTACTATGACAACTATCCATGCTTACACTTCTACACAAATGTTATTAGACGGCCCTGTTCGTGGCGGTAACTTACGTGCAGCTCGTGCAGCTGGTGTTAACACTATTCCTCATTCAACTGGTGCTGCTAAAGCTATTGGCTTGGTTATCCCAGAATTACAAGGTAAATTACAAGGCCATGCACAACGTGTTGGTGTTGTTGACGGTTCATTAACTGAATTAGTTTCTATCCTTGACAAAAAGGTTACTGCTGACGAAGTTAACGAAGCTATCAAGAAGCATACTGAAGGTAACGAAAGCTTTGGCTGGAACGCTGACGAAATCGTATCAAGTGACATCATTGGCACAACTTACGGTTCAATCTTCGACCCAACTCAAACAGAAGTTACAACTGCTGGCGACAAGCAATTAGTTAAGACTGTTGCTTGGTACGACAACGAATATGGCTTCACTTGCCAAATGGTTCGTACTTTATTGAAATTCGCTACTCTCTAATCCGTTAGAACTAGTAGGTTTCAAAACCGCATAATGCTTTAAAAAAGGCGGAGGGAGGTTGACTCCCTCTGCTTTTTTTGTTGGTCAGCGCGCAGGGCCCGCGGGCTGGCAACGACTAAATAGTTAAAATAGGAGGCTATTCACTATGGCTAAATTAATCGTTTCTGATTTAGATGTTAAAGATAAAAAAGTGTTGATCCGTGTAGACTTTAACGTACCGATCAAAGGTGGCGTTATTGGTGACGATAACCGGATTGTTGCTGCATTACCAACTATCAAATATGTGGTTGAAAATGGCGGTAAAGCAATCTTGCTTTCTCACTTAGGCCGGATCAAATCTGACGAAGATAAAAAAGAATTAAGCTTACAACCTGTTGCAACTCGCTTGGCTGAATTATTGAACCAACCAGTTACTTTTGTTCCTGTTAACGAAGGTAAGAAGCTTGAAGATGCTGTTAATGCAATGACTGCTGGTCAAGTACTTGTTATGGAAAACACTCGTTTCCAAGACATCGACAATGACTTTGGCAAGCGCGAAAGCAAAAACGATCCTAAATTAGGCGAATACTGGGCTTCATTAGGCGATGTTTTTGTTAATGATGCATTTGGTACTGCTCATCGTGCCCATGCTTCAAACGTTGGTATCGCAACTGCTATGAAAGCTAAAGGCCAAAAAGTGGCTGCCGGCTTCTTAATGGAAAAAGAAATCAAGTTCTTAGGTGATGCCGTTGACAATCCTAAGCACCCATTTGTTGCCATCTTAGGTGGTGCCAAAGTTTCTGATAAGATCGGTGTGATCGATCATTTATTAAGCAAAGCTGACAAAGTTATCGTCGGTGGCGGTATGACTTATACGTTCTATGCTGCTAAAGGTTTAAGCATTGGTAAGTCATTGGTTGAAACAGATAAAATTGATTTAGCTAAACAAATCATCGACAAAGCTGGCGACAAGTTAGTCTTGCCTGTTGATAATATTGTGGCTAAAGAATTCAATAACGATGTACCTAGCAAGGATGTTGAAGGTAACATTCCTGATGGCTACATGGCTTTAGATATCGGCGAAAAGTCAATTGCTGAATTTAAAGATGTGCTTAAAGACGCTAAGACAGTTGTTTGGAACGGCCCTATGGGTGTGTTCGAAATGAGCAACTACGCTAAAGGCACTTTGGAAATCGGCAAGTTCTTAGGTACTTTAACTGATGCAACAACCATCGTCGGTGGTGGCGATTCAACTGCAGCAGTTAAACAATTAGGCGTTGGCGACCAATTGACTCATATCTCAACTGGTGGCGGTGCTTCACTTGAATACCTTGAAGGTAAAGAATTACCTGGTATTGCTGCTATTTCTAATAAATAAATTTAACAAATCTGGTGTATCTGGCACCAGGTTTACATAACAGACATGAAAGGATGTTACAAATGCGTAAACCAATCATTGCGGGTAACTGGAAATTAAACAAGAACCCTAAAGAAACTGCTGAATTTGTTGCTGGCATTAAAGGCAAGTTAGCTGACGCTACTAAAGTTGAAGCTGTTATCGGTGCTCCTGCCGTTGACTTACAAACTTTGATCGATGCTGCTAAAGGTACTGATTTAAAAGTTGCTTCTGAAAACAACTACTTTGAAGATGCTGGTGCTTTCACTGGCGAAACTTCACCAAAAGTTTTAGCTGAAATGGGTGTTAACTACGGCATTATCGGCCATAGCGAACGCCGCGAATATTTCCATGAAACAGATGAAGACATCAACAAAAAAGCACACGCTTTGTTCAAAAATGGGGTTACACCAATTATCTGCTGTGGCGAAACTTTAGAAACTCGTAAAGCCGGCAAGGTTGACGAATGGGTTTCTGGTCAAATCAAAGCTGCTTTGAAGGGCTTATCAGCTGAACAAGTTGCTTCTGCAGTTATTGCTTACGAACCAATCTGGGCAATCGGTACTGGCGAAACAGCTACCCCAGAACAAGCACAAGAAGTTTGCCATTTGATCCGTGAAACAGTTGCTGGCCTTTATGACCAAACAACTGCTGAAAACGTACGGATTCAATATGGTGGTTCAATGAAACCAGCTAACGTTAAAGAATTAATGGCACAACCTGATATCGACGGTGGCCTTGTTGGTGGCGCTAGCTTACAACCTGAATCATTCTTGGAATTGGTACATTACCAAGACTAATTTAAGCTTTTACGAAGAAGCAGGGACGCCTGCTTCTTTTTTTTACTTAAAGGCACAATAAAAAGGGAGTTACGGCAATATTTATGTCGTAACTCCCTTTTTAATATGATAGCCTGAAGCAAGGACTACAGGATGTGAATGTCGTGCGCAGCACATTCATCCAGCATTTCTTGTGGCCAGACACTAGCTTGGACTTCACCAACGTGTGCTTTGCCTAATAGCAGCATACATAAGCGTGATTGACCGATCCCACCGCCAATGCTGTAAGGTAATTCACCATGCATAATTTTTTGATGGAAAGGCAAATGTAGCCGATCTTCTGCGCCAGCAATTTTTAATTGCTTAGCCATTGCGACTTCATCGACCCGGATACCCATACTAGATATTTCTAGCTTGCAGTCTAAGGGTTCGTACCAGAAAATCAGATCACCGTTAAGTGACCAGTCATCGTAATCAGGAGCGCGGCCGTCATGGCGCTTGCCAGATTTTAAGGCCCCACCAATTTGCATAATAAAGACGCAACCAAATTCCTTGGCAATAAGGTCTTCACGTTCCATTGGCGTCTTATCAGGCCAACGATCCTCTAGCTCTTGCGTTGTAACGAAATGAATTTCATCGGGTAGGTGATGAACAGCGTTAGGGTATTTATACCAAACTTCGTGCTCCATATGCTTGATTACTTTAAAGATTTGGCGAACCGTTTGTTGAAGGGTCGCAATTGTACGTTCCTCTTTTGTAATTACTTTTTCCCAATCCCATTGATCAACGTAGATTGAATGAAAATTGTCGAGGTCTTCATCTTTACGAATGGCGTTCATGTTAGTGTAAAGACCCTCGCCAGGTTGAAAGCCAAAACGACCTAGAGCGTTACGTTTCCATTTAGCTAAACTATGCACGATTTCCATAGTTTTAGTTGGCATGTCTTTCATGGTAAATGAAACTGGTGATTCGATGCCATTTAAGTTATCGTTTAGACCGGTGGCACGATCAACCATCATTGGTGCTGAAACGCGGGATAAGTTGAGTTGTTTACCGAATTCATCTTGAAAGGTCTCACGGATATAGCGAATGGCTTCTTGGGTTTGGCGGACAGATAATTTTGGATCATATTCAGTTGGAATAATTAAATGCATATTAGTATCTCCTTGTCGGGTATTAATTTAACTTAAGTGAAAAGCCGCTTAAGCAGCTTGCTTAATTTTTAATTGTGTGTAAGTACATTATTTATTTGGCTTCGGCCGATAAATATTAACCAAATAACGTAATGACTTACTTTTTAACCTGATTTCGTGGCGAAAAAAATAGTCCTTTTCATCCCCGATCAAGGGACGAAAAGGACTATTTTCGCGGTACCACCCAAGTTGCTCGCTAAACGAGCCACCTTACTAAGCGCACAATCATGCGCCTCCGGATGGTAACGTACCGGTCACGGCGTAGCCTACTAGTTATCGTTCAGCCCGCGATCAAAGAAAGGGTTATTCCAAAACGCTGTTGCCTTATCGAGTTTCCACTGATCTCGACTCACTGTCAGGACGACGAATCGTACTTGTCTTTCTTATTATCTTTTAGTTATTAATTAAAAGATTAACATTATTTGCTGTGATAATAAATAGTAAAATGAAAAAATAATGAATTTAGATGAGAAATTAGTGGCATAAAGCCCGCTAATTAAGGCATTGCGCAATAAAAAAAGTTTTCAGCTTTTTTTGTTTTTGCTATAAAATAGGTTGATTGCTAAAAAGATGACCGTAGGTAATTTGTTTAGTTGATCCAAACACATTTTTACCCGAATTATTCATACGAGGTTTAATATCGGCATACCGCACAATTTTGGACCAATTCTCGTGCTGCTATGGTGTAGTCAAACCAAGATGTACTGTTTTTGCTAAAGGCTACCAAATTATGGGGCTGGATAAATTTTTGATCCTCAATTTTGAGCATACTTGCCCCTTGGCCGAACCGACTTTTTTTGATTTATTGCACCAGTTTAGCCCCACTGTAGCGCTTGGATTCGAGCTAACAGTTGATAAAACAAATCCTGATAGACGTGGTGGCGGCTTAATTTTAGATAAAGTTGCCGGCCGCTGGTCACCAGCTTACCCGCTACTTTAAACAGCCATAAGCGCAAGGTTGTAACCTGTAATCGCTGATGTTGTACAGGCAACAATTGGCGCATCAAGCTGACTAAATTATAAGCGAGGACACTGAACATCATGCGGGCATAATTTGGTATAAATTGCGAGCTAGTCATTTTATCCAGGTAAAAGCCAGCCTTGGCTTCCTTGATATAATTTTCCATTTGGCCCCGTTGATGATAGGCTTGAAACGCATCTTCGGCGACAAAACTCGTTAAATTGGACACAAGGTATTCATGTTGAAATAACAATTCACCAGCTGGTCGAGTTGATTTAATATAGATCTGGCGCGGCTTAGGCCATGATCGGGCTTGATAAGACGCGCGATAATAATGGACCTCGGTCTCAGTCCAATTCTGCTCATCACTGATCTGAACAAAACGTTCAGCCAGTTGGTTCAGCCGCCGATTGGCTTTCAGGCGGATCAAGTAAAAAGTGTCGTTGGCTTCACAAGTTTCGTATAATTCTGGAGTCGCAAAGCCACTATCCCCGCGGACCAAGATATCAGCGTTCGGTTTGACTTGATGATAGTGCTGTAGTAGTGGTGTGATAAAGGGGGCAATATCCGTACTGGTATAAACATTACCTGGGCGCAATTGAGCCTTTAAACAGTGGCCCGTTTGCCCGTCAAAAGCGACCAGCGGATGGTAACCCGTGGTACCGTAATGCGCATTAAAGGCCGTTTTTTCCTGATGACCATGAGTATCGGCGTGAGTCGAGTCAATATCGAGGATCAGCTGTTGTTGCTTGGCGCCAGTCCACGCTTGGTCAAGCAATGCTTGATTCAACGTTTGTAATGAGGTGATGGTCTGCTCGTCACAGCGTTGCCAAAAACGGGATAATGACGGTTGTGAGGCCAATTGCGGTTGTGCCAATAGTAATTTAAATGTGGGGTCATCGCGCAAACTGGTGGCAGCTAGATCGGCCGGGTAACCGGCGATCAACTGCAGCACGACCTGTTCTAGTAGACTAACGTTGCTGTAACGAGCGTAATGGCGCTGGTCATCAAAATGGACTAATTGATACGCTAAGGTCGTGAAATTGAGTTGCGCCATTAATTCTTTGACCAACACTAGCCCAGCATCAGTGGAAAGTTCACCACCAGTGTGCGAAATATGTAATTTAGGATTGAAATTAACTCGTTTTTCCGGTAAAGTTGCCATGAGAAGGACCTCTTTCTTTTGGTGGATAGCTGACTTGTGGTGAATCAACTATACCAAATCGGAGGTTCTTTTTCTGCACTAAAAAGGTGAAAAATAAAAAACACAGTACCGCCCATGATACCGGGGTGACACTGTACTTGGAGAACTTATGGTGAATAATTCAGGTTTTAAGTTGTTAGTTAAAATGTTATATTAGTTTAGTAATGTATTTTTTAGAAGAGGTGTATTACTTGCAAAGGTTAAAACAATTTGATAATACACGCTTAAAATTTATTTTAAAAGGGCTATTAGTCGGTTTATTAAGTGGTGTAGTGGTGAGTATGTTTCGTTGGCTGATCGAGATCAGTTTACAACAAGCAATTCAGTTGTTTCAGTGGCTGCATTTCCAGCCAGTTTGGTTGTTAGCTTTGCCGGTTATTAGCATTGCGTTGGCCTGGTTGATCGGAATGTTGGTCAAAGGAGAGCCGAATATTATGGGTTCAGGCATTCCACAGGTTGAAGGTCAACTAGCTGGTGACTTAACGATTCCGTGGTGGCCGGTTTTATGGCGTAAATTCGTCGCTGGTGTATTAGGCATTGGGCCAGGTTTGTTTCTTGGCCGTGAAGGGCCTTCGATTCAATTAGGCGCCGCTGTTGGACAGGGTGTGGCGACTCGGTTAGGTCGTTCAGATTCGGAAAAACGAATTTTACTGGCTAGTGGCGCCGCCGCTGGATTATCAGCTGCCTTTAGCGCACCAATTGCCGGAACGTTATTCGTACTGGAAGAAATTTATCATAATTTTTCGCCGTTAGTGTGGATGACTTCATTAGCCAGCGCGATCGCGGCTGATTTTATTTCGTTAAACTTTTTTGGTCTGACGCCAGTTTTACATATTCATTATGCTTACAGCTTTCCACTGGCGTTATACTGGCAACTGATTATTTTAGGAATTGTGTTGGGCTTGGCGGGCTTTTTCTATCAACGGGTGCTGCTGGCCTTACCTAAATGGTACAGTAAGCTCAAGTGGCTACCACGATATTTCCAAGGTGTGATTCCGTTATTGCTAGTGATCCCAATTGGCTATTTTTGGCCGCATGCATTAGGTGGCGGTAATCTAGTGATACTTGGATTAGCAATTAAGCTACCTTCATTTTGGCCATTATTAGCGTTGTTTTTATTGCGGTTTATCTTTTCCATGATTTCCTATGGCTCAGGTTTGCCTGGGGGGATTTTTCTGCCTATTCTGACTTTAGGCGCGTTGATTGGTGCATTGTTAGGGACATTGTTTACTCAATGGCAGTGGATGCCCCAAATCTATATCATGAACTTCGTTATTTTTGCCATGGCTGGCTATTTTGCTGGCATTGGTAAGGCACCGTTTACGGCGATTTTATTGATCACGGAAATGGTCGGTGATCTACGTCATTTAATGCCATTGGCACTAGTTTCACTAGTGGCCTATATCGTTGTTGATGTGTTGGGTGGTGCGCCAATCTATGAATCGCTATTATCGCGGTTAAACTTCGGTAATACCTTAGCGCGGATGAGCGGCAAAAATGATCGCCTCGAGATGCCAGTTTTTGCTGGCAGTCCGCTGGAGGATAAGCAAGTCCGTGATGTAAAATGGCCACAGGAAAGTTTGTTGATCGCAATACGGCGGCAAAATCGTGAAGTGATCCCTCATGGTGATACCTTATTACGCGCTGGTGATACGTTGATCGTTTTGACTGCCCATGAGCGACGAGGTATAGTTCGACGGAAGTTAATGCAGGTTGCGGCAAAGCGCAAAAATCTGCAAACTTGATTGTTTTAGGTTTTGTTCTATATAAATCAATGGTATAATACTAATATTGAACAAAAACGGTTGGTCACAGTAAGTTGGCCAGTCATTGAACACTAACTTAGTGACTAAAATAGCACATATGAACATGTTTAAATGTTAGGAGGAACTAGGGTGTACAACACTATCTTAACCCTGCTGTTGATTGTTTCTGTACTAATCGTAATTGCGGTCTTAATGCAGCCAAGCAAGCAGCAAGATGCATTGAGCGCCTTATCCGGCGGTGCACAGGACCTATTCGGTAAACAAAAGGCACGCGGTTTTGAAGCGTTCATGCAAAAAGTAACGATCGTACTCGGCGTTTTATTTTTTGTATTTTCGTTAGCTTTAGCTTACGTGTCATCGCACTAGTCGCCAACCTCCTGTTATTATTGCAGGAGGTTTTTTGCTGATTTATAGGAATTCTATGAGAAGAAATGAGGTTTACTTTGAAAAACGCTGAATTATTTCAAGCTGAAGTATTAAATTTTCTAACTGAACACGCCAACCATTATTTTACGGCGGAGGAGCTAGATCAACAATTAAAGTTGCGCAATGCAGCTGCTTTTAAAGTCTTGGTGCAAACCTTGACTCAATTAGAACAAGATAAAAAAATTAAATTAAACGGTAGCGGTCATTTTGGTGTCGCAGTTGAGCGACAAAAGGTCAGTGGTGTTTTTCACGCTAACGATCGCGGTTTTGGTTTTATTAGCTACGATCCTGAACTACCTGATGTTTACGTTTCAGCAGATAACACCGCTTTTGCCTTAAATGGTGATGAAGTTGAAGCTGAGGTGATCAAGGAAGCTGTACCGAACAGCGGTAAGGGTCCTGAAGGTAAGATTGTTAATATCATCAAGCGTAACTTTACGACGGTTGTGGGTGAGTTTACTGGCTTCCCAACCAGTCAGGTAAAGAGCTCAGGTCAATTTGGTTATGTTAGCTTGACACAGCGCAGTCTGCAGGATGTTCCTGTATTTATTACCGATGACGGTGTCCAACCTCAAGATGGTGATATGGTCGTTGTTGATATTACCAAGTTCCCAAGTGTTGAAAATCCTAAGAGTATGTTAGGAATCGCTAAACAAGATCTTGGTAATAAAAATGCGCCTGGTGTCGATATTCTATCAATTGTTTACCGCCATGGCATTCCAACTGAATTTCCTGATGCAGTGATGCAGGAAGCTAACGAAATTCCTAGTGAAGTCCAGCCAGAAGAAAAGCAAGGGCGGCGTGACCTAACTGACCAAAACTTTGTGACCATCGATGGTGAAACTTCAAAAGACTTTGATGATGCCGTTGTTGTTTGGAAGATGGATAATGGGCATTATCATTTAGGGGTTAGTATCGCCGATGTTGCCCATTATGTTACCCCAGGGACCGCCTTGAACGATGAGGCTTTTGAACGGGGGACGAGTACCTACTTGACTGATCGTGTTTTACCAATGTTACCAGAACGCTTGTCTAACGGCATTTGTTCCTTGAATCCGCAAGTTGAGCGGTTGACGATGACTTGCGAAATGGAGATCGATGCTAAAGGGAATATTGTTAAGCACGAAATTTTCCCAGCGGTCATTAAGAGCGCTGCACGGATGACTTATACAGCGGTCAACCAAATTTTGGACGACAACGATGCTGAGGTCCGAGCAGAATATGCTGAATTAGTACCAATGTTTGAACAAATGGGTGCCTTGCACAAAATCCTATGGCAAATGCGACATGATCGTGGTGCCATCGATTTTGATAAGCCAGAAGCGAAAATTATTGTTGATAGTGAAGGCCATCCGACTGACATTGTGGTCAGTGATCGCGGGACTAGTGAACGGATGATCGAATCCTTTATGTTGGCTGCTAACGAAACTGTTGCTGAACACTATAACAAGTTACATGTACCATTCTTATATCGTGTTCATGAAACACCTGATAGCGAAAAAATGCGCGCCTTCTATGAATTTATTAATAATATTGGGGTCGTGGCTAAAGGTGATAGCCAGAACATTAAGCCACGGATGCTACAGGCTGTTTTGGCTAAAATTGAAGGTCAACCGGTACAACCGGTGATCCAGATCATGATGTTGCGCAGTATGAAACAAGCTAAATATGCGGATCAGTTGTTAGGCCACTTTGGCTTGGCTGCTAAATACTATACGCATTTTACGTCACCAATTCGTCGTTATCCTGATTTGATGGTGCATCGCTTGATCCATTGGTACATGGAAAATGGGACCGATGAAGAAGCGCAAGATAAATATCGCGATCAGTTGGATGAAATTGCTAAACACAGTTCTGAAATGGAACGGCGTTCGATCGATGCTGAACGCGATACCGACGATTTGAAGAAAGCAGAATTTATGTTGCCGCACGTTGGTGAAGATTTTGATGCTGTAGTTAGCTCAGTGACTAAGTTTGGTTTGTTTATTGAACTACCAAATACGGTTGAAGGTTTAGTCCATATTTCAACTATGGGCGATGACTATTACAACTTTATCGAGAGTTATATGGCAATGGTTGGGGAGCACACAAAGAAGACTTATCGGGTTGGTCAGCCAGTTAAGGTGACTTTGACCGATGTTGATATGGATCAAAGCCAAATCAATTTCAAGTTATTACCAGACGAAAATACACCAACCAGTGACTTAGGTGATTTAGTTGAGCGGCCAAAACCAAGCCGGAATTTCCAGCGGCGTGAAGGTGGTAATAATCGTCGACCTGGTGGCAATAGTCGCGGTGGTTACCGGGGTAACCGAAATAGTTCAAGCAATGGCAACAGTCATAATCGTCAGGGCGCAAGCAATGGTAATCGTAACCATTCGGGTGCAAGTGCTAATCGTAACCGCAATCGCCGTGGCGGTAGCGGCAACAGCAACCACCCATTTACGATCCGTAACAACCAAAGTCATGGCGAGCATAAATAAGGTGTGAAATGTATCAAGCTAGTCAACAACCTATATTCGTGAAGTAGAGGTGATTGGAGTGGCAAAAAAAGCAAAGTCAGCAGATAATGTTTTAGCGCAGAATAAAAAAGCGCGTCACGATTACACCATATTAGAAACGTATGAAGCCGGGATCGTTTTAACCGGTACTGAAATAAAATCAGTCCGTAATGGGCGGATCAATTTGAAAG
Source organism: Loigolactobacillus coryniformis subsp. coryniformis KCTC 3167 = DSM 20001 (assembly GCF_002706425.1). Classification (NCBI taxonomy): domain Bacteria; kingdom Bacillati; phylum Bacillota; class Bacilli; order Lactobacillales; family Lactobacillaceae; genus Loigolactobacillus; species Loigolactobacillus coryniformis. The sequence continues at coordinate 2,151,261 of NZ_CP017713.1, read as the reverse complement.
ACGGTTTCGCCCGAGTCCGTAATGGCGAAGTTTGGCTGGAAAATGTCCACATCAGTCCTTATGAACAGGGCAATCAGTTTAACGTTGATCCGTTACGTAATCGAAAGTTATTATTGCGTAAAAAAGAGATCGGTAAATTGTTAGGGGCTACTCAAGGCTCAGGGATAACCTTAGTACCATTACGTGTTTATCTTAAGCATGGTTTCGCTAAGTTATTACTTGGCGTGGCTAAAGGGAAGCACACTTACGATAAACGAGAAACGTTAAAGCGACGTGATCAAGACCGTGAGTTACAGCGGGTCATGAAAAATCATGGCTAAATTAAAACCACTGAAAAATGCAATTATTTTTCAGTGGTTTTTTGCTTCATGATTAACTTAATGCTGTGTAGGTAGATATTCGGGGCGGCCAAGAAAATAGCCTTGTAACATATCAATTTTATAACGCGATAAAAGCGCAATATCGGTTACTGATTCTACGCCTTCAATTGTCAGTGCTTTATGGTTTTTCTGGGCCAGACTATGCCAATAAGCCAATTGCGGTAAAATATCTTCCAATGTAGAGGCTGGACGAAAGTTTTGAATCGCAAATTTATATTCATGGACATAAGGATTTAATAACTGTACACGCGCTAACTGGTTATTACCTGAACCGACATCATCAAGAATAACGCGCATACCAAACTGGTTGAAACTTGCCGCAGCGGTCACTAACTTAGTTGCTGTGATCCGCTGAGCAGATGGATGCTCAGTCAATTCAATAGCTAAATTGATCATCGGCAGCAGTTGTTTGACCTGGGAAAATGGTTGATAAAACGCCGGGTCAATAAATTGATCGACATCTGCATTGATCGAAATATTTGGTATCTTCGGTGCCAGTTGTGGCACCGTTTTAACTAACAAGTCGATAATTTGCTGTGCAGAAAACTGGCTAAAATCATTTGGCACGCGCCATTTACCTGGTTCGCCTTCACGCAAAAACAGTTCATAGCCAAATGCAGAAAAAGGTTTTCGTGAAAATCTTGGTTGTCCCCAGAAACATAGCATAAGCTTTTCCTCCAAAAAATAAAACGACCCACACTTGTCTCTCTCAAGTCTGGGTCGTGTCCAATAATAATTATATTGAATGAGCAAATTAATAATATTAACCTTTTCTTTTCGCCTGTAATTTTAGCAAAGATTAGAATCGATTACAATCAGTAAGAATCATAACTTTGGGGATTATTTTTCCCCCGAATTGTCAAATCAAGTGCAACACTTGCTAAACTTCACTTATAAGTGGTCTAGGTGGTGGTCATGCGAGTAGCTGTTCAGCCATGAATTCATTGGCTGATTTATAACCAAATAGTTTACGTGGCCGTTGGTTAAGTGCCGTGGTCGCTTGCTTAATATGGTCATCACTGAAATGGGTAATTGATTGACCTTTATATCTTTAGATTGGGTCATGAAGTCCGTCCTAACTTATTGGTTTTGTCACTTATAAGTTTAAGGCTTCATGGCCTTTTTGGTCTAGTTATTTAGGTGTTGCACTTACATTGTAAATCCGGCTCTTAATTAATTGGGGTTCTCTAGAAATACAGCACTTTACAGCTTTTTAAAAAAATTTGGATATAAAAAGGCACGAATGCCTATTCTTTGCTAAAATGAGTTCGTCTAAAAACCACTCAGAAAGAAGGATTCGTGTTGAACTCATTTTATCAAAAATCATCACTTTTAACCACCCTCCACGCCTATTTTTTTGATTTAAAAGCGGCTGGCTTGTCTAAGCCAATGGGCCTTAACTATTTTTGGTTGTGTCTAGCGTTGTTAGTGATTGGTGACCGCCACTCGATCCGCCACTTATTTGAACAATTTCTGGGCCGGGTGACGAAGCATTCTTTGAACACGTTTTATCGGGCTTTGGCAGTGATCGGTGACCACTTGCCACAGTTAGAAGTGCGCAACTTGACGTATTTACTGACCTTGATTCCCACTACTTGTCAGGACTTGCCCTTATTATTGGTTCTGGATGACACGGTCCAACCCAAGTTCGGCCACAAATTTACCGGCGTCAAATATCTATTCGATCACGCCGCACATACGGGTAAGCGGCTCGTCAATGCCCATGATTTCGTTACTTTAGGTCTGATGATCCCAACACAGCGGGACCAAGATGACCAGCCAGTTTATACGTTCTTGCCGTTAGCCACGCACCTTTATCAGGCGGAACAGGCGACCAAATACCAGCAAGCGGCGCAAATGATCAAGACGACTTTGAAATCGATCGCCAGCGACCAACAAGTGTTCCTACTGTGTGACAGTTGGTATCCCAAAGCTGAGATCAACCAACTGGTCATGACGCAACCTAATCTAGCTATGATCGCCAATGTGCGTAAAGATACCGCCATGTTTGGCTTACCCAAACGCACCGGTAAGCGCGGTCGGCCGCGGAAATATGGTGACCAGATCCATTTGGGAAATATTGCATTAAATCTTTGTTCGGCCGGAGATCAGATCGGTATAGTGCGGTGTCTGACACGCTTGATGCCCCAGCCAGTTTACATGATCCGCGTACAACGCAAGACGACTTGTCGTCTGTTCATGGCGACGAGCGCGCCCGAAGAATTAGCGGCGATCACAACCGAAACCCTAGCCGTTGATCCGACCCAGCTCACCTATCGGACGCCGGAGACCAGCGCCCCTGCGCCAGCGCTACGAGCGTTGGCCTACTATCAAAAACGTTGGGCGATCGAGACCTATTTTTATGAAATGAAAACATTCTGGCACTTCGGTGATTACGCCGTGCGTTCAGTAGCCAAGATTGAAGCCGATCATCATTTATTGAATACGGCGTATACCTTGATGATCGTATTGCCATTGACCCAACCTAGTTTAGCTTTTTTGGTAACCAAAAGTTTGCGTGAACGCAAACTCTGGTTAAGTCGGCAAATTCAAGCGGCGCTGTTTTTGGCTAGTTTAGCGCGGCAAGTGCAAAGGCGGTTAAAAACAACACCGGCCAAAGTGGTGATTCAGTGGTTGGCTTCTTGTTGGTCGGGGGTCAGTGAAAAGCTGTAAAGTGCTGTAGAAATATTAAAGCCTGATAAAATCCTATTTGTACGATATACGTGATAAAATAAATCTATTGATAAGGTAGCTACTAAACTTAAAATAAATACTGCGGTAATGGTAGAATCATTTTTTAATTACTTTAGTCATAATTAATTATAGGGCTAGGAAAATTAATAATTTAGTGTATGATTAGCTACAATAGTATCAACGAGGAGGAGAGATGATGGAAGATGGCCATGGAGAGTATTTGAGACTAGTGTTATTAGGGTATAAAAATGAAGTAGCAAGTAATTCTTTAACACAGCAGGCATATCTTGTCATCTTAAAAGCCATTCGTAATCTTTATCTAGAACCGGGAAAGTCATTTTTAGAACGCGAAATAACAGATTTATTAGAAATGAGTCGAACACCAGTACATGAAGCATTAATACGCCTAGAAATGGAGGGCTGGCTCAAAGTTATTCCCAGAAAGGGTTTTAAGGTTGAACCAATCCTGAGAAGGATTATTATTGAAATATCTGAAATTACAGAGGTACTTGATGGGCTAGCTGTAGAACTTGCAACTAATATCATTAGTAATGAAGAGTTAGATAGGTTAGATAGGTTAATCGATAAACAAGAAGAAGCGATGTATAATAAAAATCTGAAAACCTACGTAGCTGTTGATCAGGAGTTCCATAATTTAATTGTTGATCAATCGCGTAACAATCGATTAATAAAAGCAATGGCAAACTATTCTGATCAGTTGTACCGAGCTCGCCTTTACACGATTAATGCACGTAAATTGCCAATTCAATCTATTCAAGAACATCGAGCAATTGTTGCTGCTATACGTGCTAAAAATAAGATAGCAGCTCGTGAGCTTATGCAAGGACATAGGCATCGGGGCAGTTTGGAAATAGCGGATATTATAAAGAAAAAGTCCTAGCTTTTAATAAAGTTTGAAGTATAATAAAAATTTGCACAAGGCTTGTTTTGAATTAGGTAAAGAGTGGCATGATTCTTGTATTCTACAGGGTCATGCCACTCTTTGTTTATGGATATTTTGTCATGATTGAATCATCCTAAACAATGTATACATAAAATGACGTTATGGTGGCTTTTTGTAAAATTTAGAAGTTTTAATTGACTTTTACGTATACATTAAATATAATAATAACTGTGTTAAGCGCTTACATATCAAATTAAAGTGGAGGTATCATATTTATGAAAATTCTGGAAATTAAAGAGAAGCCAGTACCTATCAGCTCTAGTATTCAAAATGCTTATATAGATTTTTCTAAGATGGACGTATCTGTTGTTGCCGTAGTAACTGATGTTGTTAAAAATGGTAAGGCTGTTATTGGATACGGATTTAATTCCAATGGTCGATATGCACCAAGTGGTATTATCAATAAACGTATGATTCCACGTATTATGGATGCTAAACCGATTGATTATTTAAATGAAGATGGGACAAACCTTGATCCGTTTAAATTGTGGAAAATTATGATGACTGGCGAAAAACCTGGTGGACATGGGGAACGTTCCGTTGCAGTTGGGACAATTGACATGGCTATCTGGGACGCTGTAGCAAAGATCGAAGATAAGCCACTATATCAATTACTATCGGAACGCTATGGTGATGGTAAGCCAGATGATAAGGTATTTGTGTACGCTGCCGGTGGATATTACCAGCCGGGTAAGGATGATAAGCAGTTACAAGAAGAGCTTAAGGGCTATTTAGATATGGGCTATTCTGTAGTTAAGATGAAGATTGGTAATTCATTAGAAGAAGATATTCGTCGTATTGAAGCTGCACTAGAGGTAGTTCCATCTGGTAAAAATTTAGCAGTTGATGCTAATGGACGCCTTGATTTGAAGACAGCTATTAAATACGGAGAGGCTTTAGAAAGATATGATTTGTTTTGGTATGAGGAACCTGGCGATCCATTAGACTTTGAATTACAGGCTGAATTATCTAAACATTATAAGAAAACAATGGCCACTGGTGAAAATTTATTTTCAATGCAAGATGTCCGCAATTTGATTCGTTATGGGGGAATGAGGAAGGATACTGATTATCTCCAATTTGATTGTGCTTTAAGCTATGGATTAGTTGAGTATATGAAGACACTAAAAATGCTTAAAGAATATGGTTGGTCATCACGTCGTTGCATTCCACATGGCGGACATCAAATGTCATTAAATATTGCTGCAGGACTAAAGCTTGGTGGGAATGAATCTTACCCTGGCATCTTTGAACCTTTTGGTGGATTTGCTGATGATATTGCGGTCGAAAATGGATATGTTGGTTTACCAGATATTCCAGGTATTGGGTTTGAGACTAAAGCTAAACTAATGAAAGTATTGTATTCAGTAGCTAAATAGAATCGCGTCTATATATTTTGACATAAAATTTAGTAGTAAGAAATATAGGCACGGAGCTATAAAATATAAGTGTAGTGTAAATATATATGGATTCTTTGAAGGTCCTGATAATCAAGTTTATTTTGGCATAAAAGCGCCACAATTCTAAAAAAACATTCGAAGGCTTTAATGACGGATGAGTGAATTGTTGGCGCTTTTTATGAAATTATTATGCTTAATTATAGTAGATATATAATGCTACTTGAGTTTTTATCAAATGGTAAGCTGATTTTGATCTTGTCTATGCAATTCATCGTAATACGAGGGGATGTATACTGATGCTAAAAATAATTAATAAGATTAGAAATATGAGTTTATTTACCAAGATTATGATAGGTTTTGCACTTGGAATTATTGCTGGAATTTTATTAGGAAAACAGGCAACAATATTTGCCGTTTTGGGGGATATTCTAATTCGTCTGTTACAGGTAGTTGTAGCTCCATTAGTATTTTCTTTAATGGTCGTTGCTATTGCGGATATTGATGATATGCAACAATTCGGTAAGATTGCATTAAAAACGGTTGGAACGTATGTTGTTTTTACATTGATTGCAACCGGTCTGGGACTGGGAATGGGTCGGTTATTTAATGTTGGGCAAGGTGCAAATATTCAAACAGCAAATGCTGCAATTCAAAAACCGGTTAAATTATCTATAAGTGACACGATTTTAAACTTTATTCCCAGTAATATATTTAAATCGTTAACAAGTACTAATTTGGTGCAAGTTATTTTCTTTGCTGTTATTTTTGGCTTTGCCTTATTAGCTATTGGGGAAAAAGGAAAACCAATGTTAACATTATGCAAATCACTAGCGGATACAATGAAAAAATTCGTTAATATTGTATTAGGCTTTACGCCAATTGGTGTTTTCGGTTTAATGGCTAGTGTCATTGGGAAAAGTGGCATTGCAATTATTTGGCCGTATTTAAAAACTATTGGTGCAGTTTATACGGCATCTGGTATTCAAACTATCGTGATTCACAGTATTATTGTTTGTGGATTAATTTGTAGGGTACCAATCAAGAAGTTTTTTAAGTCATCAAGAGAGACCTTGGCTTTTGCCTTTTCTACTACTTCAAGTGTCGCAACAATTCCACTTGCATTACAATCAGTTAAAAAACTTGGTGTATCGGATCGAATTGGTAATTTTATTATTACAATTGGTTCTAACATGAGTATGGATGGTATTGCAATTTATGAAGGTGTAGCAGTTGTTTTTGCAGCACAAGTATACGGTGTTCATTTTTCAACTATTGAGCTTTTACGTATCATGCTTATGGCCGCTATTACTTCACTTGGATTGGCCGGTGTTCCTGGCTCAGGCTTGATTGCAGTTTCGGTTGTATTACAAACAGCTGGTCTACCAATAGAAGCAGTTGGATTATTGGCCGGTGTTGACCGTATTTTGAATATGGGTAGAATTATTCCTAATGTGACAGCGGATATTTCGACATCGGTATTGGTTGCTAAATCTGAAGGGGAACTTAATCTAAAATTAGCAGCCAAACCTAAAATTGTTAAGCGGTCTTGAATAATCAAAATAGTGATGCTAATTATAATACTATTTTAGAATACGGAAAATGTAGCATAATCAGCGATATTAAAAACGCATACAGTTGAAAAATTATAGCTAAGAATAGTGACAGAATAAAAGTGACTGCTGGTGAAATTATGACTGTAAAATAGATTTTACAGAGACCAACGATTTACTTCTTCTATGAAATAAAAGGAGTAAAAATGTGAATTAGTACACATGATACCTTTGTATTTAATCATTTTGCACCGATGCCGGATAACAAAAGCACAGAAAGTCATAGAAAAATGTTGCTATTTGTATTAGAAATGAGTTTGAGTAGCATTTTAATACTAATTGTGATGTATTTGAAAATAAATATGACTGTAAAAATCAATTCAGGTGCGACTATACAATCGTAACTACTAGGATAATTTAGTTATCATTCTTACCCGGAGGTGATGATATGGGGTTTTTTAAAAAATTATTTGGAAAGGAATCAGGAACTGTTGCTGTGGCTCCCCGCGCCGATAAAAAAGTAGCACAATCAGTGCCGCCAGTCAGTTGGGTGCCTATCACTAAATTTATCCCCATCAGTGAACCAGCTAAAAACAAAATAGTCGCTATCATTGCTACCGCGATTGCCGCTGGTGAAAATAAAACTAGCCAGTTTACCGTTACCCGGACTCAACAGTTGAACCCAGAATTTAAATGTGTCGCTTTAATTGCGACCAGTATCGCGGCTGGGGATGCACCAGAAAAGCAATTCATTGTGCAGTCAATCAAACGCAAAATAGATTAGGAGAATATTATGTTACGTAAATTTAAAATCACCATCGATGGTACGGAGTACTTAGTTGAAATGGAAGAAATTGGTGGCACACCGGCGCCAACGGCAGTGGCACCCACACCGCAGCCCGCGCCAGTAGCCCCAGCCCCACAAGCTACAGCACCAACGCCACAACCCACTGCGCCAGCTGCGGCAACAACATCCACGACTGCTGGCACCACCTTACCCGCACCAATGCCCGGCTCGATCTTAAAGCTCTTGGTCAAGGTTGGCGATGACGTTAAAGAAAATCAGCCGCTGATCATTTTGGAAGCCATGAAAATGGAAAACGAAGTGGTAGCCAATCATGCAGGGAAAGTAAGCGCCATTAATGTGGCGGTGGGCGAAAATGTCAATGCTGGCGACGCCTTGATCACGATTCAGTAGGCATTATATTTTGGGGAAGAGGCGTTTATAATTTGGAAACACTACTACAAGGAATCACCTCAATTACTTGGCAAGAGCTGGTGATGATGCTCATCGGTGGCTTACTGATGTATCTGGGGATCAAAAAAGAATATGAACCAACCTTATTAGTCCCAATGGGGCTAGGTGCGATCCTAGTCAATATTCCTGGGACCGGGGTATTGACTCAGATCGTTGGCGGTCATGAATCTAAAGGGGTACTGGATATTTTATTCAGTGCCGGTATCAGCACGGAACTGTTTCCCTTATTGATTTTTATCGGTATCGGCGCCATGATCGATTTTGGACCCTTATTACAAAATCCCTTTATGTTATTGTTCGGTGCTGCAGCGCAATTTGGGATCTTCTTCACCGTGATCGTCGCCGTTTTATTCGGTTTTGACATTAAAGAGGCCGCTTCAATCGGGATCATCGGTGCCGCCGATGGGCCCACTTCCATTTTCGTTTCGGGTCAACTGGCACCGAAACTCTTGGGGCCGATCACCGTGGCCGCCTATTCTTATATGGCGTTAGTGCCGATTATTCAACCAGCCGCGATCAAAGCCGTTACGACAAAAAAGGAACGCCAGATCCGGATGACTTATAAATCTGAGGATGTTTCGAAAACCGTTAAGATCCTCTTTCCAATCGCGATCACGATCGTCGCTGGCTTCATTGCCCCAATTTCGTTACCCCTGGTGGGCTTTTTGATGTTTGGTAACTTACTTCGTGAATGTGGGGTGCTTGATCGATTATCCCAATCAGCCCAGAACGAATTAGTGAATATCGTGTCGATCCTATTAGGCCTAACCATCTCCGTTAAACTCGTAGCCGATCAATTCTTAAACGTCCAAACGTTAATGATCATTGCCTTTGGCCTAGTTGCATTTGTGATGGATTCGATCGGTGGCGTGTTATTCGCTAAGTTATTGAATCTATTCCGCAAAAAGAAGATCAACCCGATGATCGGGGCCGCTGGGATCTCGGCTTTTCCCATGTCCAGTCGGGTGATCCAACGGATGGCCACTGATGAAGATCCGCAAAACTTTGTCTTGATGTATGCGGTAGGCGCTAACGTTTCCGGGCAGATTGCTTCGGTCGTCGCTGGCGGCTTACTGTTGTCATTCTTTAGTTAGTAAAGGAGCAAAATATGAACAATGCACTGATCCAAGCAGGTGAATTAATGCTTTTCGGGATGGTCGGCGTTTTCTTGGTTTTATTCCTACTTTACCTGATCTCCCAACTGTTGATTAAAATTTTCCCGGCTAAATAAAAAATAAGGACTGAATGAACTCATGAAAAACATTCGCTTTATGGAAACAGTTTTACGTGATGGCCAACAAAGTCAAATTGCCACCCGGATGCCGTTTAGTGACATGCAGCCGATCTTAGAAACGATGGATCAGGCTGGCTACCATGCCCTCGAAGTTTGGGGTGGGGCGACCTTTGATTCTGCGCTGCGCTTCTTGAACGAAGATCCCTGGGAACGACTGCGTGCCATTCGCCAACACGTTAAAAAAACTAAATTACAAATGCTCCTACGTGGGCAAAACTTACTAGGTTATAAACATTACGCTGACGACGTCGTGACTGAGTTTGTACATAAATCAGTTGAAAATGGCATCGATATTATCCGTATTTTTGATGCCTTAAATGACCCGCGTAATCTGGAAACGGCGATCACCGCGACTAAAGACGCTGGCGGTGAAGCGCAAGCCGCAATTTCGTATACCACTAGCGACTTCCACACGATCCCCTACTTTGTACAACTCGCCCAAGAATTTGAAAAACTCGGCGCGGATTCGATCGCCATTAAAGATATGGCCGGTGTCTTAACGCCGCATGATGCTTACGACTTAGTCAGTGAAATTAAGGCGGCAGTCAGTGTACCCCTCGAGGTGCATACTCACGCCACCAGCGGGATCGCCGAAATGACTTATCTAAAAGCCGTTGAAGCTGGCGCCGATATTATCGATACGGCAATTTCGTCTTTTTCTGGCGGCACCAGTCAACCAAGTACGGAATCGATGGCGATCGCCCTGTCGGATCTTGGCTACAACACGAACTTAGACGTAACCAAATTGTCGAAAATCGCCGCACACTTCAACCCGGTTCGCGACCGTTTTCGTAAAGCAGGGTTACTTAACCCTAAAGTGAAGGACACTGAGCCACGGACACTGTTGTATAAAGTGCCAGGCGGTATGTTATCTAATTTGTTAAATCAGTTAAAAGAACAGGGCCTAGAAGATCGTTATCAAGAAGTGTTGGAAGAAGTACCCAACGTCCGCGCCGATCTTGGTTATCCGCCACTCGTTACGCCGCTGTCACAAATGGTCGGTACCCAAGCGGTGATGAATGTCATCAGCGGTGAACGTTACAAATTGGTCCCCAAAGAGATCAAAGAATACGTCAAAGGTTATTATGGTCGCCCACCAGTTCCGGTTTCAGATGAAATTCGTCAGCAGATCATTGGCGATGATACCGACGTGATCACAGTCAGACCCGCTGATCTGATCAAGCCACAAATGGCACAGTTCCGCAAAGCCATCGGTGCTTACGCTCATTCAACTGAGGATGTATTAATGTATGCTTTGTTTCCGGAGCAAGCGAAAGACTTTCTGGGCCGGCGCGAAGATCCATTTTATGATGTGCCGGTGCAACATATTCAAATTTTGTTTTCGTAAATTATGGAAGGAAGTCGACTAATTGTTCCATCTTATTGCAAATTTATATGGGCCATTCTTTGATTTGGCAGCTTGGCGTGAAGTGGTAACATCATGGACTGATTGGTCGATCATTTTTTCAGTGATTTTACTTGAATGTTTATTGTCAGTGGATAATGCCGTTGTTTTAGCCGCACAGACGCAAAACTTATCGCAGAAAAAGCAACAAACTCGTGCTTTACTGTATGGATTATGGGGCTCATATTTATTGCGATTTTTAATGATCGGCATCGGCACTTTTATGATCCATATTTGGGAAGTAAAGTTAGCCGGCTCCTTATATCTAATTTACTTGGCAATTAATTTCTTTCACCATTATCACCAGAAACGAACTAATGAACGAGTGGTTAAACTAGTTAAAAATTTTTGGTCGGTAGTCTGGCAGATGGTCTTTATGGATGCCATTTTCTCAGTTGATTCAATTATCGCTGCGTTAGCAATTTCAACAAATCCTATTATTGTCTTACTTGGCGGGCTGGTAGGAATTTTAATGATGCGTGGTGTCGCCGAAATTATTATGAAGTTGATGCAAAGTATTCCAGAATTAGAACCCATGGCCTATTTTTTGATTGCTATTATCGCAGTTAAACTATTTATGACGATTCCACAGATTGGTATTGAAATACCAGCTAGCTTATTTTTGATGATTGTCACATTAACGATTGGCGCGACATTGTTAATTCATTATTTAAAGCGATATAGCATAAATAAATAGCGAAATAAATCAGACTAGGGAGACCTAATTCGATTTATTTCGCTATTTTAATTTTTATTGCACTCGAATCAAAAAGCCGCTGATCGTATCTTCAATAACTGTTTGTAATTGGTGACTTAAGTATTGTGGGCTGGTTGGTTGATCATCTTGTAGCCAGTCGACGATCACGCTGACTACGGCTCGTGAGAAGTATTCGCGTAAAAAGCTGATGTATTCACCCGTTAAAGGAATATTTTTAGTTTTCAACAAGTCACGAACGATAATATCGGTTAGTTGTTTGGTGTGAGCAAGAAAATATTGATCAAATGAATTTTGTTCGCTGATCGCTAAGGCGTTACGATAATACGCACGATTAGTTTCTAGATAATTTAATAAGTCTAATAGTGATGAAGTCCAATGCTCGTAATTAACACTTTCTTCCAGATCGGTGCCGGCCTCAGCGTTAAAGATCCACGCTAACAAATCATATTTATCTTGAAAATATTCATAGAAGGTTTGTCGCCGGAGCTGCGCTTGCTTCATGATCAAAGTGACACTGATCTGCTTAAAAGGCATAGTTAACATTAAAGTTTTAAATGCAGCAGCAATCTGTCGTTGTGTCGTTGAGGTCATAAGCAACCATCCTTTATTCATTATTGCAACTTATTTATACGTAGAACTACGTAATCATATTTAATCGTTTCCATTAAAATTTTATCATCTCAGAAACTTGATAGCTAGCGTTGTGTAGATATATTTTGAATGGGACAAAAAAAGCGTGATGCAAAATGCACCACGCTAATGTTTATGCCTTAGTTGGTCGCCGATAAATCAGGCGTAAACAGAGGCTAAATAGGGCAATCACTAACAGAATTAGAACTAAACGAATCAGCACGTCAATACTGTGTAGGCGTGAGATCCAGTAACCAAGTGCTACGGCGATAACGAGCAGAACTAAATTTAGAGTCCACTGACTGCCAGTAAAGGCGTTGCCAGCATTTTCGCGTTGCCGCCGAGCAATAATTGGCATGATCAAACCGATAGCACATAGACCGATTGTTACTACGATATTCATGATCAATGAATCTGTCCATAAACTAGTACCGGGCTTTGCGTCCGTTGGGAAGAATGCAGCAAAAGCGGAGAAAAAGGTGACAACGAACATCCAAACTCCGACGCTAAAGCCTAATCGATCATTTTTGATATATTTATATGCTGGCGTTGGGTAACGGTCACTATGTAAGCGAACCATCATAAATGCCCAGAATAAGAAGCAAGTTGCGAATGGTGAAACAATACCGTTTAAGTTTAATAACCAGTTGAAAATATCGTTGATCTCGGGTAGCAAGCCGCCTAAGAACATGATGACTGCACAAATTGCAGTAGTCATCCAATAACCGTTGATCGGCAAACCATCAGCGTTAAGCTTAGATAATTGTTTCGGCATATATTTCTTACTGATATCACCAAGGAAGACACGGGTACCGGCGTCCAATAAGACAGCTAGTTGTGCGCACATATAGATCGCTTGCGTCACTGCAAAAATGTACATCAAAATTTTACCCCAGCCGAAATGCTGGCCTAAAGCGAGGAACGCATAGTAGGAACCGTTCATTTTTAAATCGCCGGGTAGGTGATGAGCGTTAAAGAAAACACCTAATGAGAAGGAGCCGAAGACAGTCAGGAAGGCCGTCATCACTGCAATCATGATCATTGCTTTCGGGAAATCCTTACGTGGGTTTTTCATATCAGTCACGTATGGTGCGACTAATTCCGAACCGTTCATGGCAAAAATAAGCAGCCCTAATGTAGTAAAGAAATGGCCGTCAATTTTAGGGATAAACGCTTTGGGTGTAAATGGTTGTGTTGCAATGTGACCACCTGTTGTCAGTGCCACAACGGTCATGATCACAAACAAGACCGTCATGATAAACATGGCGCTACCACCGATAACACTCATGATCGCTAATGATTTATTTTTAAATAAATGCTCAAAGAAGATAAAACCAACGAAGACAATCGTAGTCAAAACACCGAACATGGCTTTAGACATATAAGCGTCAACGTTACCATTACCGTGGATCAACCAACCAAAGGCGATAACCACTGAGTTAGCGACATCCACGATGTACGGTAAGCCAACGACCCAATAGAACCAAGCTGCGAAATAACCAACTTTGTCGCCGCTAGTCCCGCGGACCCAAGAAGTTAAACCGCCACCTTCAGAACTGAAAACAGAGCCGAGATGACCAACCATCAATGAATAAGGTAAGACATAGATAAAAAGCATAACGACCCAAGATGTGACAACACCGAGACCTTGATTCTGAAAATTATAAATAATATCGTCGAAACCAATGACGGTGACAAAATCCATTAAAGCAACCACCGGCCATTTTAAATAATTGCGATTAGCACTTTCTAATTCTAGTTTTTCCATGATAACCTCCTAAAATAGAGTGCCTAAAAAAGCGTTCATGTTTTGAGCATTAGCCTAGCCAGGCAATAAGCAGCACACAGTGATGCGTTTGACTGGCGTAGCTAAGCGGAAAAACATGCTTTTTTGGCACGTTTCCACTAAAATATCGCCATAAAGCGACATTCTAGTCAATTGTCTACTTCAGTATTATCGGCGGGTTATTTTGGCAAAAGCCAGCTGCACACATGACAACCGTCCTTTCTTATTCATAATCGTGATACTTATTAAAATTCAACCTTATCTAGTATAATGAAAAAGCCGTGAAAATACTAGCCTGATTGCATTTCTTCCCCAGCTTACAATTTTGTTAGGTGGTTGTTAGTTGATTCGCAGGCGTTGCCGCTAATGATTTGCTAAAATTAAGCCAACAAGTTAGCTGAAAGAAGGATCACTATGACAACACAATCAACGATCGTTGCGGTCACCGATGTACGCAAAGTTTACGGTAAGGCCAACGAAAAACAATATGAAGCACTGCACGATGTTAGTTTTCAAGTTCAGGCTGGAGAATTTGTCGGCATTATGGGCGCCTCTGGTTCAGGTAAAACTACGTTATTAAATATTTTATCTACCTTAGATCAACCCACTAGTGGCTCGGTAAAAATTAATCAACAGGAAATTACGCATTTGCGCGGCAATCAATTAGCGGATTTTCGTGCTAAGGAGATCGGCTTTATTTTCCAGGATTTTAATTTGTTAGAAAATATGACTGCTTATGAAAATATCGCTTTACCACTCTCATTACAAAATATCTCTGCCAAGAAGGCGCGGCCGTTGATCGAAAAGATTGCGGCAACCTTAGGTATTAGTGAAATTTTAAATAATTATCCAACGGAAATTTCTGGTGGGCAAAAGCAGCGGGTAGCATCGGCACGAGCTTTGGTCCATCAACCTAGTATTCTGATGGGCGATGAACCAACTGGAGCGTTGGATTCTAAAAGTGCTAAAAGCTTGTTAGACACGATGACAAAGTTGAATCAACAGCAGCAAGTCTCAATTTTGTTAGTGACCCATGATCCATTTTCAGCAAGCTACTGCCAGCGTATTTTATTCATCAAAGATGGCCAGATCGGTCAAGAATTAAAACGTGGTGATCGCAGTAAAGAAGCCTTCTACCAAGATATTCTCGGCGTACTTAGCCGTACTGAACAGTAGGAGGAGTGATGGGAATGCTATTTAAATTATCACTGACCGGGATCAAAAGCCGCTTCAAAGACTATTTGGTTTTATTTTCTGGTTTAGTCATGGCGGCGGCAATATTTTATATGTTCGAAGCTTTGGCGACTAACAATAGTTTTATCAAAGCCAATAGCACGTTTTCGTTAGCACCTTTTGTTTTTCAATTTGGTTCGGTTTTGTTGGCGATCATCACGTTCGTTTATATTTTGTACGCTAATTCATTTTTACTCAGTATGCGAAAACGTGATTATGGTCTATTCATGATGCTGGGCGCAAAGTCTGGTAAACTAGGGCAATTGATTTTTCTCGAAACTGTAGCTATCGGTGCTTTATCCTTAGTGATTGGTTTATTGGTTGGGGTGGGGTTGACTGCTTTAGTTGGTGGACTGTTGATTCAGCGTTTGGATGCCACTGCGGCCCACTTTAATGCATTTTATTTGCCAGCCATGTTGGTCACCGTGATCTTCTTCTTAATTTTGTTTGTTTTAGCAGCGTTGTTGAATCAGCGGGTTCTGCGTAAAACACCGGTGTTAGCTTTGTTAAAAAGTGCGGCGCAACCAATACACGTTCAAGTTAACCCCATTAAAACGGTTATCCAAATTATTTTCGGCTTAGCCTGCTTGGTTGTAGGTTACATTACGATGCATATGATCGGGACATTGCAGATTCTCGGTATTGCTGTAGCACTGGTTACTATCGTTTTAGGGACCTATTTGGTTTTTGATTCATTATTTACATGGTTATTAACCCGGCTTAAGCGGCACGAGAATTTTGCTAGTCGGGGATTAAACAACTTTACCTTGGCACAATTGAATTTTCGGATTTTTGATTATAATCGGATGTTGGCAATGGTAACCTTGTTGTTTGCCTTGGCATTAGGCGCGATCACGACGGGGATGGGCTTCCAAAAGAATATCCGTCTCTTTACTGAGAGTGCGCCTTATGATGTTGTCTTGCATGACCCTACTGCTAAAGTTAATCAAGCTGCGGCTAAAATAAAGGTGAAGCAACAGGATCATTACACTTATAAAGTCACTGGGACGACCGTTTATTTTGTTCGTGAACAATTTGATGCGCAACCAATTTATGCGCAAAAGCCATGGCAGAAGAAGCAAGTGACTGCTGAATATCAGTTGATCACTGGCAAGCAAATGACTGCACGAAGCCCATTACGTTGGCAATCGTCACTACAAGCGTTGCTGTTACCACAGGATAGTGAAAAGACGATCACGTTGGTTGATCAGGCTGCTTTTACGCAAATTAATGCACCGACGCATCAGTTAACGACGCTGATCGCACATGATTTCTTTGCAAATTTGGCGGCAATCAAGCGGGTTACGCAGTTAGATCAACGGCAGAATAAAGTATCAATAAATTATAGTATGGGCACAACCAAGTACGATGCTTACCAAATGATGAACGGTTTACTATCTGGTTTTGAATTTATGGGTTTCTTCCTCGGAGTGGCTTTCTTAGCAATGTTAGCTAGTTGTCTAATGTTTAAGATCCTATCTGGGGCTGCTAGTGATCGGCTACGTTACCGGATGTTGGATAAGATTGGTACCCGCCAGCGATTATTACGTAGTGCCATCGCTAAAGAGATCGGCGTTTTATTCTTATTACCTGGTGTGGTCGGTGTTATTCATGTCTTATTTGGTCTGCAAATGTTCACCACAACCAGTTTGTTACCGAATGCGTACCATGATTTATGGCTACCATTTTTGATCTTCTTAGTATTATATGGTTTATATTATTTGTTGACGGTTAAGCTGTATCAAAGTATCGTGCTGAAAAAATAGCACACAAAAAACCGATTCCGCACTGGAACCGGTTTTTTATATGCTTATTCTAAAGGACCTTCATCGATTCGATTATAGTACTCAACGTGAACTTCGCTACCTTCTAAAAGAAGTTTAGTGACGCTACCATTGCGTGGACTTTTAGTCAGATCAAAGTGTTCCTGGCCAAATTTACCGACGATACTGCGCATTGTGGTGCCATGACTAACTAGTAAGATCTTAGCACCAGCTGGATTGTCACGACGCAACATATCGAAGCCTAACAAAAGGCGATTCCAGTATTCAGTACTGTTTTCAGCATCGTGGAAAGGGTCAGCTTGCTTCATAAAATCTTTGGAGGCATCGATCGAATAGTTACTAATAATTTCGGCATAAGTTTTACTGTCATGACCAGCACCAGTAAGGTACCAGGCTTCTGGCGAATTCATACCTTCAAAGTAGCCATAAAATTCTTCGCGGAAAAACGGCGTTTCTATCGGTTCGTTCAAACTACTGACAGCGTTGGCCTTGAGAATCAAGCGTGCCGTACTCCGTGCACGACCAGTATCGCTGCAATAGGCTTGATCAAATTTGATCTGTGCTAACCGCTGGCCAACCTTATTCGCATCCAGAATACCTTGTTCAGTTAACGGTGAATCCGCCCAGCCTTGCATACGATTATACCGATTAAAATAAGTTTGACCGTGACGCACGAAATAAACGGTCGTTTTTGTCATAAGTGACCCCTCCTACGCTAAAATGTGCCGTTTTCAACGTCTTGAATGAATTGACTTAAATGATCGAAGTAAACTGGGGCGTTATCAATCATATGGTGATGTCCACCATCAGGAGTGGTGACCAATCGTGAGTTAGGAATCTGTTCCGCCATTCGTTTGGCAGTTGCTAGTGGCATCGTTTCATGTTCACCGAAAGTCAATAAAGTTGGAACCTTGATATTCTTGATCTGATCGCGAATATCCCATGACTTCAACTTGCCGGTAACAACAAATTCGTTATTGCCTTGGAAGTCATTGTAAACTGGAGTTGCCATCGTGCTGACCAAATGAGAGATCGCCGGTGGCTGCTTACGATCAACGTAGCCAGCGTTTAAAATGTCAACATAACCTTGATAACGCTCATTATCAAGATCGTTGCGGGCCTCGCAGTCCTTCATATAAGCTACTGCGTCGGCCGGTAGGGCTTCTTCACGGATTTTATTGATGTTGACGACATATTCATCAATGTTGTCGACCATACTGGAGATGATCGCACCCTTTAAATGTTGGCCATACTTCAAAGCATAAAGCATGGTTAAAGCGCCACCCCAAGATTGGCCGATCAAATAGAAATTGTCTAAACCTAATTTTTGCCGAACTTCTTCAACTTCATCCAAATAATAATCATAAGTTAAAAAGCGATCGCGGATCGCGGGATCAGAAAAATCAGGTTGATCAGAATACCATGAACCTAATTGGTCATACATTGAAACGCGGACCCCAAGTGGTGCCAACTTATCAGCAAAATTTTCATAGTACTCATGATTACCACCAGGGCCACCATGCAAGGTCAATAGTTGAATATCGCCGGTACCATCAGTGCGGGTCCACAAATGATAACCGTTATCTAAGGTAATGATGTTGGTTCCGTTTTTCATACGCTCACCTTTTTCTAATAAGATACTTTCATTCTAGCATTTTCAGCGGCTAACCTAAAGCATCAGCAAAGCTAAATATAAGTTTAAATTTAGTGGAAGAAATCGCTTTTGATGACTAAATTAGGTAAAATGAGTAAGCTAGAGTTGATTATGGAAATTTTTTACTAGCAAAGTTATCAAGAATCTGGTGTTTAATTAAAAATGAGCATGGCTAGGTCGTAGTATCAGAAAATTTTGGTATAAAAATTAACCACTGTTGTGGCGTAGAGCCATGTTTCTTGCGGCATGACCTTTGCCACAAGAATGGTCATCGTCCGTAACATCAAAAATTTTTGGTATAAAAATTATCCACTATTGTGGCGTAGAGCCATGTTTCTTGCGGCATGACCTTTGCCACAAGAATGGTCATCGTCCGTAACATCAGAAATTTTTGGCACAAAAATTATCCACTATTGTGGAGTAGAGCCATGTTTCTTGCGGTACGACCTTTGCCACAAGAATGGTCATCGTCCGTAACATCAGAAATTTTTGATATAAAAATTATCCACTGTTGTGGAGTAGAGGGGTTTTATATAATGAAACAAACTTGGCAAAAAATTAGTCGCCGTGCAGTAGTTGTGCTTGTATTAGCGGGTGTCTTTTTTGGTAGTGGGATAGTTGCTGCCCACGCTGATACGTATTCTAGTAGCAGTAGCGAGAGTGTGGTCAATGAACGCTGGGGCAAACCAACATTTATTTATGGTGGCGGGTTGAATCAAAGCCAAATTCAAGAGACGATGAATATCATGCATATTAATAGTAACGACGTCACCACTAGTAGTGTAACTGGACAGGACTTAGTTAAATATTTAGGTTCTGGTTCCGGCGATACTAGTGTAATGATCTCGTCCGTTTTAGTGACTCGTGAGTCTAGTGGTCATGGGATCACTGTCAAAATTGATACACCATCTAATATTACACAGATCACAGCTAACGAATATAAAAATCCACTGATCACTGCTGGAATCACTGATGCAACAATCGAGGTAGCAAGTGTAAAACCAGTAACGGGTGAAAGTGCCTTAACTGGGGTTTATAAAGCTTTTGAAGCTAACGGCGAAACCGTTGATCCTGATCGAGCAGCGTTAGGGCAAGAAGAATTGGAAACGACTAATTCAGTCGCACAAGATGCGGTCAAACAAAATGCAACCGACAACCCTGACCAGAGCAGTTCTGAAAGTAAAGAAGACGCTAATAAGATCAAATTACAATTGGCTAATGCGTTGACCGATATCAAACAACAACTAGCTGATCTGAAAGAGCAAGGCAAGACCGCGAATACCACGCAAATCACAACGATCGTCAATAACTCGATCAAAGATAATAATTTATCTGGGAAAATCAGTCAAAACAATATTAAACAGTTAGTTAATTTAGCTGGTAAATATCAAACCACATCAGGCGTGTTAGATAAATCAACGATGAATCAGTTAGATAAAGCTAAAAGTAGTATTGGCTCAGCCCTAGATAAGGTTGGTGGCGCGTTAAAGAATGCCCAAAACAGTAGTTGGTGGCAGCAATTCACTAATTGGGTCAAAAGCGTTTGGCAAAGTATTTTTGGTTAAATAATGTAGCGTGAATTGAAAAGGCAACTTGTTCAATCACGTTTATGCCAAACCAATGATAAAAATTAATGTTACGATTTTTTCCAAAGACAAGTTAAATTAGTGGGGCAACGGCGATGGCCAATGCGCCACTTTTTTCATTGTAAGTAAGATTTTGTTATACTAAGGGGGTATTTCTAATCAGTGATAAGCAAAAAAATAAATTTAAAACAAAGGAGCTGGCGCAATCGTGTTTTATTTTGTAAATACCAGTATGAATTTAAAAAAATCTGGAATTGAGCACGCAGAAATGAAGCGCCTCGCTTTATTCAATAAACATGGTGTTCCCGCTAAGATCGTGACCCGCTTCTTTTCTTTAAGTCTCCACGAAACCTTAGCTGCTGCCGGAATCGCGGAGAATAATCAAATCAATTTATTCGATTTTATTCAAAATTCAACTGGCTTTAAACCACGAAAATTGACGATCGCTGATCTGAACCTGCCGGCAGAATACCAAGTGACTGCAGATGCGCATAATTATAAGGTAGAGCAAGATGATCAGTTGCGGATGCGGGTCAATACGATCAGCGCTACTGACTCACGGTTAAATAATGTTCAGTATTTTGACCGCAACGGTAAATTGACGAAGACTGAGTGGTATGACACTCGTGGCTTTAAAGGGTTAGAGCAGTTCTATACCTTTGATGGTCAAGTCGCTAGTGAACAGGTTTTTGATCCGCAAGGCAAAGTTGTTTATCAGACGTTCCATATGCAAAATAAGCAGGGCAAGGTGAAGAACTCACTTTATCGCTTTATTGACTATCACGGCTGTGATTGGTCGTTTAACGGTGAAGAGGCGATGATGCGCTTCTTCTTGGATGAATTAAATCAAGTCGATAATGGCCGGAATGTATTTGTGGTTGATCGGACTTATGAATTAGCTTGGTCAACGCTACGAATGCACACGCGACCGTTTCGCGTGATGCATTTACACAGTAATCACGTTAATGACCCAGCTGACCCACGGCACTCCGCTTTAAATTATAATTACGAGTTGGCCTTGAATAATTTAGCTGATTGGAATGGTGTGATCGCTGCAACTCAACAGCAAGCCGATGATTTTACGGCCCGTTATGGCACGACTACACCGATCTTCACGATCCCAGTGGGGGTGGTGGCCGATGAATTAAGTGCTCAGCCACCGGTTAAATGGTCAAAACGAACACCAGGTAAAGTCGTTATGGTTGCTCGTTTATCGGAAGAAAAGCAACAGGATCAATTGATCAAAGCAATTAAAAAAGTTCATGCTAAATTTCCCCAAGTCTCGTTAGATTTCTGGGGTTATGCCAACGGTGATACCGGGACCAAGTTACATCAATTAGTGACTGAACTGGGTGTCGGTGACTATGTTAAATTCAATGATTACACCACTGATGTTGGTCAAGTGTATGATCATGCTCAGTTGGCGGTGCTGACTAGTCGTGCTGAAGGCTTTGCCCTAGCTTTATTAGAAGGTCAGGCGCATGGGTTACCCCAAGTAGCTTATGATATTAAATATGGGCCCCAAGCAATTATTCGTGACCAGCAAGATGGGCTATTGGTACCTTTAAACGACATTGATGCGTTAGCCGAAGCTATCTATACATTATTGAGTGATCCAGCCAAATTACAGGCTTACAGTAAACAGGCTTATCAAGATAGTCAGCGGTATTCAGAAAACGCAGTTTGGTATGCCTGGCAACAATTGATCACTGCAGCCGAGCAGTATTATTCACAGAAAGGTGGGGCGAATAAATGATCTATTTTGTTAACCAATATTTAATGGCGTTGAATTCAGGTGTTGAACATGCTGAATTTAAACGGATCGCGCTATTTAAACAACATCAAGAACCGGCTAAGCTTGTAACCCGTGATTTTGATGTTTTACTACATCAAAATATGACTCATTTTGGGTTGGCAGCAACGGATATGGTCAACTTATACGATTTTTTCCGTGGTAGCGAGGAACTGCCTGAACGTGTGTTAAAGATTCAGGACCTTAAATTAGCGCCAGCGTATAATGTTGATCCTGGGGCGAATGTTAGTCATGTCCGTGATGGTGATCAGGTTATTGCCGATGTTTATTTCAGTCCAGGAACAGTAGGCCACCTTTATTATGTTAATTATTTTGATGCTCTTACTAATGTTGTGCAGCGAACTTACTATGATTCGCGTGGGTTTAAAGCCAGTGATCAATTCTTTTCACCAGCTGGCGAAGTGATCACTGAGATCATTTATAATGTTGACGGCAGTCGTTTGTTTGAGCGTTATTACGCTCATAATGACGCAAATAATAATTATATCTCGTCAATTCGTTTGCTGGCTTATCATGGTCGTGAATGGCAATTTAATTCTGAGGATGAGTTGATGCGTTTCTTTCTCGACGAATTGAATCAGCGTACTCCCGGGACCTTTATTGCTGACCGACCATTAGCTGCTGATTGGCCAGTGATCAATATGCAAACAGCAGCGCGGAAGTTTGCTTGGTTGCCAACAACTCATGCTAATGATCCACAGGACCAAGTCTTCAGTAATATGAATGGTGCTTATGTCTATGCATTGCATGATCATTTAGTGCAATTAGATGGCGTGATCACAGCAACAAAGCAACAGCAAGCCGACTTGACTCGCTGGTTAGGGGGCAAGCCAGCTCGACCGATCACAGCAATCCCTGCAGCAGTTGTCAGTGAAACAAGATTAAAGGCCAAACAAGTTGCGGCTAGTCAACGGACACCAGGTAAAATTATTTTTGTGGGTCGCGTTGATCAAACTAAGCGGCTCAATCAATTGATCGAAGCTTTTAGCCAAGTTCATCAGCGCTTGACGGATACGACCTTGGCGATCCATGGTTATGGTAGTGAGGTCAATAATTTACAACGGCAAGTTACGCAGCTTAATTTGAAAAATGTGGTCACCTTTGTACCGTATCATCAAGACTTAAAGGCAACGTACGATCAGGCACAATTATTTGTTTATCCGGCAGAAAGTGATGGCCAATCGTTAGCTTTGGTTGAGGCGTTATCTCATGGGGTACCCGTTGTTAGTTATGACGTTAATTATGGGCCAAAAGAGATCATTACTGATGGCAATAATGGCTACTTAGTGCCATCAGGGAATGTTAAAGCATTAGCGAGTGCGATCACTAAAGCATTGGTGAATCAAAAACGTTGGCGCCAATTGAGTCAAAACGCTTATCGCAGTGCACGCCAATATAGCGAGAACAAAGTTTGGCCGTTATGGCAGCAACTTTTAGAATTATAGCCGTGCAGAAGAGTCTAGTAATGGGCTCTTTTTTTATTTAGCGTGAAAAGTTAGGGTGACAACTGATTTAGATTGTTCCCTGTGAAAAAATGTGATATCCTCTATATGTAACCGCTTGCAAATATAGTAATTACGCTAAAGCTGAGGTTTATTTTTTTAACAGAAAGGAAGTAGCGACATGGCACAAGATATCCAGTATGAGACTTTCGCGAACTTGCAGAAATTTATGGAGCTCGGTTTTGAAGCCGTTGGTGTCCCCGCCACCGATGCACAGACTTGTGCACAAGTACTGATTGAATCCGACAAACGTGGTATTGATTCTCACGGTGTTGGCCGTTTTAAGCCAATCTATATTGATCGGATCGAAGCTGGTATCCAGAACGTGATCACTAAGGTGGAAGTTGTGCGTGAAACCAAAACAACCGCTGTACTTGATGGTGGGAACGGTATGGGCCATGTTATCGGTACACAAGCAATGCAAATGGCAATCGATAAGGCTAAAGAGTATGGCATGGGCATGGTTGCAGTTCGTAATTCAACTCATTATGGAATCGCAGGTTATTATCCAATCATGGCAGCTAAGAATGGGATGATCGGGATGACTGGTACCAATGCTCGGCCATCGATCGCGCCAACTTTTGGAGTAGAAAATATGCTTGGAACCAACCCATTAACAATTGGTTTTCCAACTGATGAAGCCTTTCCGTTTATGATCGATGCAGCAACTTCAATTACCCAGCGGGGGAAAATTGAACATTATGCACGTATCCATAAAACCATGCCTTATGGATGGGTGATCGATGAAAATGGGGAAGGCGTCACTGATCCAGATATTGCACTTAAAGGACTAGTGGATGGTACTTGTGCATTGGCGCCACTGGGTGGTATTGGCGAAGAGTTAGCTGGTTATAAGGGGTACGATTACGCAACTGTAGTTGAAGTCTTATCAGCTGCATTACAGGGAGGTAGTTTCTTACATCAATTAAGTGGCTTTGATGTGCATGGTAAAAAACAACCGTATCATTTAGGTCACTTCTTCATTGCCATTGACGTTAACGCATTTACTGAACTTTCAGCTTTTGAAAAAACCGCTGGTGATATTTTGCGGGCTCTGCGTGCTTCGAAGAAAGCAAAAGGCCAGTCACGAATTTATACAGGTGGTGAAAAGGAATATTTAGCCTTCCTAGAGCGTTCAGAAACGGGCGTTCCATTAAATCCAGCTGTGCGCGATTCACTAACAGCCGTGCGGGATAAATATGCCATTGATTTTAAATTTGCCTGGGAATAGGTTAGGTCGTTTTTAAGCACCTCAATTAATTTAGATTCTATATAAAAAGCATATCTAACGATAAATTTTGTCGTTAGATATGCTTTTTGCATGTTTTAATATTTACGGGTCAGCAACTGTTGCGTTAATTGTTCCAAGTCATCCCGTGCCGCGCCAGCCGGTAACTTGTGGATCGCAGTTAGTGCTTGTTGCGTATAGTCAGCAGCTAATTTTTGTGCGGCTGTGACCCCACCAGCCGCCACAACCAATTGGCGAATCTGTTCACATTCCGCTGGTGTTAAAGCGGTTCGTTTTTTTAGTAATGCGACTAATTCGGGGTTCGCGTTTTGCAGGGCGAAAACTAGTGGCGCGGAATAGACACCTTGACGAACGTCCTCTAAAACTGGTTTTCCCAAAGTAGCACTACTTTGTTGGTAATCAAGGATATCATCAACAATTTGAAAAGCAGTTCCGATCGCCATACCGATCTGTTCACTTTGACGTGCAAAACTTTGAGTATTACCACTTTCATAAGCGCCAATAAAGCAAGCAGTACTGAAAAGCTGAGACGTTTTACCTTTGATTTGCAATAAATAATCATCTAAGCTCATCGATAGCTGATAGCGCATCTTCATTTGGTGGATCTCACCGTTAAGAATTCTTTCCATGCTATTCGAATTAACTTGGATACTGCGGAGGTCACTGGTATAGTGCGCCAGTAGTTTAAAACACACGACAAAGAGATAATCACCCGCGTATACAGCGGTGTCTTTACCGAAGCGTGCTTGGATCGTTGGTTGATTACGGCGTAGATTGGATTCATCAACAATGTCGTCATGAATCAATGTTGCTGTGTGTAATGTTTCGACTGCAGCAGCTAACGCAATCATCTTTTTACGATCAGTTTCGTGAAATTGGGCGAATAACAGGCAGTAAGCCGGGCGCAGCAATTTACCACCAGCATGGATCATATCGATAATAGCCGCAGTGACTTCTGGATCATGGGCTTTAATATTTTTTTCAATCAAAGTCAGTGTGGCAGTTAACTCTGGCGCTAGGCGCGGGTATTGTTGCCACATTGCATTAATTTTTGTCATAATGCGACTCCTTTAAGTGTCTCACGTGTCGTTGACGTTTCTTTTGCGTTTGCATATGCGCATAATTGGCCTTTAAATAATTTAGGGTACGAACGTGCTCGAATAAATAATTAGCAGAGATACCAATTGCAATTCCCGCAAGAATACCAATGAAGGATAAGATTGGTAAGTAGAGCATTACCGTCCAACTCTGAGCAATTAGGCTAGCAACTAATAATTGACCGACGTTGTGCAGGACGCCACCAGCACTGGAAATACCAATAATGCTAACGCGCTTGGGTCCCAGCTGTTTGATCAATAACATCCCCAAATAACTAAGTACTGCACCACCTGCTGAATATAGAAAAGTTGATAGTGTACCGCCCAGCAAGGTAGTTAGGATCAAACGCATCCATAGTAGCAAAAAGCTATCGCGAAAAGGCATTGTAAATAGGGCAACGATCGTAATCAGATTTGCTAAGCCTAGTTTAGCGCCGGGGGCAAATGCGAAGGGAAAGGGAATCATCCGTTCTAGTAGGCCAATAATGACACCTTGTGCAACTAATAAGGCAATGAATACATATTTTTGAATTTTAGGTTGGGTCATTAATTTTTCCTCACTCATTCGGTGACCATCCCACCTTGGGTTTGTGAGCCGTGGTTGACCTTGATCTCGATCAAGAGTTTATGTGGCAAACAGACGATCGTTTGTCCAGGTTTTGAGATCCATCCACGGCGCACACAGACTTGATCACGGCAATTGGCACCAACGATGGCGATTCGATCACCTTTGATCTCGACATCATTGTAGTCACCATCGGCGGCCTGATAACGGTATTTAGTCGAACCTTTGTGACCGGTTAGTTTGATCGAATACACTTTTTTGCCATTATGGCTGATAACAGCAGTGCGTACCTGCGTCGTTGGTGCCTGTTTATCAGTTGCAACCTGATTCTTTTCATGCAACGCAAAAATGACAAGCGGAGTGAACGAGCCGATCACTAGCAAAACCACAATAATGATGTCCCACGGACGAATCATTTTCAAATACTTATTCTTAGCCACAGACTTGACTCCATTCTATTGCCGATTTGCTTTGAAAAAAAGAAATGGCCCTGGGTAAGTCACCCCAGAACCATCCCCGTTATTGACTGTAATTGTTAATGTTTACCATAAATTGATTTCAAGTCGCCGTACCACCAGTGACCAAGATGTTTTTGTAACCACGGCACAACCCAGAAGTCGAGACCAAATGCACGACCGGAGCCGTTCATCAAGGCGAGGGCCATAAATGGCATCCACATGTTGACCCAGTAGAACATACCGGATAAGCAGAAGACCACCACTAAACCAATTGTGATTGCATTGGCTAACCAAGTGAACAAACCAAACAAAATACACAGTGCTAAACCAATTTCAACGATCGTCATGAATTCTTGCATGAAAAGCGCTGTTTGCTTGTTAGGAATGAAGAACTTAGTTACACTTTCATACCACTTTGGTAAGTGCTTGAAGATCATCATTGGTTGTTTACCGTAATCATATGATAGACTGAAAAATTCATTAGTTGGCGCTGCCGCAGCTGATTCAACTGCTTTTTTGGCTGTGCCAGCTGCTTCAGAAGCACCACTAGTAGTTACCTTGGGATAGAGCCAAGTGAACGGTAGCCGGAGCTTGCCGTTAAACCATGAGCCACTACCTTGAATCTTGTACCAGCAATCGACTAACCACATAGAAGCGTAGAAGATCCGCGCGGGAACACTCCATAAAACGTTACCGTAGCGAGAAATATGGCCCCAGAAAGGATTACGACCATTGCGGTTACGGAAGAATTCATGCATGCTGTATTGGAAAATATAGTAGCCAGCAAAAGTTGTAAAGAAGTACAACAAGTTGATCATGTGCTTCATCATGGTGCCCAGCCAACCGCTAAGGTGAATGCTACCAAAAACGTTAGCAACACTGTAATGGGAGCCAATCGAAACGACAAAGCCAGAATAACTACTCTTCAAAGGCTTAGGTGTAGTGCCGTTAACCGTAGCGACGATATGTTCTGCAGCAGTATTCCCAGTTTGTTCAGCTGCTTCAACAATTTGTGGTGTCCCACGATCGCCTTCATTGGTATTTAAGGACAGGTCCCCAGCAACATAAGTATTAGGATATTGCTTGGATTGCATGTATTCGTTAGTTACTAAACGACCTGCGCGACCTTGTTCCATATCAAACTCAGCAGTATCGGTGTTAGCCTTTAAGCCAGCCGTCCAAATGACCGTATGCGTAGGCACATGCGTACCATCCTTCAACGTCATGTAGTCGGCACCGACTTCAGTGATTGGCGCACTAGTACGAACATCCACGCCTTTTTTCTTCATGAAACGTAGGGCCAGATCCGCATCAGGACGGTCCAACATGTTAAGGATCGTTGGGACTGCTTCGTCTAAGATCAAAGTGATCTCGCTTGGATCAATCTTGTTTTCCTTAGCTAAGATTGGCCGCCAATCGATCATTTCACCAATGGTCTCGACCCCAGTAAAGCCGCCACCAACAACGACAAACGTTAACATTGCTTTGCGCTTGGCTTCGTCATGTTCTAATGCTGCCGCAGCAACGGTAGCTTTAATGTGTTCTTTGATTTTAACCGCATCTTCAAAGGACCAAAGGCTAAAGCCATGTTCTTTAACCCCAGGTGTGCCAAAGTCATTAGATTCAGCACCCATTGCTAAAATCAAATAATCATAGTCGTAACGACCATGTTCAGTTTTGACCACATTTTTATCGTGATCGACTTTTGTAACGTTGTCAGTGACCACTGAAACATTCTTTTTATGTGCAAATAAGCGACCTAAGTCGTATTGAACAGATTCCAGTGGTACACGATCAGTTGCAATTTCGTGCAGTTCAGTCATATAAGTCATGTAAGAATGACGATCAATGAGTGTGATATGCACGTCATGATTCTTTTTGAATCGTTTTGCCAAGCGTCTTGTAGCAGAAACACCGGCAAAGCCAGCCCCAACCACTACAATATTTTTCTCAGCCATAGATGAACACCCCTTAATAATTGCAGTAGAATAAAAATTTCACAAAAAAGATAAAGTTAAAAAAAATGCAAAGCTTATATCAGGTAAATTATACAGAATCGCAATCGCTTTGTCCATCGGTATATACAAATGTGGTCAGAACAAATTTAAAGTGCAAGCACAAAAAAACAAATTATTTGAAATAAAACAAAAATTATGCCAATGACGAATTGATTTTTGTCACCTTGATTCAGAATAAATTAGTATAATAAGCGACTTTATGATTCATTTTGGCATTGGACAAATTAATTAGTTGATTACAGTTTCTGTAAATATAAAACTTATTGTTTGTGTAAAATAGGGATGGCTAAATTAAAAAAGACTCATGGCAATTAAAACGTTTTCTAATGCAGTCTGTCTTTAGCTTGATTATGATTTAAAATGTAATATACTAATTTATGTGAAGTCAAACACAAATATTTATGGGTGGGGGAAACATATTATGAAATTAAATAAATTTGTCACAAGCTTGTCGGTCGTTGCGATGTCAGTTTTAACATTGGCTTCAGCAATGCCAGTTCAGGCTGCTGATTCGTCTAGTTCATCGGCAGAATCCAGTTCAGTAACTGAGAAGAAAGTGACTGCTGGTAAGACGATGAAAGCAGGTACTTATAAACTGGAAGAAAAGAATTTCAGTCATGGTTACAAGGTAAAAATGTCAATGACGGTTGGTAATGACGGTAAGATCACTAATACCAGTTACGATTATGTGGATAAAGATGGTAATTCAAAGACCAAAGACGCTGATTACGAAAAGTCTATGAAGGCTAAAAGCGGGGTTGGTCCGGCTGAATATATTCCACAGTTGAATGATTCGTTTAAGAAGAATGGTTCTGATACTGGTGCCATTGCCGTTGTATCTGGAGCAACTGAATCTTCTAACGACTTCAAGAACTATGCACAACAATTAGTTCAAGCAGCACAAGCTGGAGACACTAAGACGATTGTTGTTAACAACGGTAAAAAGATGAAGAACGGAACATATAAGTTAGCTGAACAAAATTATTCGCATGGCTACCGGATGAAGATGGCGATCACCGTTAAGAATGGTAAGATCACTAAGTCTAATATGGACTATGTTAATAAAAATGGTAAATCCAAGACCAAGGATGCTGCTTACGAAAAATCAATGAAGTCCAAGGTTAAAGTTGGTCCTAAGGAATACATCCCTGATTTGAACAAGGCTTTAAAGGGCAAGACTGCAACAACTTATCAAAATGTGAAGGTCGTTTCTGGGGCAACTGAATCTTCAAATACGTTTAAGTTGTATAGTGCTCAGTTAGTTAATGCGGCACAAAATGGCGATAAAGGTACGATCAAGGTCAGCAACTACGTTTATGCTGAATAATTAGTTGTACTTTTCATGTTGACTTAATAGAATAGGAATGTGGCGATATTGCCGCGTTCCTATTCTTATTTTTTAGCGCAAAGGGGCATAAGCAAATAAATGAATAACGAAACCACCGTTAAACCGATGACCTTTAAATTGTTTTTAGAGTTCATTCGGTTGAACGCAAAAACTGCGAGTGCAATACCATTTATACTAGGCTTATTGTATTCGATTTATTATTTTCAAAGTGTTGACTGGCTGAATTCACTGATTTATTTTATTGCGCAGATGGCGATTGCTTTTTTTGTGACTGGCTTTAATAATGTGCAGGACTATAAATTGGCGGTTGATCAACATTATCGCGATACTTATAACATTATTGGTCGCGAACATTTATCGCCACGGCGGGCTTTAAACTTAATGCTGGCTTTTTTAGTAGTTGCGTGTGGCTTAGGCCTAATTTTGGTTTGGCGAACTAATTTACTATTACTATTTATGGGCGGCGCTGGTATTTTTGTAACCATTTTTTATACTTTTGGGCCGATCCCATTTTCTCGTTTTCCCTTAGGTGAATTGCTTTCTGGTGTAGCTGAAGGGTTTGGTGTTTTTTTCATCACGATCTACGTCAATGTTGCGCCGGAGCGATTGCTAGGGTTATTTTTTGATTGGCCGCGTTTCATGATCAATGGCAATTTATTAACGTTGATTATTTTAGTTTTGGTCGGGTTACCGAATATTTTCACGGTGGCAAATGTCATGTTTGCCGATAATATGTCGGATCTGCCGCAGGATATTCGCAATCAACGTTATACATTGCCGTACTACCTAGGCATAAAACGGGCGCTGTGGCTGTATGATGCGTTGTTATATTTATGTTTTGCTAGTGTCACGGTTAGCGCAATCTTACGTCTTTTACCGCCGGAAAGTTTATTGGTTTGGTTAGTTCTACCACAAATTCGCAAGAACAGTCGTATTTTTCATCGAGAGCAGATCAAGGAAACCACATTTGAAACGGCGATTCAGAATTTAATGCTTTTTCAAGGGGTTCAAATTTTGGCACTAGTGGTGGCTATTCTGCGAACTCAAGTATTTGGCTAGAAAAGTTAGTAAAACCGAGTTACAGCTGTGTTAGAGCAGCTATAACTCGGTTTTTTGTTTGTCAATGGCATAAAAAACTTGCTAAATAAGAACGTATGTTCCTATAATAGGATTATGTGATGGTGAGGTGGGTCGAATGGATTATGCCGATGAACCGCGTGGTGTCTTTTTTATGATCGATAATAAGTCCTTTTATGCCAGTGTTGAAAGTGTTGAACGCGGATTGAATCCGTTGCGTTCAGTACTAGTTGTCATGTCAGAAGCAGACAATACCGGCAGCGGTTTGGTATTGGCTGCTTCGCCACAGGCCAAGCAACGCTTTGGTATCAGTAATGTTTCGCGTCAATATGAAGTACCAATGACGCCAGAATTATTAGTGGTGCCACCACGAATGAATCTTTACATTGAGAAAAACTTGGCGATCAACCAAATTTTTCGTTCCTTTGTTGCGGATGAAGATTGCTATCCTTACTCGATCGATGAATCGATTCTAGACATGACTCATTCTTGGCGTTTATTTGGGAAGACGCCATTGCAGGTTGCACGAAAAATTCAATGTACAGTGCGGCAGCAGCTTGGACTTTATACGACTGTGGGTATCGGCGAAAATCCGCTGCAAGCTAAGCTGGCGCTTGACCTATTTGCTAAACACGATCATGAATTGTTAGGAACATTAACCTATGCAACTATGGCGGCTAAAGTTTGGCCAATCACTGATTTAACCAAAGTTTGGAGCATTGGACACCGCACCGCAGCACATTTACAACGGTTAGGTATTCACAGTATTCGGGACCTGGCACAGATTGATCCCTATGAACTAAAACAAGAAATGGGGATCATTGGGGCACAATTATATGCATTGGCGTGGGGGATCGATCGCAGTCAGCTCCATGACTTAGTTGCACCGAAGGATAAAAGTTGGGGCAATTCACAAGTTTTACCGCGTGATTATTTAAAACAGGCGGAGATCGAATTGGTACTACGCGAAATTGCGCTGCAAGTAGGTACGCGGATGCGTCGCCATCAGCAAAAAGCTGGCTGTGTTAGTTTAGGGATCGGCTTTGCCCATGCTGCAGCACAAGAGGATGGCCGTGCTGGATTTAGTCATTCTCTGCGTATTGAGCCAACGGATAGTCAGCATGAAATAATTGGTCACCTGTTGGCGTTATTTCGTGACGCTTGGTCAGGCCAAGCCGTGCGGTACATTGCAGTTTCGCTTTCACAGTTGGTTCCTAATACTGGATTACAACTTGATTTGTTTCAAGATCCGCAACGACAATTAAAGGATGATCGTTTTGAGCGCGTACTCGATCAAGTCCGGGCACGGTTTGGTACTACGGCGCTATTTCCTGCTAGCAGCTTATTGAAAGGCGGTACCCTGTTAGCGCGGGCCGCGCTCGTTGGCGGACACAATGGAGGTAATAGTTTTGACTGAGACACCACAGCAAGCGGCAAAAGTGATTCAGCAACGATTAGCACTTTATTTTAAACCGCGTACCCAGCACCGTTATCGCTTGGATATTGTGAATAATATTTACGGTGCTAGTTATAATTTCTTCCTCAATATTCAAGCACCGTATCAACGTGAACGTTCGTTACCGTTACATCGTTTGCGCGTTTACCAGTTAGTCTATTTAGAAACAGTCGTCCACTTGTTGCGGCAAACAACACAATTGACCTTTAATTTTGTTGATTTTGCAACGCAACCAGCACTTTACAGCTTTTCACTGACCCCCGACCAACAAGAAGCCAACCACTGAATCACCACTTTGGCCGGTGTTGTTTTTAACCGCCTTTGCACTTGCCGCGCTAAACTAGCCAAAAACAGCGCCGCTTGAATTTGCCGACTTAACCAGAGTTTGCGTTCACGCAAACTTTTGGTTACCAAAAAAGCTAAACTAGGTTGGGTCAATGGCAATACGATCATCAAGGTATACGCCGTATTCAATAAATGATGATCGGCTTCAATCTTGGCTACTGAACGCACGGCGTAATCACCGAAGTGCCAGAATGTTTTCATTTCATAAAAATAGGTCTCGATCGCCCAACGTTTTTGATAGTAGGCCAACGCTCGTAGCGCTGGCGCAGGGGCGCTGGTCTCCGGCGTCCGATAGGTGAGCTGGGTCGGATCAACGGCTAGGGTTTCGGTTGTGATCGCCGCTAATTCTTCGGGCGCGCTCGTCGCCATGAACAGACGACAAGTCGTCTTGCGTTGTACGCGGATCATGTAAACTGGCTGGGGCATCAAGCGTGTCAGACACCGCACTATACCGATCTGATCTCCGGCCGAACAAAGATTTAATGCAATATTTCCCAAATGGATCTGGTCACCATATTTCCGCGGCCGGCCGCGCTTACCGGTGCGTTTGGGTAAGCCAAACATGGCGGTATCTTTACGCACATTGGCGATCATAGCTAGATTAGGTTGCGTCATGACCAGTTGGTTGATCTCAGCTTTGGGATACCAACTGTCACACAGTAGGAACACTTGTTGGTCGCTGGCGATCGATTTCAAAGTCGTCTTGATCATTTGCGCCGCTTGCTGGTATTTGGTCGCCTGTTCCGCCTGATAAAGGTGCGTGGCTAACGGTAAGAACGTATAAACTGGCTGGTCATCTTGGTCCCGCTGTGTTGGGATCATCAGACCTAAAGTAACGAAATCATGGGCATTGACGAGCCGCTTACCCGTATGTGCGGCGTGATCGAATAGATATTTGACGCCGGTAAATTTGTGGCCGAACTTGGGTTGGACCGTGTCATCCAGAACCAATAATAAGGGCAAGTCCTGACAAGTAGTGGGAATCAAGGTCAGTAAATACGTCAAGTTGCGCACTTCTAACTGTGGCAAGTGGTCACCGATCACTGCCAAAGCCCGATAAAACGTGTTCAAAGAATGCTTCGTCACCCGGCCCAGAAATTGTTCAAATAAGTGGCGGATCGAGTGGCGGTCACCGATCACTAACAACGCTAGACACAACCAAAAATAGTTAAGGCCCATTGGCTTAGACAAGCCAGCCGCTTTTAAATCAAAAAAATAGGCGTGGAGGGTGGTTAAAAGTGATGATTTTTGATAAAATGAGTTCAACACGAATCCTTCTTTCTGAGTGGTTTTTTGTCGAACTCATTTTAGCAAAGAATAGGCATTCGTGCCTTTTTATATCCAAATTTTTTTAAAAAGCTGTAAAGTGCTGAACGCAACGCTGGCCGCAAAAACAAACATTGATCAAGCGAGGTGATTAAAATGATTTTACATAAAGCCAAAAATGAGCAGGTGGCAGCTGATTTTTTTAAATATCATTATCACGATCGGGGCATGATGAAGTGGGGTGGCTTTTATTTGTCAGATCACACCAGTGCTTTACAGAAAATGCATGCAGCTGAAGTTGCTGAAGCACCATTGCCGATACAATCACAGGCGCTGATCAGTCAGCGGTTATTTAGTGCCTGGCAGCGACAACAATTAGTCCATCTGCAGTTAAATCAATTGGAAGTTGGTGAACGAGTTGTTGCGGTGACGGGGACAGTGGTTGGAATGGCGGATAACGAGATTGGTATTCAAACAGCCGAGCAAAAGATCATCTGGTTAGTTTTAGCAGCGATCAAACATGCAGAATTTATTTAAAAGAGCTTTCTAATGCGGACAGCACATGCTATGGATTTGCTTATCCAAATATAACAATGTGGCATTATATTATGAAAAAAAGGCTTTGGATAACGGTTTTGTTGATGCCTAAGGGAGGTAGCGGCGATCAGTTCAGTTGTGTATACACCTTATTTAACGAACACAGGAAATATTTGATTGGCAATTTTATATACTTACTTGTTACGGCCCGAGTATAAAGACGCTACGGATTATCATGGAATAATGCCAACAGCAAGGCGTTTATTTCGGCAGGCACGGGCTATTTTGGCACAAATGCCAGAGAAACTATATCTGAGTTTAATCGCTATTTTTTTATTCTTTTCACTAAGTCGTGAAAGTTCCAATTCGAGTAATCCCTTAGTCCACCAAGCTTTACAGCCTAAAAATTAACCTTCAACTATTGCTCATGCTCAGCGTGATCAGCGCCGAAGTTTGAATCGATAAGCCATTTAAAAATTGGTCAATCAGTGTCTTGATCTGCGCAGTCATTTTTGCAGGTGATTTAGTCACCTTTAGGTTAGTCAACTCACCTAGTAACTGGCCGATTGCAGTCGCCAGATCAATGATCGGCAGTAAGGTATCCAATTGATAGAAAATATCGCCAATCGTTGGGTCGCCTGGTTGGCGCCGCTGTTGCCAAGCCAACAGATCATAGGTCATCATGGTCACAGCCATATGCGCACAAAGCCCGTCATAATCCTGGATCTGAGTCTGATCAAGGCGTAAATATTGTTTGGCGGCCTTAAAATAGTTCTCAATCTGCCAACGGCGACTATAAAGTTGAATGATCGCTGCCGGGGTCAGATTGGTTTTTGTAGTCGCTAACACCAGGTAGTCGTTGGCGCAATGGCGTTTAGCGACAAAAACTAAGCGTAACGGTAACTTTGCGGTAGCGGCCTGAACCACGCAACTATATAAATAGTCGGCTCGTGATTGACGATGCGACTGACGTAAGTACTGATAGAGCGTTTTGACGGTGTATTGGCGGCCACGATAGCGGTAATAGATCTTCTTGGTCCGTTTAAGCATGCCAATACCGATCAACTTTTGGTCGTTTAACGCCGCAAACATTTTAGGCGAGGTAAACCAACTATCGAATAGCACATATTTAGCTTTGAGCCCATTTGCCCGCGCTTGCTTGATCAGTTCTAGTGCGACCGCTGGCATTGGCCGCATCGCTTGGGCCCGCCGTTGTCCGGCTAAGGTGCGTTGATCTAAAGTTTTAGCTGGTGTGCCCACCCGATTACGTGCTTTCTGTGACGACAAAACTGCCGTCGTGACTGGCAACACGAGCTGGCCGTTACTCCAAGCCAAGGTCAAACCACGGTAACCTTTTAAGTAGCGTTGCCGATCATGATCGAAGGTGTTGGCTAAAAGCTCGGTTTGTTTCGCATTCAGTCGTGAGATCAGGGTGTCATCAATGATCAGCGCACCACTTTTGCGGGCGTCGAGCCACTGTGCTAGGCCAGTAATCACCCGTTGTGCCAATAAACAACTAAGCCGTTGCCAATTGATCCGACCGTCATTCAAGATATTGTAGACCGTGCGTTTGGTACACATGCCTGGTGCTTCTGCTCGGTAAAGTGTCCGCCGCTGGAAAATAACCTTGAGTAACCAAATCAAGATTGCAGTTAGTGAAACGTTAGAATGGCGGTGATCATTGAGCAAGCGGACCAAAGCTGGTAGGTGCGCCAAGGCACAAAATTGGGTAATTATTTTAAAACTTGATTTTTCAATTTTATTTTGCGGTATACTAGCCATAGCACAAGCACTCCTTTGTATCGTGGTTTAGACGACTCAAGTATACTTCAAGGAGCTGCTTGTGTTTAATTTTGGGCTAAAATAACTTAGTGCAATCAGGGTTTAGCTGGGTTTTGAACTTTCACGGTTTAGTTCTTTTCATAAAAAAATACCGCATAAGTTAGCGGTATTTCTCAAGTTATTGTTCATGATGTTCTTCAATGATCGTTGTAACGTCGCCGGCTTCCATTTGTTTTGCTTTGCGCACGCGCTCGGTAATGTTAACGGGTGTACCGGCACGGCGTAGGTCAGCAAATTCAGCAGTAGCGGTAAATAAAATATCGCTGGCGGCATTAACGGCAGTTTCAACTGAGTCTTGGATGACACCGATAATGAAACCAACACCGACCACTTGCATCGCGATATCATTCGAGATGCCGAATAAACTGCAGGCTAGCGGAATTAGCAGAAGTGAACCGCCAGCAATGCCGGATGCACCGGTGGCGGAAATTGCTGACAATAAACATAGCAGGAAGGCCATCGGGAAAGAAACGCTGATTCCTAATGTATGCGCAGTCGCTAGTGTCATAATTGAAATAGTCATTGCTGCACCACCACTATTAGCAGAGGCGCCTAACGGAATTGAGATCGCATAAGTTTTTTCATTTAAGCCTAGACGACGACTAAGATCCATATTGATTGGAATATTGACCGCGGAACTACGGGTGAAGAATGCCGGAATTCCACTTTCTCGTAATGTAAATAAGGTCAGTGGATAGGGATTCTGATGGGTCATTAATAACACCATTGCTGGGTAAACGATCAAAGCAACAAAGGCCATTGTACCGACGACCAGCAAGATTAGTTGGCCATAACGAGCTAAACCACTAAGTCCAGTTTCGGCAACTGAGCGGAAAACTAAACCAACGATCCCAATTGGAGCCAATTGAATAATGAATTGAACAACATTGGTGATCGCACTAGAAAAGTCGCTGACTAATTTTTTAGTCGTACCGGCAAACGGACGTAAACCAATCCCAATCAGGCTAGCCCAAACTAATAAAGCGAGGTAGTTACCTTCAGTCAGTGCTTTGACTGGGTTTTCGATGGCACTATTAAATAAATTTTTGATAACGGGTGCTAGGCCTTTTGGGGCTTGAGCCGCTGCACTAGCAGTTCCTTTAGGCAAAATAATGTCGACTGGGAATAAGTAGCTGGCACCAACAGCGACCAAAGCAGCGACAAAAGTTGCCATTAAATACAAAACAACGATCGAACGCATATGCGTTTGTGCGCCTTTTTCATGTTTTGACATTGATGACATAATCAACATGAAGACTAACAACGGGGCAATAGCTTTCAATGAATTCACGAATAGATCACCCAGAATTTCTAACCAAGTCCAACTTGGTATGGCAACACCGAGAATGGCACCAATGATGATCCCAATCAAGATCCGCTTGATCAGCGAAATTCTAGTAATACGTTCCCACATAACTTTCAACTCACAATCTTTTTTACTTATTTTTAAAAGTATAAAGGATTATGAGAGAAAAATAAACTGATTTTAATATTAAAACGAGGTTATTAAGGGGGATGAAGCGTGCCATCAAGGGATTCAATAGAACTTTCAGTATAATTTTTGACTTTATTTGATAAAGCTCTAGCAAACTGAATTAGTGCTCAAATCCTAATTTGCCCAATTGTTGCTGTAATTGGTGGTAAGCAGTGCTAACGTAATGTAGTGCTTGCTCAAAAGTAAGGGCGAGTTCCGGCAAAGTAGGCAATCAGCCGCGAGTATGATCCACGGCTGCTCATCTGTTTCTGGAATTAAGGCGGTTAGAAAAATACTGGCTTGTTCAGTCGGAAAAATAACGGGCGCACCACGGTAACTCGAAGTCTACAATAGTAGCTTGTTCGATTCTAAAGCTTGTGTGAGTTGTGCCCGTTTGATGGCGGACAACTGATTATAGTTAGCTGTTGACCAAGCATCAGGGAGCATGTTTGTAAGCCACAGGTACCAACGATTATCGCTAGGGCGCTTGTTGGTTGTGGTTGCGCTAGTTGCTAATTTTGTAAACGAAAACCGAGCACTTGCGCATTTGCAGTGGCTGGCATGAAAGCCCCCTAACCCAAGTATACTGAGAAAGTATATCGATTGCCATTTATGATCATGCTTGCGATAATGATGATGTATTCAAAAAAATCAGGAGGTGCACGATGGCAAAAATGATTTTTGTGAACTTACCAGTTACAGATATGCAGCGTTCAATCAAGTTTTATGAGGCATTAGGTTTTAAGCAGAATAAGGATTTTTCGGATGAAAGCGGTGTAGGTATGATGTGGAGTGATACGATCTGGATCATGCTACTAACGCATGACTTTTATAATAAATTTCTGCAAGGACAAATAGTGGCCGATACGCAAAAAATCAGCGGCAGCATGACGGCATTTAGTTTCGATAGTGTTGCGGCAGTTAAAGAATTCGCAGCTGAAGCAGCAGCCAATGGTGGTTCATATTATCATGTTGAGCTCGGCATTCCCGAAGATCAAATGTATGAGTTAGAAATCAAAGATCCCGACGGCAATATTCTCTCTGCTGCTTGGATGGCGATGTAACTGTATTAAAAAAGCTGTTGCTGGATTGTTAAGAATCTTAGCACAGCTTTTTTATGTGAAAATGATTTAGTGAACTAAAATAATTTGTAATAGCTTAGCAGCGTGTTGGCACCAATAAAACTTGATTCGCTGGTTCTTCTGATCAAATTAGGGTCATAAATAATGATAATGACCACGTGAATCTGTCAACACGGTCACCCTGTTTGATTAGTAGTTAACGACCAAACAAATGGCAGTGCTGCCGGTGCTGTCAATAATGTATCCACATATTGATAGGTACCATTGAAATTTGTTTCTAAGAAATGTTTGATTCTTTTCTGAACTATGCGTGCGACTAAAAAATATTGGTTGGTGGGTTAGCACAGCATCCATTGATCACGTTGCTTTTTAGGCAATGTCTTTAAACTTGGGTAAGCGAAGTTGCTGACTGCTCGCTTTGATAAATCAAATTGCATTTATTGCTAAGTTGTTCGGCTGAAGCCAAGTCTAACTGTAATTGCTGTTTTAAAGCCGTTTTGTGCATCAGCGGTTAACCTCCTAAAGTCGTTCGTTTTAAAATAGTCACAGCTTGTTGCAGTGCGTGATCTAGTTCGTTGTAGTCAGCAGCGGAAACGGCGGCAAGTTGTTTTTGTAATTTAGTACGTACCGCTTGTTCATGCTGTCCAATTAATTGATTACCTGCTGGCGTCAACCTAACGTTGATTATACGTCGATTAGTTGGATTAATTATCCGTTTGACCAGTGATTTTTTTTCTAAACTGGTAACTGAACGCGTAATCTGAGCAGGAGAGGTACCTAATCTATTGGCCAATTCTGACATTGCTGGTTGGCTACCTTCTTTGATCAAACCTAGAATTAGAATTTCATTTTTAGATAATTTTATTTTCTGGATCATTTTTGGTTCAAAAATCAATTGATTTAAAATGGTGATCAATTCAAACAACGTGTTTAAATTTTTTTGTTCATCTGCCATAGTTAACTCCTCTACTCCACGATTAAGGTTAGGAGTTGTGACATAAGTTGTTTATGTCCAACACCTTCTTCACACTTCCGAATAATATAGTTAAAACGTGTTCCATAAGGCAACTTTTTCCGCTTAGCTACGATCGTCAAATAATTCACGCAGTGAATTATTCGCCGCTCTAG
Organism: Loigolactobacillus coryniformis subsp. coryniformis KCTC 3167 = DSM 20001; assembly: GCF_002706425.1. NCBI lineage: Bacteria > Bacillati > Bacillota > Bacilli > Lactobacillales > Lactobacillaceae > Loigolactobacillus > Loigolactobacillus coryniformis. The sequence continues at coordinate 2,110,668 of NZ_CP017713.1, read as the reverse complement.
GCTAATGCTCAAAAGTTGGGCACCTTATGTCACACTCTCTTCGATGTTACGGATGATGCCATTCTCGTGGCAAAAATCTTGCCGCAGGAAGCATGGTTCTACTTTGCGTTTAAGATTGCTTCTGTCTATTCATATCGTCAATTATTAATTATAATGAATATTTGACGATTGTAAAGTGTTTTGGTAAAATCAAAGTCAGTTTAACAGTGGTTTAGATGAGAAGAGGGATACCATGCTCGAATTACAGCACGTAAAAAAGTATTATCAAGTCGGTGATACGCTGACTAAAGCACTAGATGACGTTTCGATTGCTTTTCGGCCAAAAGAATTTGTTGCAATATTGGGGCCTAGCGGTTCTGGTAAGACAACGATGTTGAATGCTTTAGGTGGTCTTGATCGGTATGATTCCGGTGATATGATCGTTAACGGTACTTCGACTAAGAAATTTAAAGAGACGGACTGGGATGCCTACCGCAATAATACAGTTGGTTTTATTTTTCAAAGTTACAATCTGATCGGTCATTTAAGCATTATCGATAATGTCGAGATGGGGATGACACTGAGCGGCGTTGGTAAGGCGGAGCGAAAGCAAAAGGCGGTAGCTGCACTGGAGCGCGTTGGCTTGGGCCAACACATCAATAAAGCGATTAATCAATTATCTGGTGGTCAAATGCAGCGTGTCGCAATCGCTCGCGCAATCGTTAACGATCCAGATATTCTATTGTGTGATGAACCAACTGGGGCACTGGATACGGTCACTAGCGAGCAAATCATGCAATTGATCCAAGAATTATCGCATGAACGCTTAGTCGTAATGGTCACGCATAATCCTGAATTAGCGCACCAGTACGCTGATCGGATCGTTGAATTTGCTGATGGTAAAATTCAGCAAGATTCTGATCCATACCAGGAAAGTGCAACTAGCAGTGCGTTTACATTAAAGCGAACTAAAATGACTTTTGCCACCGCCATCAAGTTATCATTTAACAATATTCGGACGAAAAAAGGGCGGACGTTCCTGACCGCATTTGCTTCAAGTATTGGAATTATTGGTGTCGCGATCGTTTTAAGTTTATCCAACGGTTTCCAAAAGCAAATCAATGATACGCAAACGGAAACACTGTCCAAGTTTCCAATTACAATTTCGCAAGTGACCACCGATCAATCTAAAGCACAAAGTAGTATGAGTGATTCCGATAAAACGGCTAAAAATAGGGGTTATTTAGTCGCGGCTAAAGATCAAAGTGAAAGTGCCCAGCATGTCAATAAGATCAATACTAAATTTTTGAATTATGTTAAAAATATTGATCCTGAGTATAGCAATAATATTGGCTATACTCGATTAACTGGGATGAATTTGTTACGTCAAGTAGAGGGTAAAGTGACGGCCGTTAAATTCTCTAACTCAGACGGCGATACACAAAGCATTCAGCAAAGTCTATCTTCATCGTCAGGCGTGGGCGTTTCTTCATTTCCAGAACCGTTGACGGCCGGTAAAAATAATTTCCTGCAATCTAATTACAAATTACTTAAAGGCGCTTATCCCAAAACCGCAACAGATATTGTGGTCGTTGTGGACAGTAAAAACCATACGAATATCAATGCATTGAAAAATCTAGGCTTTGACGTAAAAAATGGTCAAAAAGTTGATTTCAGTAAAATTATTGGGACAACGATCAAAGTTGCCAGCAATGATGATTATTATCAAAAATTACCGTCTGATAACTTCATTCCTAATCAAAACTTGACCAGCGCTTATAACAATAGCAAACACCAGCTGAAGATCGTTGGGGTGATCCGTGCTAAAAAGAGCACTAATATGGGGCTGTTGGCACCAGGAATCGCGTATTCGGACAAGTTAGTTCGACAAATTATTCAAGATAATAAAAACTCAGCGATCGTGCAAGCACAAAAGCAGAGCAACACTAATGTGCTGACTGGCGAGACGCTAACGGCACAGACTAAATCACAGTTAATGGCTACTTTGGGTGGCAGTGGCATTCCTTACAGTATCCTAATTTATCCGAATAATTTTAAGGATAAAGATCATGTTTTGACTTATTTGGACAAATATAATAAGGGCAAAGATAAAGCTGACAAGATTATTTACACCGACTTGGCGGGAACGATGACTGATTTAACGGGTGGTTTAATGGACGCTATCACGTATGTTCTAGTGGCCTTTGCTGGTATCTCGTTAGTAACTAGTATGATCATGATCGGTATTTTAACGTATACCTCAGTGTTAGAACGGACCAAGGAAATCGGGGTCTTAAAAGCACTTGGCGCACGGAAAAAAGATATTACCCGCGTATTTGATGCGGAAACGGGTATTCTCGGTGTCGGTTCCGGTATCCTGGGTGTTGTGATCGCCTATCTGGCGACGTTCCCGATCAATAGTTTGCTGTATAAGCTAACTGATTTGTCTAACGTTGCGCAGCTAAATCCTGTTCATGCTTTAATTTTGATTGTATTGAGTACGGTTTTGACGATCATCGGTGGTCATTTACCAGCACGTATGGCTTCGAAGAAAGATGCTGCGATCGCGCTGCGTTCAGAATAAAGTTAATCAAAAAAGTCGCTTCTAGATTTGAGTAGAAGCGACTTTTTTGTACACCGTCATACGGAAAAAAGAATTTACTAAGAAATACAAGGTAAAAAAAGTAAATAGTTGATTTATACTAGAGATTGTCAACTTAGGCTTTAACGATGTTTTCTATCCTAAATTAGTTGGGGAAGTGTTTGATAAGTGATTTTTTTATAAAAAACTGCTCATGAAGCCCAATGAAAAAAGACTAACATGCTATTCTAAAAATATCCTAAGGGAAGGGATGTTGGTATTATGGATTGGGAGATCAACCAAGTACCTATCTGTAAAGGCTACTGGCGGCAAAAGATTTTTTCGCTTTGCTGAACGTGATCAATCAAGCAAAAAATCGAAAAAGGGGCAAGGCTGTCATAAATAAAAAAAACGGAGTTGCGACATTGGCTGTCGGAGCTCCGTTTGGCGTATCAAAAATTTCGTTAATCAGAGATATTCTCATGATGAATGCCGTAAGTAAAGTAAATTACCATACCGATGGCAAACCAGATCAAAGAAGCAATCCAAGTTTCTAAAGATAAAGTGAGCATTAATCCAATACAAGCTAAGGCTGAGATGATCGGTAGAATAGGTGACCAGGGCACATGGAAGCCATTATGTGTGATCTCAGTGTGCTTGCGTAATGGAATAATACCGATTGAGACAAAGGTGAAGGCGATCAACGTGCCAATATTGACTAAACTAGTCAGTTGATCTAATGGAACTAATCCACCTAAGAAGGAAATGATCAACGTAGCCAGTAATAAACTATGTTGTGGCAAGTGATTTTTTCCTTGTAAACGGCCGAGAAATTTAGGTAGTAAACCGTCACGACCAATTGAGTAGATCAAACGTGAACTACTGTAAATCATAGTGACCATCATGGTAAACATACCCGCTAAGGCGCCTAAAGAAATAATACCGGCCGTCCAATTTTGCCCCACCTTTTGTAAGGCGAACGCTACGGGGTTGGCAACATCCAATTCACGGAAGGAAACCATCCCAGTTAGAACCACAGAAACTAAAATGTACAGTACGGTTGCAATCACTAGAGTTCCGATAATTCCGATCGGCATATTACGCTGTGGATTTTTAACTTCAGCGGCTGATGATGAAACGGCGTCAAAACCTAAGTAAGCAAAGAAGACGGTTGAAGCGCCGTGTAAGACCCCAAGCTTACCAAATGGTAAAAATGGGTGCCAATTAGCGGGCTTGACATAGAAGACACCGACCAACAAGAAAATGACGATGATACTAATTTTAACAATTACCATGATGTTGTTAATGCGCACCGATTGTTTCATGCCTTGACTTAATAACCAAGTAATCAACCAGACGATAATAACTGCCACAATATTAATATAAGTGCCGTGTGTGGGGTCGAACGGCCCGCTGAGTACTTTCGGTATGGCGAGGCCAAAGCCCTGTAGTAGAGAACTAAAGTAAGCCGAAAAACCAGTTGAAACAGCAGCGACGGCTAACATATACTCGAGGATCAGCGCCCAACCAAGGATCCAGCCAATAAATTCACCAAAGATCACATTACCGTAAGAATAAGCCGAACCGGCAATGGGCATCGCGGATGAAAACTCCGCGTAACACATGGCTGCTAAAGAACAAACAATTGCGGCAATTACGAATGAAAGCATGATCCCCGGTCCTGCTTTTAGGGCAGCTACAGTACCAGGCAAGATGAAGATCCCCGTTCCGATTACCGCACCGATTCCTAATGCCATCAAGTCAAATGCGTTCATTGATTTGATGAATTGATTATCTTTAGCTAGATATTTATCTAGACTTTGCTTTTGCCACATTTTATCTTTGATCGACAATTCATTTCCCCCTCCAATGAGTCAGGTCAAATAGCAGTTTTTCGCTACTATCAACTCGTTATTTAGATGCTTTTCATCATAGCATAGCTATCTAACAATGAAAAGAAAATGATAAGTCACATAATGGTCTCATTTTATCAGGAAAACACAGGTGGCTTATCAATTTTTAGCAATAAAAAAGACCAAAACAAGCGTTACCTAACGTAACCGTTGTTTTGGCCCACCGCAATTAATTAATATATGCGCAGAAGTGGATGCTCCTATCTATGCTTGATTCATATTTTCAAATTTCTATAAGTGACATGGTAAAATTTTTATACGTTCAAAGGCCTTCAAGCCGATCAACGGCGCACAGCAATTTTATTCACTCACTTTTCCCAACACTTAAAAGTCTACCAGGAAGGTATGAATTTTGTGTGAATAAAGCCTAATATAATCCTAAAGAAAACGATTACTAAGTTAATTAATTAAAGTTAGATTAGCAATTTAGGCGTAAAGATGGTTAAATATTTAATAATTAGAATGTCGTAAAAGACAGGTTGTGGCTAAATTTATGGTTGAGAAATTGTGCTTGATCAGGTTTAGCTGGTGTAATGGGGGAATTTACATGCAAATAAAGTTTCAGCGGGCACAACATAGCGATTTGCCGTTTATTGTTAAAGTTTATAACAAAACAGTGGCGAGCCGAATGGTGACTGCTGATTTAGAACCAGTGACGGTGGTCCAGCGTGAGCCATGGTTTGCGGCACATCAACAACGGCGACGGCCTTTGTGGTTGATCACAGCAGACGGGCAACCAGCTGGTTGGCTGAGTTTATCGGATTATTATGGACGCGCGGCGTACCACAATACGGTTGAAATCAGTCTCTATATTGATGAACAGTTTCGCGGTCAACATATCGGTCAGCAAAGTCTGGCTTTTGTTGAGCAACAAGCACCGACATTAGGTATCAAAACGGTTTTGAGTTTTATTTTTGGTCACAATCAACCTAGCCTACATTTATTTACGAAGCAAGGTTATCGTCAATGGGGAAAGTTACCCCAAGTAGCTGAATTAGATGGTGAGTTTCGTGATCTGGTCATTTTAGGTAAACAAATCAATTAGAAACGGGGAATTAACATGCGTTATGTAACAGCAGGAGAATCACATGGGCCTAAACTAACGGCAGTGATCGAAGGGATACCCGCTGGTTTAACTTTATCTGCGGATAAAATCAATGCAGCATTGGCGCGGCGCCAGCAAGGCTATGGTCGCGGTAATCGGATGAAGATCGAACATGATCAAGTGGAGATCGTTTCTGGCGTACGCCACCAAAAAACGTTAGGTGCACCGATTACGTTACAGGTGACTAACCGCGATTACGCCCATTGGGATGAAATCATGAGCCCAACTGCAGCAGCAACACCGGAAAATACGATCCGCCAGGTGACCAAGCCACGGCCTGGCCATGCGGACTTAGTTGGGGGACAAAAATACCAACAACGTGATCTACGCAATATTTTGGAACGCTCTAGTGCGCGGGAAACAACGATGCGTGTGGCGGTCGGTAGTGTTTGCCAGCAGTTATTGGCAGCAATCGATGTCGAAGTGCTCGGGTTTGTTCAACAGTTAGGTGGTATCTACGCTGATCCAACTAAATTACCAGAATTAGGTGATCTAGCGGCCGTTCGTGCAGTCACCGAAGCCAGTGACGTCAGAACCTATGATGAAGCTGCTGCCGCTAAGATCCGCGATCTGATCGATGTCACTAAAAAAGCTGGTGATACCTTAGGTGGTGTTGTCGAAGTCGTTGCCACTAATCTACCAGCTGGTTTGGGGAGTTATGTGAGCGCAGATACTAAATTAGATGCAAAAATTGCCCAGTCGATCATTAGTATCAATGCCTTTAAAGGGGTTGAATTTGGTGACGGCTTCGGTTTAGCGGATCATCCCGGTAGTGAAGATATGGACGAAATTTTGTACACACCAGAACGTGGCTTCTACCGAGGCAGCAATCATTTGGGTGGTTTTGAAGGCGGTATGACCAATGGTGAGCCGATTATTGTTAAAGGGGTCATGAAGCCAATTCCTACGTTGTACAAACCACTGAATAGTGTCGATATCGCGACTAAGCAAGCTTATAAAGCCAATGTAGAACGCTCCGATACCACGGCGGTGCCGGCAGCAGCAGTCGTCGCTGAAGCAATGGTATCGATCACGTTAGCGGAAGCCGTTTTAGCTAAATTTGACGCTGATGCCTTACCACGTCTACAAGCACAAGTTGCAGCTTATCGGAAAGAATTAGCCGCATACTAAAACTAGACTTTTGCGATCAAAATAGGGGGTTATTATGGATAAAGCATTAATTGCCAATGCGCAAGGGCTACACGGGACCTTAACGATTCCTGGTGATAAAAGTATTTCGCATCGTAGCATCATGTTTGGTGCATTAGCTGAAGGAACCACGGTGATCGATCATTTTCTTTTCTCTGATGATTGCAAGCGCACATTAGCTGCGTTTCAAGCGTTGGGGGTACCGATCACGATCGAGGGTGATCAAGTCACGATCACTGGGGTTGGTTTGAACGGGTTAAAGGCGCCCAAAGAGCCAATTGATCTCGGTAACTCAGGCACGTCCACGCGTTTATTGCTGGGTTTACTGAGTAAGCAGCCATTTCCAATCGATTTTTTTGGTGATGCTTCTTTGAGCAAGCGGCCGATGCAACGGGTGATCGGCCCATTAAGTCAAATGGGGGCGCAGATCACGGCGACTGCTGATGATTTTTTACCGTTGACGATTGCAGCGAATACCCAACTAAATGCAGTTGAAATGACAGTACCGGTGGCTAGTGCGCAGGTTAAAAGCGCGCTGATTTTTGCCGCCTTACAAGCCGATGGTATTTCGAAATTAACTGAAATTGCCCAGACACGTGATCATACTGAGCGGATGCTACGCCAATTCGGCGGTGAAATCGAAAAAGATGGGTTAACGCTGACCACCAAACCACAGAATCATTTTGTCGCGCAACAATTCCGTGTACCAGGTGATATGTCGTCAGCGGCCTTTTTTGCCTTGGCAGCGACCCTCGTTCCTAATAGTGAACTGCGGCTGGCCCAAGTTGGCTTGAATAAGACGCGGACAGGCTTTTTGGATGTTTTGAGTCGCATGGGTGCCGACATTCACGTTGAAAATGTTGATTCGCGTATCGACGAAGTTAGTGGTGATCTGGTGGTAATTTCAAGTGCTTTAAAGGCAACTACGGTTCATGGCACTGAGATCGCCAACGTGATCGACGAAATTCCTTTGATCGCATTGGCGGCAACGCAAGCCGAAGGCACTACCGAGATCAGTGATGCCGCTGAATTACGGGTCAAAGAAACTGACCGTATCGAAACCGTGGCGACAGAGCTACGTAAATTAGGAGCTAACATCGAAACTAAGCCGGATGGGATGATCATTCATGGGCCAACACCATTGCGTGCAGTAACTAGCGATACGGTAGATTCACATGGTGATCATCGTATTGGTTTAATGTTGGCAGTGGCTGCTTTATTGAGTCACAGCCAATTAACGCTGCATGATGCCGCTGCGATTAATGTCTCTTATCCCAGTTTTTTCACCGACTTAAAACAGGTATTAGATTAAAATAGCATCAAGTAAGCGTTTTCCTAAACTTATTTTCAAAAAAAGCGGTCATATTTTGTTGTTATTTGAAATGTAAGATGATATCATTTTAGATGAATTGTGGGTGCTGGTGTCGCCCTATTTAATCACACCGATAATCACTAAGGAGGGACATATTTAATGTCTAAATCAGTAGTAATTGAAAGTGTTAAAGCACGTGAAGTCTTTGATTCTCGCGGTAACCCAACTGTCGAAGCTGATGTTGTTTTAACTGACGGTACTTTGGGCCGTGCATCCGTTCCATCAGGTGCTTCAACAGGTGAATTAGAAGCAACTGAATTACGTGATGGTGGTAGCCGTCTTTTAGGTAAAGGCGTTAGCAAAGCCGTTAACAACGTTAACACAGAAATCAATGATGCCTTGAAGGGTGTTTCACCATACAACCAAGCTGCAATTGATCAAATCATGATCGACTTGGATGGTACACCTAACAAAGCACGTTTGGGTGCCAATGCTATCTTAGGCGTTTCTATGGCAACTGCACGTGCTGCTGCACTTTCATTGGATACACCATTGTACCGTTATTTGGGCGGGGTAAACATTGAATTACCACAAACATTCCATAACGTTATCAACGGTGGTGCGCATGCCGACAACGGTATCGATTTCCAAGAATTCATGATCACACCGATCAAGAAGACTAGCTTCCGTGATGGTATCGAAAAAATCGCTGACACTTACCATACTTTGAAAAAAGTCTTGGAAGATGCTGGTTTCCAAACTGGCTTAGGCGACGAAGGTGGCTTTGCTCCTGACTTGAAGAACACTGACGAAGCTGTTTCAATGCTTTACAAAGCAATCGAACAAGCTGGTTACGTGCCTGGTGAAGATATCGGTATCGCTTTAGATGCTGCTTCATCAGAATTCTACAACGAAGAAACTGGCATTTACACATTTGAAGGCCATGAATTCAATGCTGACCAATTACGTGATTATTACGTAAATGACTTATTGAAGAAATTCCCAGCTATCATTTCTATCGAAGATCCATTCTCCGAAAATGATTGGGATAACTTCGCTAAGTTCACTGAAGAAGTTGGCGATCGTGTTCAATTAGTTGGTGACGATATCTTCGTTACAAACCCATCTATCTTCCGTAAAGGGATCAAGAAGGGTGTTGCTAACTCAATCTTAATCAAGTTGAACCAAATCGGTACTGTTTCTGAATCAATCGAAGCAATTCGTTTGGCTAAGAACAACGGCTACACAACAATGATCTCTCATCGTTCAGGTGAAACAGAAGATACATTTGTTGCTGACTTCGCCGTTGCCGTTTCTGGTGGCGAATTGAAGACTGGTGCTATGGCACGTTCAGAACGTGTTGCGAAATATAACCAATTATTACGCATCGAAGAAGAACTTGAAGGCCAAGCACACGTTGCTCATTTTCCACACAACGTTGACTTTGACTAATCAAATATAACGATTTTAAGCAGGATCACAGATGTGATCCTGCTTTTTTTCTGAAAAGATAAAATTATAATTCAATGAGTGTTTTAATTGTGCTATAATACTACCATGAATTTGTCGTGCGCCGACTGAATTCTGTATATATATTGTCGTATAGTCAAATTTGGGCCTAACTTCAACTGCAGGTTCTGTCGTAGTTGAATGGGCACTGTCGATCACATTAGGTAATCGTGCAATCGATCAGCTAATGTGCAATAGGAGGAAAAATATGTCACAAGCAACTGAATATATCAAAGAAGTTCGGGCGAACCTTGCTCAACGCGATGGCAACCAAGCTGAGTTTCTTGAAGCGGTCGATAATTTTCTAGCAACGATCACGCCGGTGTTTGAAGCACATCCCGAATATATTGAAGCTAATATTTTGGGCCAGATCACTGAACCTGAGCGGGCCTTCCAATTCCGTGTACCGTGGGTCGACGATGCTGGTAAAGTTCAGATCAATCGTGGCTTCCGGGTGCAATTTAATTCCGCTATTGGCCCGTATAAGGGTGGGCTACGCTTCCATCCTAGTGTTAACTTGTCTGTTGTTAAATTTTTAGGCTTTGAGCAAATTTTCAAAAATAGTCTAACTGGCTTACCAATCGGTGGTGGTAAAGGCGGTAGTGACTTTAACCCTAAAGGTAAATCTGATGGTGAAGTTATGCGTTTTGCCCAAAGCTTTATGACCGAATTGCAAAAACATATTGGGCCTGATATTGACGTGCCAGCTGGTGATATTGGTGTCGGCGGTCGTGAAATTGGTTACTTATTTGGTCAATACAAACGTTTAAATGGCTTTAGTGGTGGGATTTTAACTGGTAAAGGTCTCAGCTACGGTGGTAGCTTAGCGCGGCCAGAAGCGACTGGTTTTGGCTTACTTTACTATGTGGATGCGATGCTCAAAGCACATCGTGATGACCTCAGCGGTAAAAAAATCAAATTATCTGGTGCCGGTAATGTGGCAATCTATGCGATTCAAAAAGCGACTGAACTAGGTGCTAAAGTCGTAACGGTTTCTGATTCTGATGGCTATATTTATGATGAACAAGGTATTGACTACAAGGTTGTGCAACAGATCAAAGAAGTCGAACGCGGTCGTATCAGTGAATACGCTAAGCGGGTCTCAACGGCAGAATATTCTAAAGGTTCTGTTTGGGAAGCACCAATTGATTGTGACGTTGCTTTACCATGTGCAACACAAAATGAAATTGATGTTGCTGGGGCTAAATTATTGATTTCCAGCGGCGTCCAAGTGGTTGCTGAAGGGGCCAATATGCCAAGTACACCAGAAGCTATCAAAGCTTATCGCCAAGCCGGCTTATTGTACGGTCCAGCTAAAGCAGCTAATGCTGGTGGCGTTGCCGTTTCTGCGTTAGAAATGAGTCAAAACAGTCAACGGCTAGCTTGGTCGTTTGCTGATGTAGATCAACGTTTACAGAAGATTATGCAAGATATTTTCCAAAAATCAGCTGATGCCGCTAAACAGTATAATTTAGGCGACGATTATGTTGCGGGTGCCAATATTGCTGGTTTCTTGAAAGTTGCTGATGCGATGTACGCTCAAGGTATTGTCTAACCATGACTTTACCGAACCAAGTTTTGATCAGCCAGGATCTATCCTGTGTTGGTCAAGTTTCTTTAGGTGTGGCATTACCGATCGTGGCAACGCTCGGTCTACAACCGGCTATTTTGCCAACTGCATTATTATCAACGCATACTGGCGGCTTTGGTGCTAACACCTACCTTGATCTCAGTCAGGAAATGCAACGGATCATCGCTCATTGGCAAACGCTGGAGCTGAATTTTTCTGCGGTGTACTTAGGCTATTTAGGTACCGCCGCTTTACCAGTAATGAGACAGCACTTACCGACTTTAGCAACACCCGCGGCGCGGATTCTACTAGATCCCGTGATGGGAGATCACGGTCGTTTATACAAGGGCTTTGGCCGTTCCTATGTGGCGGGCATGCGCCAACTAGCTCATCGGGCCACTGTTATTACACCGAATGTGACCGAAGCACGGTTACTATTGGAATTGCCCCAAGATGAGCAGCCATTGACGCTTGCGGCAGCAGAAAAATTAGTGCAACAGTTAAGCGCACAATTGTCGATTGCCAATGTGATTCTAACCGGTGTACCATTGAATGATGGTCAAATTGGTGTAGTTGGTTATACTGAACGGACGATTTGGCATTGGTCAACACCACAATTAGCAGGCCATTATTTTGGGACTGGTGATATTTTTGCTAGTGTTTGCTTTGGCTTGTGGTTACATGGATCAACGCTGCAAAGTGCCAGTCAGCAGGCTATGGAATTTGTACAGCAAGCAATCAAACGAACAGCCACTGCGGCAACGGATGTGCGTTTTGGTGTTGATTATGCAGCTGGATTCCAACAATTATTAGAACAAGTACTACCAGTTTAAATAGTGACTTAGCGTAAAATTTTGATTTAGGTAATGACCTGATCAATTGGGAAAATAATTTACTGGGTTACGGTGAATATTACCGTAGCCCTTTATTTTTGGGGAGAGAATGTAGATGCGACAAGAGAAGAATACTTTACGGGCGATTATTTTTACAGGTTTATTTGCGGCCATCATTTTTATCGGGATATCTTTATTAAGAATTCCAATACCAGCGTTAGTTGGGCGGCCATTTATCCATTTTGGCAATTCTTTGACCGTTTTAGCGATTTTATTCCTAGGTGGTCGTAATGGTGCGTTAGCGGGCATTATTGGTTTAGGTGGTTTTGATTTATTAAATGGTTATGCGGCGACGTCGTGGTTGACCGCGCTAGAAGTGATCGTGATCGCTTTAGTGGTCAACACCGGCTTTAACCTCTTTCAGCGGGACGATCGCGCTAGCCACATTGTGATTTTAGGTATCGTTGCTGGATTGATGAAGATCGTGACGACTTATGCAGTGTCGATCGTTGAAGCACTAATGGTTGGGACTAGCTTTAAAGTAGCATTGATCAATTCATTTTTAAGCTTGCCAGCGACGGTGATCAATTCAATTTCGACTGCCATTCTGGTGCCAATACTGTATTTTGCTTTACGCGGTAGTCTACAAACCGTACGGCGGCGTGCTTAATTAATCGTAGTGTACAGAAAAATTTGCTTTGCCAACACGCCGTTTCTATTGTAGAGTAGTAGCTGAGTCTATTTTGAGGGAGGTGGCGTTGTTGCCACAGCGCTTATTCGTGATCACCGGGGCGACAGGAACGGGCAAAACAACCGTGAGTCAGTACTTAACTAAGTATTATCAAATTCCGCGGGTCATCACTCATACAACACGGCCACCACGGGTCGGTGAGGAAAATGGTGTCGACTATTATTTTGAAAATGAAGTCAGCTTCTTTACTAAGCATTATATTGAATCGGTGCGCTACGCTGATTATTACTATGGTTCATCACGTGAAGCCCTAGCTGCAGCCTGGGAAAAATGCGCTTATGCCAGTATCGTTTTGGATACCAAAGGTGCAGTGACTTACGTACAGACGCTAGGTGCACAGGTGATACCGTTGTTTCTGACGGTTGAACAGCCTGCGTCACTGGTGACGCGGTTAACTAAGCGCGGCGATCAGCGGGAAATGATCGCACAGCGGGTAGCTAGTCCTGAGTATGAGCGCGATCTGCGGCTACCAACGGCGTTAGCAGATCAGGCGCAAGTGATCGTTAATGATGACTGGCTAGTTGCACAAAGGCAGTTGGATCAAATCATGCAAAATTATGGCCTAACAAAAAGCGCCGACTTGATATAAAAATCAAGTCATGAAGTGAACCCCAAATATTGGACGAAACTTTAAGCAACTTTCTGGGTGGTAAGAACACGGTATTTAACCGGGCTCTTACCACCCAGTTTTGTTTTGATTCTCGTGAAATTATAATATTGAATCCAGCTCGCTACGGCTTGGGTTAATTCCGCCAAGGTATCGAACTGTTTTTGATCATAAACTTCTGCTTTTAGAATGTGAAAAAAACTTTCCATAGCCGCATTATCTAAGCAGGTTGCTTTGCGTGACATACTCTGGAAAAGATGTTGTTGCTTTAAAATACGGACCCAACGTGGATTTTGATATTGAAAGCCTTGGTCAGAGTGGACCGTTGTCCGATAACCTAGTTGTTTGGGAATCAGGTTGATCGCTGTTGTTAAAACATCGGTGGTGAACGCCACAGTTGGTTTTAAAGCAATATCATGGCTCAGGACTTCACTGGAAAATAGATCATAAACACACGTAAAGTAAGCCCGTTCTTCAATCGTTTTATTGCCCCAACGAAGCTCAGTAATATCAGTCGTTAACTTTTGATACGGTCGATTGGTCATAAAGCGTCGTTTAAGTCGATTCTTAGCGACAGCTCCAACCGTTCCTTTGTAAGAGTTATACTTACGGGTTTGTTTATTATACGCCGTTGATAACAGGTTTAGTTCACGCATTAAGCGCAAGACTTTCTTATGATTGACCACCAGCCCCATTTCACGCAATTGGCCAGTGACCTGGCGGTAACCGGCCGCAGTCGCGTTAGCTTTAATGTCTGTAATGGTTTGTTTAAGGATCGCATCCGGATCGTTTTCAGTTGGGACAGACTTTATCGCGTAGCTATAGGTGCTCTTGGCCATGCCAACGACTTTAAGGATCTTACCGAGCCGATAATTAGGCCTTAGTTCTTGGATGATTTGTGCTCGTTGTCTACTTGTGATTGAGCCAAGGCCTTCAATTTTTTTAGGTATTCATTCTCGATCTTTAGTAATTCGTTTTCGTCACGTAAGCGGGTTAATTCATCTGGTTGTTTCGTTTTCTTGCTTTGTTTATCAGCTGACATAATTTTTGACCGTCCTCGGTTACGAAACAAGGCATCAAGACCTTCATTTTCGAAAGTTCGTTGCCATTGCCAAATAGTTGACGGCGCAGAAATATCAAAGTTAAGGGCAGTTTCAGTTATGGATGCCTGATTCGTTTTCATCCAGTTTAAAACAGTCACCTTAAAAGTGCCATCATAAACTTTCTCTGGTCGGCGAACCTCAAGCCCCCTAACACCGAAACGCTGGTATTGCCGGACCCATTTATTAACGGTCGCATGACTTTTGATCTGGTACTTTCTAGCGATCAAGATAAAACCTAATGAGGACGTCAGATAGTCTTGAACAACATGTAGTTTAAACTGCTTGGTATATTTGGTCATAGTAAAACCCCCGGTATTGGATTTTGGTCCAATACCGGGGGTTCACTTCATCAGCGCTTTTTAGATTATCGATTAGGCCGTTTGATCGGCGTGATTATTAAGGGTCACGGGTTGATGTGCTTGTAACGCTAATTTACGTACTGCCTCATCAATGGTGACACCGCTGGCAACTTGTTCCGGATGTTGCTTGGAAGTTGCATAAAAAATTTGTTGATCGGTGTCTAATGAGATCCGATACCAACTATCACTAAAATTACCAAATTTCATGGTGTATACCTCCTTGTATCAAGGAAAATGTCCTTGTGAGTTAGTCCCGCCAACCGAAGCAATAGGTTAACGGTGACTAAGATGTTACGTTAATTTTGTAACGCCCAGCACGTGTTCAATAGTCTACAACCAAAATGAATTTTACGCAAGGATTTAGCTGTAAAATTGTCTTTGCATAAAACATAATAAAAATCACTCGCTTCTTTGTAAACGGTTAACGTAACAGCTTACAGAATAGTTTACAATATCATTTCAAAATTAGCAAGTGAAATGCAACACAAATTTAAATTGCTGTTTTACTAACCCCTACAGCTAATACAAACTATCATTGACTATAAGTTTTCACTAAGTCTATTTTTATGAAAGCCTTTGAAATATAGTCAATTATTTACATTTTTGTTTTCAATTCAACAACTTGCAAGTTAGACGCGATATGCTAAACTAGACTTAAGAACAAATGTTCAGCCGCACGCAGAAGGATTAGCTGATTGCTAATTTTTCGGCGCGTTTTAGTTTGATTTAAGTTTAAATTAAGCTGAAATGGCTAGACTTGGTCGTGGTTTAAAAGTAGACTCGAATGAGGCCAATACTTAATGTAATTTTACCGACACTAAATTTTAATAATTCTTTACCAATAAGACGCGCAATGTTAAAGCAGATATGGTTTAATGAAACATTAGAAGATCAATACGAAGGAGGAGGTTTTTGAATGGCTTACCGGACACCGCCATTTATCACCCCATTTGCGATTGTTTCAATCGTTTTAGGTTTAGCCGCGACCAATGTTGTGGCTGACAAAGTTGCCCCAGTTAAAAGCAAAACTGAACAGACAAGTCAAGTTGATAGTTCATCAGTCACAAGCGGTTCCAGCAGCTTGCGTCAAAGTAGTAGTTCTACACATCCTGAAAGCAGTCAATCGGTGAAGGAGAGTAGCAATAGCGTGCAAGAATCGACTGATGATAATTCACAGACAACTAATGATGATGGCTCAGAAGCACAAACAACGACGACGCCAACACAAAATAGTCAAAGCACAACGGCTAATTCTTCAAGTGCAACTAGTGCTAGTTCAAGTTCTGCAGCTGCTGATTCGTCATCAGCCGGTGGGACCTCAAACACAACAAAGACTGGTAACACGACAGGTACGGGTACGACAACAACCACGACAAATGACACAACAACTGAATAATTGGAGGTGATTGGGTGTTATCTTTGCTTGATATGTTGAATCACTATTTAGGCTATTTCAACATGAACGTTAAATTAAAAAACCGTGTGTATACATTGATCGGTGTAGTTGGTGTCCTTTATCTAGGTTATCTTGCTATTTATTTCCTCCGTGCTGGCGCCTGGACACGGGGCTTACTATTTTTACTGGTTTTTGTCATCTTGGTTTACTTTACGGTGTTAAATGTCATTTATTACTTTACAACGAAAACCGCTAAGTTTGACATTTCGCCGAAGATCGAAAAGCTATTAGGTGGTCGTGCTGCTAGCGCTGCTGATGACCCGATGATCGGCGGGAAGCATGCTGCACATACGACAACTGTAATCCCAGCAGCTGGTTTGTTTCACGAACAGAGCTTATTACCAGCTAAACTAACGGTGGATGCAACGCAACAGGCCAATCTTGAGCAGCTAGCTGATAGTCTAGTGGCTAATGGCTATTTACAATTAAATTATGCTAACCGCTCGGATGAACAAATTTATGAGCAAGCACAAAAAACAGGTCAGCCGGTTTATGCGCTTGGTGATTTAGTCCAATTACCATTTTATGAATTACGGCAGCAGGGCGATCACTATCTGGTTTATGCCGGCCGGAATGCAATTGATAGTTTACCCGTTGGGGAAGTTACTGAAGTTGGTTTGATGCCGACTAAAGAAGCAGCGGCTAGATATCAGATCGTGTTGGCCAGTGCGCAATTAACTGGTGGGCCGTATAAGATTGCTGGACGCTCGGGTGCTGTTTCTGGCAGTGAACCATTTAAGCTTGTGATCCAAGCAGCGTATAAGGATCCAACAGCAGCCCCAACCAGTGCTGTAAAGGCAGAGCAAGTGGCTGCCAATAATCTATCAACACCAACGTCGTCTGCTGAACCAACGCGTATGTCGCGGCGTAATCGCTAACCTTAAAATGGAGTTGTGACATAAGTAATTTATGTCCAACTCCTTCTTTTTTTTACGGATAAATGCTGAACACGAAAATGATTGACGATTTCTAATAACAAGGTTAAACTTAAATTAAAATAAGCTAATAATTAATTGCATCATAACTGTAGCGGTGACTGCGGACTGCTGATAGTTTAGTGGATGAACATCAAGGAATTTAGTGTTCTAATCACACAGCAGTAACTTCTAATGGCATTAATGCAGTCAAAAGTGTGATTGCTTTTAACTCACAGCGCTTATGCTGTGGGCTTTTTTTATTTGTGTAGTACAGGTGAATATTTTAAGTCGGCTTAATCAATGGAGGAATTTAAAATGAAAATCTTAATGTACAGTGTTCGTGATGATGAGCAACCCGCAATCAAGGCTTGGGCACAACGCAATCAAGCAACGGTTGATACTTTTGATCAAGATCTGAGTTTAGCTACGGTTGAGCGTGCTAAGGGTTATGACGGTATTGTGATCGTTCAGCATGCTAAAATCGACAGTGATCAAGTTTATCAGAAGCTACACGGATTTGGCATTAAGCAAATTAGTTTGCGCAGTGCGGGTTATGATGTTGTTGATCTAGCAGTAGCTCAAGCTAACGATTTGATCATTACCAATGTGCCAGCTTATTCGCCGCGTTCAGTGGCTGAATATGCATTGACACAAACTATGCGTTTAATTCGTAATTTGGAATTATTCGATGAACGGACGGCACACCATGATTTTCGTTGGGGTGGTCTAATGGCCCATGAAGTACATACATTGACGATTGGTATTATTGGGGCAGGCCGTATTGGTGGGACCGTTGCTCGTTTGTTCCATGCTTTAGGTGCTAAGGTGATTGCAACTGATCCAGTAGAAAATACAGAACTTGCTGAGTTTGTTACCTACATGGATCAAGCAAGTTTATTAAAAACAGCTGACGTGGTGACGTTACATACACAGTTATTGCCAACAACGACTCATTTGATCGGTGCCGAGCAATTTACACAGATGAAACCAACCGCCTTTTTAATCAATGCTTCGCGTGGTCCAGTAGTGGATACCCCCGCTTTAGTTGCGGCATTAAAAAATAAACAAATCGCTGGCGCAGCAATCGATGTCATCGAAGACGAGCAGGAATTCAACAATCGTGATCTCACAAAGACTAAAATAACTAATCCCAATGTGCTAGCATTACAAGCTATGCCAAACGTTATTTTTACACCACACATTGCTTTTTACACCAATATGGCAGTACAAAACATGGTCGATATCAGTTTGGATGATACTAAAAGTATTCTTGAAACAGGTCAGGCGCAGCATCCGGTAAAGTGATGACAGATCGTCATGTTTAAAATGAGATTTTTCTCATATTAATTTTAATTTTAAAAAAATATCCAGAAATTAACCAGATTTATTTGCGTAGAGATTAAAAATAAATTAAAATTAAAAAGGTGGCTTTGGACCACAGAAATTAGCTACGCGATTATTTGGTAATTATTAACAGCAATTACCAGTGATCGGGTGTACTCAAGTTTGGAGGGAAAGTTATGTCAATGATCGAGTTTCACGATGTTGAAAAATATTATGGCGATTTTCATGCCCTAAAAAATATCAACTTGACGATCGATAAAGGAGAAGTCGTTGTTATTATCGGCCCATCAGGTTCTGGTAAAAGCACGCTACTCCGAACGATGAATGGCCTTAATACAGTTTCTTCCGGGAAGTTAATTGTTAATAATTTTGATTTAGCAGATAAGAAAACGGATATCAATAAGATTCGCCGGGATGTCGGCATGGTTTTCCAGCATTTTAATTTATATGCCAATAAAACCGTGCTGGAAAATGTCACCTTAGCACCACGCTTAGTTTTAAAAGAGGATAAAGCACAAAGTGAAAAAGAAGCAATGGACTTATTGGATTTAGTTGGTTTAGCCGATAAGGCACAATCTTATCCAAGTATGTTGTCTGGTGGTCAAGAACAGCGGGTGGCGATTGCACGTAGTTTGGCGATGAAACCGAAAGCTTTACTGTTTGATGAACCAACTTCTGCATTGGATCCAGAAATGATTGGTGATGTACTGGACGTTATGAAAAAAGTCGCTGCTGATGCAGGGATGACAATGATTGTGGTTACCCACGAAATGGGCTTTGCCCAAGAAGTTGCTGACCGGTTGATTTTCATGGCCGACGGTGAAATCTTGGAAGATGACGATACAAAGTCCTTCTTTGCTCATCCAAAAGAAGAACGGGCGCGGCAGTTCTTAAGTAAAATCATTAATCATTAATGAAGGGAGGCTTGGACATGAAAAAGTTTGTCCAACGCATACTGCCGCTTGCCTTCTTATTGAGTTTGGTTTTACTGATGAGTGGCTGCGGTAATCAAAGTTTATCGAAACAGAATGTTTTAAAAGTCGATCAAGCCAGCAAAACGATGACTTGGGGCGTAAAAGCCGATACCCGCTTATTCGGCCTGATGAATATCAAAACCGGCAATATTGAAGGCTTTGATATTGATATGGCTAAGACAATCACCAAACAGATCTTAGGTAAAGATGGTAAAGCTAAGTTTATCCAAGTGACCAGTAATACTCGGATTCCAATGTTAAAGAATGGTAATATTGATGCAATCATTGCCACAATGACAATTTCGCCAGAACGGGCTAAGCAGGTTGATTTTTCGCAACCATATTTTAATGCCGGCCAAGCGATCTTGGTTAAAAAGGGCAGTAAGATCAAAGACATTCGTGATCTGAATTATAAAGGTGCTAAAGTCCTGGCGGTTCAAGGATCAACTTCAGCTTTAAACGTTAAAAAGTTTGCACCTAAAGCCAGCGTTTTGGAATTATCTGATTACGCGCAGGCCTTTACCGCTTTGCAATCAGGTCAAGGACAGGCGTTGACTACAGATAACGGGATCCTTTATGGGATGTCGCTAGAAAATCCAGGTTACGTTGTTGTGGGTGGTACCTTCACCAAGGAACCTTATGGGATCGCTGTTAATAATGGTCAAAAAGATATGACGGCTGCCGTTAATAAGGCTATCGACGATATGAAAAAATCAGGTGAGTATCAACGCTTGCAAAATAAGTGGTTTGGTAAAGTACCTGGTTTTGACGAAGGGGGGAACTAAAAATGATTTCGATTTTAGTTAATCATTGGCCGGAACTTTGGTCTGGCTTTCTGTTTACCCTTGGTTCTAGTATTTTAGCTTTAGTTGGTAGTTTGATTGTGGGGACGTTCTTTGCGTTTATGGAGATCAGTGAGCGTAAATGGGTTCATGCCCTCGGTCGCATCTATGTAGAAGTTTTCCGTAATATTCCCTTGTTAGTTATTACCATGTTTTTCTACGTTGTGATTCCAATGTTTCTTACTGGGGTCAGCGGATTTACTGCTGGGACAATCGGCTTGACGATCTATACTTCAGCTTTTATTGCTGAAACTGTTCGTGCGGGTATTGAAGCGGTCGATCCAGGGCAAATGGAAGCGGCACGTTCCAACGGTCTGACTTATACTCAGGCAATGGCGCACATTGTTTTTCCACAAGCGATTAAAATTACGATTCCACCGTTGGGTAACCAATTCATTAATTTGGTTAAAAACTCATCAGTCTTAGCCTTTGTGGCTGGTTTTGATTTAATGTATCAAGGTAATCTGATCGCCTCGACGACTTTTGATACCACAAGTACGTATTTAGCAATTGGGTTATTGTACTTGATCCTAACACTACCATTGAGCTATTTTATGCGTTATCTAGAAAAGAAATGGGCTTAGAAGGGGGAATAACTAATGAA
The DNA here is from genome assembly GCF_002706425.1 of Loigolactobacillus coryniformis subsp. coryniformis KCTC 3167 = DSM 20001. Lineage (NCBI taxonomy): Bacteria > Bacillati > Bacillota > Bacilli > Lactobacillales > Lactobacillaceae > Loigolactobacillus > Loigolactobacillus coryniformis. The sequence continues at coordinate 2,089,760 of NZ_CP017713.1, read as the reverse complement.
TAATTTTATTCAAGCATATTCATGGCTGAACATCCGTTATCTCCTGGAAGGGCTATGGATCACCGTTGAAATTTCCGCTATCTCAATCGTGCTGAGTTTTATTATCGGCGGTTTACTTGGCTTGTTACGTTACGTGAAGATCAAATATCTATCCGCGTTAGTGGGTTTTGTGATCGATATTATTCGTAATTTGCCGCTACTGTTGATTTTGTTCTTTACGTTCTTCGGTTTGCCGAATATCGGGATCAAGCCTGATGTTGTTATGGCGGCGATCTTGGCGATGACAGTCTTTGAATCAGCGATGGTTGCCGAGATCATTCGTAGTGGGATCCAAGCTGTTGATCCTGGACAAATGGAGGCTGCGCGGAGTAACGGGATGTCCTATCGCCAAGCGATGCAACATATTATTTTACCGCAGGCAATCAAGAAAATGATTCCGCCGCTGGTCAGTCAATTCGTCTCGTTGATCAAGGATACTTCTTTAGCAACGATCATCATGTTACCAGAACTGATGTACCACGCGCAGATCATTTACGGACAAAATACGAATTTTGTGTTGCCAATGTTTTTAGCGTTAGCAGTGCTTTATTTTATTGTTTGTTACGCACTATCCTGGCTTTCCCGTGTACTGGATCGGCGGATGGGCGCTTAAACCTAAAGTGTAGTTGTTGAGAGAAAAACTCAGCGGCTGCACTTTTTTGATTGTCGTTAAGACGTTTCTGTGCTAAAGTGAAAGCTACTATGAAAAAGGCCATTCTGCTTGTGATACGAATTTTGCCACAAGAATGGTCATCGTCCGTAATATCAAGATTTATTAACGTACTGTGCTAATGAATTACCATTAATTATGAAGTAGAGCCATGTTTCTTGCGGCACGAATTTTGCCACAAGAATGGTCATCGTCCGTAATATCAAAATTTATTAGCGTACTGTGCTAATGAATTACCATTAATTATGAAGTAGAGCCATGTTTCTTGCGGCACGTTTTTTGCCACAAGAATGGTCATCGCCCGTAATATCAAAATTTATTAGCGTACTGTGCTAATGAATTACCATTAATTATGAAGTAGAGTGAGGATAAGCAATGATAACTGTAAGTGATGTTAGTTTACGTTTCCCCGATCGCCAATTGTATTCTGATGTTAATTTAAAATTCACCCCAGGCAACTGTTATGGCATTATTGGCGCAAATGGTGCCGGTAAGTCGACTTTTCTGAAAATTCTTTCCGGCCAATTAGCGCCAACCACTGGTCAAGTAACAATTTCGCCTAACGAACGGATGACGAGCTTGAAACAGGACCATTATGCTTTTGAGGAGTATACGGTTCTGGATACGGTGATCCAAGGACACGAAAAGTTATATCAAGTGATGCAGGAAAAAAATGCCTTGTACGCCAAACCTGATTTTAACGATGAAGATGGTATCAAAGTTGCGGAATTAGAAGGCGAATTTGCGGAAATGGATGGCTGGAACGCTGAAGCTGAGGCCGCACAATTACTGCAAGAACTCGGTATTGATGAAACCATGCAGCAACAAAAAATGAGTGAACTGACTGAAAATGAGAAGGTCAAAGTGTTGTTAGGCCAAGCCTTATTTGGCAAGCCCGATATTTTACTATTGGATGAACCAACTAATGGGCTAGACGCACCCACGATTCAATGGTTAGAAAATTTCCTAATGAATTTTCCTAATACCGTCATCGTGGTTTCCCATGATCGTCATTTCTTAAATACGGTCTGCACGCATATGTGTGACGTAGATTTTGGCAAGATCGAGCTGTTTGTTGGTAACTATGATTTCTGGTTACAATCCAGTCAGTTAGCCGCGCAGTTAAAGAACCAAGCCAACGCTAAAAAAGAAGACCAAATCAAAGAATTACAAGAATTTATTGCCCGGTTCAGCGCTAATGCGTCTAAATCCAAACAAGCAACCTCGCGGAAAAAACAGTTAGATAAAATCACGTTGGAAGATATTAAACCGTCGAGTCGCCAGTATCCATTTATTAAATTTGAAACGGCACGCGAAATCGGTAGTGATCTGTTACGGGTCGATAATATCAGCAAGTCGATTGCCGGTGTTAAAATTCTTGACCAAATTACTTTCACTTTGAAACCAGGTGAAAAAACGGCGTTGATCAGTCGTAGTGATGTGGCGACGACAACCTTGATGCAAATTCTAGCCGGTGAATTAGAACCTGATACTGGAACAGTAACCTGGGGTGTGACCACTTCACGAGCTTATTTACCGCGGGATAACTCGGCGGAATTTACTGCTGACTTAACGATCTTGGATTGGTTACGACAATTTGCTAGCAAAGAAGAAAGTGATAACACCTTCTTACGTGGATTCTTAGGTCGAATGTTATTTTCTGGTGACGAAGTGCTGAAAAAGTTGAACATGTTGTCCGGTGGCGAGAAAGTTCGCTGTATGTTAGCTAAAATTATGCTCAGCCAGGCTAATGTTTTGTTACTCGATGATCCAACCAATCATTTGGATTTGGAATCGATCACAGCTTTAAACGATGCGTTAGTTGATTTTGGTGGCGCATTAGTCTTTACTTCTCATGATTACGAATTTATTCAAACCATCGCTGATCATATTGTCGAGGTCAGTGCTAAAGGCGTCGTTGAGCGTTTTGATACGCACTATGATGAGTTCTTGGCTCACGATGATATTCAAAAACAGGTTGCCGCATTGTACTAAAAAAATCCGCCATGATTGGCGGATTTTTTGCTAGGCCGGTTGTTGCCCAACAATAGAAAAATTAAAGATCAGGGTGCTGTTGTTGTCAAATAAGCGGTCAACAGGTGTTCCCGGCGGTGTACCGCGTAAAAGGATATTTATTGACGCTGCGCCTTTTTTCTCGTTATGCTTAGAACATAACTTAGCAGAAAGGGTGCTGGCGATGATCAAACAGTTACGCGTATTTATTTTATTAAGTGCGGTTGGTTTGCTGACCGGCTGTTCACAACCCGATTCAGATCAAGAATCATCTAGTAGCAAAGCAAGCAGCGTGACCAGCAGCACAAGTAGTCAAGCGCTGACCTCACATTCAGGAACCAACACTTTAACATTAAACCGTCAGGCGGATGAGCAAAAGGTACTACTTAATCAGACTTGGCAGTTTGAACAACTGGCGATCACCTCGGTTAAAGGTGAATTAGACGATGATCAGCAAATGGAACTAGAAATTGGTTGGCGTAATTTGGCCACTAGTAATCAACATTTTGCCGATTTAGCTACAGTGACCGTTCACCAAGGGGATGCAGAATTAGCGATGGTTGAACGGGATGATGATTTTACGGACTCGGTGGCGCCACAAGCTGATGAGGATTTTGAATTTACCTACCAATTAGATAACCAAACACAACCATTGAAAATTAGTATTGTGCCTAAAAAAGGAACCGCGAAAACTTTAACGGTTAACTTGGAATAATGATCCATTTAAGACGGTCCCGTGTGGACCGTCTTTTTACTTGCCTTGCATCAGTTACAGTTATTGGTTAGAATAGGTGGTTGAAATTCACAGACGAAAGTTATCAAAAACAGCGTAGATTAAGTATAGAGCGTTAAATAAAGGGGCACGGACTTGATGGATGCGGCAACAATATTAAAAACAAAGTTTGGCTACACACAATTTCGTCATGGTCAAAAATTAGTGATCGATAAATTGATGGCCGGAGAAAATGTCTTGGCGCTAATGCCAACTGGTGGCGGGAAATCGCTTTGTTACCAGATTCCCGCACTATTATTTTCTGGTTTAACGCTGGTGATCTCACCATTGATCTCATTAATGAAGGACCAAGTTGATGCGTTAAATGAAAATGCGATTCCAGCAACATTTATCAATAGTTCTTTAACTTATGCAGAAATTGATCAGCGCTTGGATATGGCTGCTCGCGGTGAGGTCAAGTTACTGTACCTCTCACCAGAGCGCCTAGAAATGGCGGATTTTATGGCTGAACTTAATCAATTAAAGATTGATCTGGTGGCCATTGATGAGGCCCACTGTATTTCACAATGGGGTCATGACTTTCGCCCAAGTTATCTCCAAGTAACGGCACGATTGCAAGAATTGCGGAGTGATCCTGTACTTGTTGCTTTGACTGCGACGGCAACTGAACGTGTGGCAACTGATATCCGTCAACGATTAGGTATTGCTGCTGAAAATGAAGTAAAAACTGGCTTTGCGCGCAATAATTTAGCCTTACAAGTTGTTAAGGGACAGGATCGCGATCGCTACATGCTGGATTATTTAAAGTTGAATGCACATGAATCAGGTATTATTTACGCCAGTACTCGTAAAGAAGTCACGCGGTTGACGACGTTATTTCAACAACATGACCTAAGTGTGACGATGTACCATGCCGGGTTAAGTGAAGAAGTCCGGCGGCAAAACCAAGAGGATTTTTTATATGATCGTAAATTAGTGATGGTGGCGACCAACGCTTTTGGGATGGGTATTGATAAAAGCAATGTGCGTTTTGTTATTCATGCGCAGGCGCCGGGAAGCTTGGAAGCTTATTACCAAGAGGCTGGTCGAGCAGGGCGCGACGGCTTACCTAGTGAAGCTATTTTGCTTTACCGGCCTTCTGATATTCAGTTGCAGCGCTTCTTTATTGAGCGTTCTGATATGGCCGATGCACCACGGCAGCAGGAATATTTGAAGTTGCAAGCGTTGATGCAATACGCCAATACCCAAGGTTGTTTGCAACCCCAAATTGCAAGAACAAATTAGCCACGCAATAAATCCCGGCAAGACAGTATTTTCATTGATATTCATATTTTAAAGATTCAATCTTTAGCCAGCGGCAGCGGAGAAAAGCTCTTTTGGGGTTTGGTAACCTGACTGCCGGCGTGGTAAGTTGTTTAGCTTGGCTTCCACTGCTTGGATATCACTAGGGCCTAAAGTATCCATGGACAGGCCCTTAGGCACATCACGACGGATCATTCGATTATGCGCCTCATTTGTGCCTCGTTCTGAAGAGCGGTAAGGGTGGGCATAATAAAGGTCGGCAACCCCGTCAAGCACCGTCCCCGCCGCTGCGAATTCTGCCCCGTTGTCAGCGGTAACGGACTTCATGATGTGCCCGTATTCTTGGCAGATCTTAGCCAGTTCGTAGTTGACTGAATCGGCGTCACGGCCATCAATCAAACGCAGGATCTGACAGCGAGATTGGCGCTCGATCAGCGTTAGAATGACACTTTCTTGGCCATTACGTTTACCGACTACGGTATCCAACTCAAAGTGACCGAACTCTTGGCGCTGATCAATACTTTTAGGTCGCTCTTCGATACTTCGTCCGGCCAGACGCTTATGCTTGGGTGAATGGTGGTGTTTGGTGCGGCGCCGGTTTTTTTCGAGCAGATCAAGATTACGGACTTCAAGTAGTTGCGCATCGATATAGTGGTATAACGTCTTGGTCGAAACCATCTCCTCAGGTTGATATAAGCCTTCAAGTTTAGCACGGCCCACCGCGGCATCAGGCGACCAACCGTCTTGGTGCAAATGGGCCGTAAAGTAGTGGATAAAGTCAGCGACACCAGCGAGTTTCAAAGGTCGATGACAGGACATTCGGTTAGCTTCGTATTTGGCCTGTGCCGCTTCTGGCGAGTACTCGCGGTGATATTGCCGTTGACCGTTCACTTTTTTAACTTGGTCGATCTCACCACGGCGTAGTTCATTACTGATTGTTTGATGACAAACGCCGATAACTCTAGCAATTGCGCGGTTAGAGTATCCTTGGCTGTGTAGCGTGGCGATTCTGCCGCGCTCAAATGAAGTTAGGTGGTGACCTTTTTCTCGGACTGTGGTATTCTGTTCTTGCATCAAGACAATAACCTCTTTCATTTTTGTGTTGGAACATCAATGATAACAGAGATTTGTCTTGGTGTTTTTTATTTTTTCAATTAGCTGGATCTAATTGGCTAACTTGATTATAAAACGCGCGGGTTGTTTGCAACAAGCAATTTTACAATATTTTGGTGAAAAAGCTGAACCATGTGGTCGCTGTGGCAATTGCTTAGATCAACGCGAAGCAGTCGATATTACGGTGACGGCGCAAAAAGTATTATCGTGCGTTTATCGGATGCACGAAAACTTTGGTAAAACGTTGGTCACTCAGGTGCTGACTGGTGCTAATAATCAACGGGTGCGTGAATTGGACTTTACTAAATTATCCACTTACGGCTTGCTAAAAGGACAAACGCAAAAAGAAGTTGGCAGCTTGATCGATTTTTTGACTGCCGCAGGTTATTTGCAAGCTAGTGGTGGACAGTATCCGGTTTTGACGGTCACTGCTAGTGGGGCGGAAGTGTTGCGTGGGCAGCAGCAAGTTCTACGTAAAACTGCAGTGGCAACGCAAGCGGCCCAACCAGAAAATGATGCGCTATTTGAAAAACTGCGCCAGTTACGTTCAGAATTAGCCCAAGCACAAAAAGTGCCACCGTTCGTTATTTTTTCTGATCGGACATTACATGAGATGTGCGCACGTTTACCACAAAATACCAGTGAACTTTTAGAGGTCAAGGGTGTTGGTGAACATAAAGCTGAACAATATGGTGCTGCTTTTCTTGAGATTTTAGCAACTGCGGGTACGGCCAATGAAATTTAATTGGCGAAATCAAGGACCAAAAACTACTGTGGCGCGATTTTTACAACACCAAGGTTTAAGTAAGCATATGTTGCAGCGCTTAAAGTATCATGGTCAAGTTTGGGTTGCGGGGCAGCCCAGTCGCCTGATCGACCAACTACCAACCAATGCGGAAATAAAAATAAAGCTGCCAGCGGAAAATGGTGATCCGCTGGCAGCTATTAGTTCACAGCCGTTAATGCTATTGTATGAAACACCAGACTGGCTAGTGATCAATAAACCGGCTAATTTGGCTTCAGTTTCCGGTCCACAGACAGGTATCGATACGGTTGTTAGTCGTGTGCGTGGGTATCTGTTGCGGCAAGGTGCTGAGAATATTGTGCCACATTTGGTCAGTCGTCTAGATTATGCCACTAGTGGTGTGTTATTAGTGGCCAAACACGCTTTTGCTCATAGTCGATTAGCTAACTCAGCGACTAATTTAGTACGTGAAAAAACTTATTTAGCGGTAGTTGCAGGCGCAGTACACACAGAACATGGTATGATCACGTTACCTTTAGGTCAACGACCGACACAAGCGGCTGGTATCATCGATTTAAATGGTAAAGCTGCACGCACTGAATTCTGGCGGCAAACTTATTTGCCACAATTGGACGCTAGCGTTTTGAAGGTGAAGTTACACACTGGCCGGCGCCACCAAATTCGAATCCACCTGCAAGCTATAGGCCATCCGTTGCTAGGCGATGCTTTATATGGTGGTCCAATGGATCGAGGTATTCACCGCCAAGCACTACATGCATGGCAATTAACGTTCACTGATCCGTTTACACAACAAACCCAAACGTTTACTGCACCATTGCCGCTGGACTTACAGCAGTTGCTTAAAAGTAAGAATAACCTTTAAAATCAGCACTATCGATAATTTCAAAATGATCAGCAGTAATGCCAGTGGCTTGGCTGATCGTCGCGGTTAAATCATTTTTACTGATGTGACTCCAAAAGCGATAATCGTTTTCGCCGTAGTGCATCCAATCACCGAGTTGACTAATTTGTGGATACTGAGTTAGATCCGGACGGGTAACATCGATGAAATGGAGTACATAGTCGGCAGCGTCATCACTAAAAGCAGGACGAGGTTGAAAATAATGGCGGTTGTGCATAGTATTTCCCTCTTTCTCACGGGTGACAAAAGTAACGTTTTCCTTGTTAAAAATTATACGTGGTCCTGCTTAAAAGTACAAGTAATTAAGTTTTTGCTTAGACTAAATTAATTTTTACTGAATGGTGTCGAGCTTAAGCTAATGTGTCCTGTAGCCACTCCACTGCTAAATCAAGCCAGTGTGCGACATGCGGTTGGTCAGCGTCAGCCTTCCACGCGGTTTGCTGATTGGCTAATGCTAAGCCGTGGGGGCCGTGACGGAAAATATGACTTTCAAAAGGAATTCCATTTTTTGCTAAGGCGTTGAGGTAATAGAGGCTGTTTTGCACGGGCACCAATGGATCATCAGCTGTATGCCAGATAAATGTTGGTGCACATGCCGAATTAACTAATTTATCCGCGGCAAATTGATCAGGTTGTGCACTTAAAGTGGCCAGTTTGTCTGCTGCGGGCCAACCGGCATCCAATCGAATAACTGGGTACGCAAGAATAGCGGCATTTAACTGAAGATCAATATCTGGGGCTGCTTGTTGCAGCCAGTGTTCCTGCCAACTGCCATTGTAGGTACTAACAATATGACCGCCAACTGAAAAGCCGGCTGCCGCAATTTTATTGGGATCAAGGTGCCAAGCTGTCGCGTTTTGGCGCAGTTGCTGAACGGCTGCCGCCAAATCAAGCAGTGGCTGTGGCAAGAGTGGACTCACTTCCGTGTTAAAATGATAACGGAGGTAAAAAGCTTGAAAGCCACGCGCAGCAAAGGCCAAAGCCAAAGTCTCTGCCTGTGCTTCAGGAATATGAGTATAGCCACCACCAGGGACGATAATGATCGCTGGATAAGTGGTTTGCGGTGTATTGTCATCAGGCTGGCGAATGTAAGCTTTTAAGTAAGCTGGTGTCGTTAAAGGGACCGTAATAATTTGCAAAATATAAAACCTACCTCTCATAATTAAGTGTCAAAGTATTTAGTATGATGTTAGTTGCTAAAACTATTGTAGCGATTTTAATCAATTTGTGCAGGCGAAAGGCCTAAGCAGCATTGTTGAAAAAATTTAAATTTATTTAAGGAGCTGACTGCTGTGCGTTTAACGACACCGCGTCTAGTGATTCGACCATTTATAGAAGCTGATTTAACAGATTTACACGAACTCATGCAAAATCCGCGTTTAGGCGCCATGGCCGGCTGGCAACCCCATCATTCACAGGCTGAAAGTGAAGCTGTTTTGACGATGTTTTTGCGCAGCGATGAAGTTTTTGCGGTGGTGGACCAAGTCAGCGGTAAGATGATCGGTACGATCGGCTTACATCGTCGTGCACCGAGTGGGACAACGCCGAAAGACGATAGTCGTGAACTAAGTTTTATGCTCAATGAAGCTTTCTGGGGTCAAGGATTGATGCCGGAAGCAGTCACCGCAATCGTAACTTTTGGTTTTAATCATTTAAGATTGCAAGAAATTTGGGTGGGTCATTTTGCGGATAACCAGCGTTCGCAGCGGGTGATCGAAAAAACGGGCTTTCATTTTGAGTATGAATTTGAGCGACCACGCTTATTTAGCGATGAAGAACCAGTGGACGAAATGTACTATAAAATGACACTGGCTGATTTTAGACAGCGTTAACAGAAAATGAAAATATCATGAAAATATTGCAACTATAGTAAGGTTTAGCTTTTGCTCAGTGTCGATTATGGTATAATGAGCCGAGATAGAGATATTGGAGGTAGGAATGATGGACGTGTCACAGGAGCAATTGAAAAAAATGGGAAAAGCTTATCGGGAACGACTGGCAGCAATTGAAGCTAATTCACGGTTGACGATATTAGATAAAGTCGTAGATTATAGTGCGGATTCACAACCAGTTACACCGTACATTGTTTATACCGATTTTAATCGTGCTCAGCTCAATGAAAAAAGCAGCTCGATTTTTGTCTACACAGCTTATGAAAATGTAGATAAATACGGGCACTCGAAAACTGATTATCAAAATGAATTGTTATTTGAATATGATGCGTGGGCTAAAGCGGTTCATATTACAGTATTGGAGACTCTGGGTGCTGAAAGCCAGTTAGCTTTTTACGATTTTCAAAATCATGGTTTGGCGCAATTGTCATTGCAATATCTATTGAAAATTGCACGTGCTAACCAAGTCGTAAAAATTGACGGCAATGTCAGTTCATTTGATGGTGAAAGTTTAAAAAAAGTTATGGCGTTGTTTGAAAAATTTGGGTTTGAATTTAAGATTCAAAATGCACAGCAAGGGTTAGCTAGTTTTTATTTAACACTCGCAGAATAAGCTGACTGTTTTTTTAAAGACGTGGCTGCGGTATACTTAAACTACACCCTTGGCAGGGAGAAGGCGATTATATCAGATGATGATCTGGTGTAAGCGCCTTTTTTCTTTTTGCGCCACATTTATATTTGTGATATGATATATCCATAACAAATAGGTGAATAACGATCGTCCGTAACATCAGAATTTATTAGTGGGTTAAGCTAATAAAATATCCTTAATTGTGAAGTAGAGCCATGTTTCAACTTGGCGTACTTTGCCGTAGTTGAATGGTCATCGTCCGTAACATCAGAATTTATTAGTGGGTTAAGCTAATAAATATCCTTAATTGTGAAGTAGAGCCATGTTTCAACTTGGCGTACTTTGCCGTAGTTGAATGGTCATCGTCCGTAACGTCAGAATTTATTAGTGGGTTAAAGCTAATAAATTTCCTTAATTGTGAAGTAGAGAGGTGTCTGGTATGCAATTAACCCGTGGTTTTGAACAAGCTGCTTGTATTATTACATTGTTGGCGACACAAGATCCGGAAATTCCAATTTCATCTGAAGTGATTCATCATCGCTTGAATGGATCACAAACTTATTTGCGTAAAATTATGCGTAAATTAGTTGTTGGTGGGCTGATTAAGTCCGTTTCTGGGAACAATGGTGGTTTCACAATTGCCCGGTCACCGAAAGAAATCAGTTTATATGATATTGTATTGGCAACTGAGGGGGATATCCATACCTACCCTGATTCTGGTCTGATCGATATGGTTTTTAAAGATTTTCAACCGGTCGCTAAGCAGGGAACTTCAGTGATCAACCAAGTTTTTCATCAGGCTGATTTGTTATGGGGCGAGTCGTTGAAGAAGCAATCCGTTTACCAAGTAATCAGTGAAACACTTGGTGATAGTGAGATTCCACTAGTTAATTGGAATGAATCTGATGAGAAGCGAGAATTATTGATTCAAAAATTATTACGTAATATTCGTAGCGATAAGTAATTTCGACTGTGATGCTGACGGTTGAAATGCTGAATTAATGAGCACGCTTTTAGAAAAAAAGCGTTATAATAAAGTTAACGAGTGTTAGCCCGTTACTTCAATATTAAAAGAGGCGGTAACAATGGCAAAGAAACTCTCTAAAGCTGAGAAGAAAGAGTTGATCCAAAAAGCTGAAGAGGCTCGTGCTAAGCATCCACAACCTAAGTCAGCTGTTTCTGGTTTTGAAACAATTGATAAGGAAGCTGAAAAGCTTAGTGGTCGTAATTAAATTTGACGATGGTTTAAGTGTGGCTTGATTTTTCTAATCTGAAAAATCCGGACACACTTTTTTATTACGCATTTTTTGTCGTGTGTTACTTATTTTTAGCGTAATTTCACAAATTAGAAAAATTTGGTGGTTTACGCGCTTGTGAAAAATCATAAACATTGAATTTCAGCAATTACGGTATTTGTAAATGATTTCACTTAATTAAATTCACAAGAAATTATGAGAAGAGTATGCTATGATAAGAACCGGTTTTGAAAATAATTAAAAACATGAAAAGAATTTTATTTTGGAGGGATTTATAAATGACGGAAAAACAACGCTATGGCGCCGATGCCATCCTTGAAAGTTTGATCAACCATGACGTCAAATACGTTTTCGGGATTCCCGGTGCAAAAATCGATCGTCTGTTTGAACTATTAGCTCACGCCGACAATGCGAAGCGGCCTGAATTAATTGTTGCCCGCCATGAACAAGGGGCTGCATTTATGGCTTCTGGGATTGGTCGGATCACTGGTAAACCTGGGGTCGTTATGACTACTTCTGGTCCTGGGGTCAGCAACTTAGCAACTGGTATGGTTACTGCAACTGCTGAAGGGGACCCTGTTTTAGCAATTTCTGGACAAGTACAGCGCGCTGACTTACTACGGTTGACGCACCAAAGCATGGCTAATACTGCTTTGATGGCACCAATTACGAAATATAGTGCAGAAATCCAAGAACCAGAAAATGCTTCTGAAGTGATCGCCAACGCTTATCGTGCGGCTTTATCTGCCAAACAAGGTGCCAGTTTTGTTAGTGTGCCCCAAGATGTGGTTGATTCAAAAATTGAACGGCCATCTGTAATGCCATTACAGGCACCTAAGTTAGGGCCGGCTAGTCCTGCTGATATTACGATTTTAGCGCGCAAGATCAAGGAAGCTAAGCTGCCAGTATTGTTAGTGGGGATGCGCGCTTCTTCTGCTGAAGTAACACGGGCATTGCGCAATATTTTATACGTTTCCGATATTCCAGTTGTTGAGACGTTCCAAGCTGCGGGAATTATTTCACGGAACTTGGAGAAAAACTTCTTTGGTCGTGTCGGTTTATTCCGTAATCAACCAGGTGACATGTTGTTGAAGCAAAGCGACTTGGTGATTACGATCGGCTATGATCCAATCGAATACGAACCACGTAACTGGAATGCAGAAAACGATGCGCGGATCGTAGTGATCGACGATATGGCGGCCGAAATCGATCATAATTTCCAACCGGAAACTGAATTGATCGGCGATATTGCCCAGACGCTGGACTTCTTATTGCCATATTTGCGCGGCTATGAAGTTAAAGCCGAATCCAAGGATTACTTGGAAGGATTACACGATCAGTTTGAAAAGCGTGACTTACCACCAGTTGTCGCACCAGAAACTAAATTGACCCATCCGTTAGCGGTTATTTCAGCGCTACAAAAACGGGTGACTGACGAGATGACGGTAACCGTTGACGTTGGTAGTTTCTACATTTGGATGGCACGGCATTTCCGGAGTTATGAACCACGGCATTTGTTATTCTCTAATGGGATGCAGACGCTAGGGGTTGCTTTACCATGGGCAATTTCAGCAGCTTTATTGCGACCAAATACACAGATTGTTTCCGTTTCTGGTGACGGTGGCTTCTTATTTACAGGTCAGGAACTAGAAACGGCGGTGCGCTTGAATTTGAACATCGTCCAATTGATTTGGAACGATGGTGCTTATGATATGGTCAAATTCCAAGAAGAAATGAAATACGGTCAAAGTGCGGGGACTGATTTTGGTCCAGTTGACTTCGTGAAGTATGCGGAAAGCTTTGGTGCAACTGGCTTACGTGTTGATCAAGCTGGTGATCTGGAAAAGGTGCTCGATCAAGCTTTTGCAACTAAGGGTCCTGTGATCGTTGATATTCCGATCGATTATTCCGATAACAAAAAACTCGGACAAACGATTTTACCAGATCAATTCTATTAAAAATCACTGATTTTTGAATCAGTGTCGTTTATGATTAAGCTAACAAAACGTGGCTAAATTTTAGCCACTCTCTAAATGGGAGGATGTTTATTTAATGGCAGAGCAAAAAAAGCAGTCAGTTCTTTTTCAACACGGTACGCTTAGTTTGTTAGTGCCCGGTTTATTTGAAGGGACAATGACTGTGGGTGAGTTGTTGCAACATGGTAATTATGGTATTGGGACAGTGCAAGACTTTAATGGTGAGTTGGTCGTACTTGATGGCCACGCTTATCAAGTAGTTGAGTCGGGCGCGGTCAATGAATTGTCAGCGGAGCAATCCGTACCTTTTGCAACGGTCCATTTCGATGATCCGCTGGAACAAATTGAATTATCTAATTTGAATAAGACTGAAGTTGAACGTTATTTATTGCAAAACTACCCGTACCGCAATGTATTCTTCGCGGTTAAAATTACGGGTGAATTTGCTCATATGCATACGCGGGTCGTTGAAGAGCAACAAAAGCCTTACCCGAGCTTGACGGAAGCAACTAAAACGCAGCCAAAGTTTAACCAAGATAATATTCATGGCACCTTGATCGGCTACTATGCACCAGAATTGTTCCAAGGGGTAGCAGTCGCAGGCTATCATGTACATTTCTTAAGTGACGATCATAAGACGATCGGTGGTCATATTTTGGATTATCGTTTGCAAAAAGGTCAAGTTGCGATCCAACCATTTGCCACGTTGGAGCAGCATTTCCCACTGGATAATCACGACTTCTTACACCAGAATTTTAACTATGATGGTATGAGTCAATCGATCAACCAGGCAGAAAAATAAGCACTAGCCTTGTTAAACAATTAAATATTCGGTATACTATTAACAATTAGATTGAGGTTGCAGAGATCATGAGTCACCAGTCGGAGGCGAAAAGCGTCATTGAGGGCTGGCAAAAGGGTGATCTGCCGAAATGCTTAATTGCTTTTTCAATTAAGTGTTGGGGCTTGGCTGAATAAGTCAAGTACTGTCGTGATGAAGTCATCACGGGGCGCTATCGACTGACAGAAAGAGACACCGTCTTTTTGTGTAGCAGTGGGTGCTACATAAAAGGGCGGTTTTTTGTGTTTAAGTGGCGCACCTCTAAATTTAGACTTGGTTCAGGAGGAATTTTTAGATGGCGCAACAGCATATTGATCATGAACAAGGCAGCGTAAAGCGTGAGCTGAAGACGCGGCATTTGTCGATGATCGCATTGGGTGGCAGTATTGGGACTGGCTTATTTGTCGCTTCAGGTTCGGCAATTTCGACTGCTGGTCCTGGTGGGGCATTGATCGCCTATATCGGGATTGGCTTGATGGTGTATTTCTTGATGACTAGTTTGGGCGAAATGGCAACTTATATTCCGGTATCGGGATCTTTTGCCACGTATGCTGGTCGTTTTGTGGATCCAGCGTTGGGCTTTGCAATGGGTTGGAATTATTGGTTTAACTGGGCGATCACTTTGGCGGTGGATGTATCCACGACTGCGATCGTGATGCATTTCTGGTTACCGCATATTCCTGGTTGGATCTTCAGTATGTTTTTCTTAGCGGTGATCTTTATTATTAACGCCTTATCAGTGCGCTCATTTGGTGAGACTGAGTATTGGTTATCGATCATCAAAGTCGTCACGGTTATCGTCTTTTTGATTGTTGGTTTCTTAACGATCTTCGGTATTATGGGCGGTAAGGGCCCCGCAATTGGGCTACACAACTTTACGATCAGTAAAGCACCGTTTGTCGGTGGGATTCCAGCAATTTTAAGTGTGTTCGTGGTTGCCGGCTTCTCCTTTCAAGGAACGGAATTGATCGGAATTACAGCCGGAGAATCAGCCACACCGGAAACTAGTATTCCTAAGGCAATCAAACAAGTTTTCTGGCGGATTTTATTATTCTACATCCTAGCAATTTTCGTGATTGCAGCAATCTTACCGTATACCAGTAAGGATCTACTTGGTTCGGGTGCCAGTGATGTGGCGATCAGTCCATTTACGTTGGTATTCCGGCGCGTTGGCTTAGCTAGTGCTGCCAGTGTGATCAATGCCGTGATCCTAACGTCAGTGATCTCAGCAGCTAATTCCGGGATGTACGCTTCGACACGAATGTTGTGGGCCATGTCGAAGCAACATATCGCACCGAAAATTTTTGGTCGTGTGAACGGCCGTGGTGTTCCCGTTGCTGCCTTATTGATGACGACCGTTGTTGGCTTGTTCACTTTCCTGACTGGCATCTGGGGACCACGGATCTATCTGTTCTTAGTTTCGGCTTCCGGGCTAACTGGTTTTATTGCATGGCTAGGGATCGCGATTTCGCATTATCGGTTCCGTAAAGCCTTTATCGCGCAAGGCCATCAGCTAAGTGAGTTGAAATACCACGCTAAGTTATTCCCATTTGGACCGATTTTGGCGATGGTACTAGGTATTTTGGTTATTATTGGCCAGGATCTACATGCGGTGAAGACTTTTGATTGGCAAGCGCTAGGGGTCAGTTATATGAGTGTGCCACTGTTCATTATCTTGTTCACGTATTACAAGATTCGTTACAAGACCCACATGATTCCATTGGATGAAGTGGACTTGACTAAGATCCATCATGATTAATGATTAAAGGGAAAGAAGTGCTAGTAGCCGTCATGGTTGCTGGCACTTTTTTTGTCGCGAATCATAAAAATAACCGCCGCGCAAAGCTGCGCAACGGTTTAGTTGGATCTTGTAGTTGTTTGTTTAGCCATATAAAGTGTTTTGATCTCGGTATATAACTGAAAAAAATTAGTATCATGGGCTTCTAGATTCCAATGTAGGATAGGAATACCTGTGGTGGCCATTTGTTGTATTAGCGGGGCTTGAGTATCAATAGTAGATAAAATTAAATCAGCATCAGTCGGTTGTGCCGGTGGTTGCATGACTTGCGCGATTTTTAAGAACTTTAGGAAGCGTTGAAGCTCGTCAGTTAAGCGGTCGTTATTTTCAGCCACTAGCCAAATGCGGACCATTTGGTGGTCTTCAAAGTGATGCAATTTCGGCTGCAGCAGATAGCATAAATAAGTGGCAAGCTGTTCACGGTGATGATAAAGCTGTGCGGCATTTTGCGTTACTGTGGTCCGGCTGAGAAAGGCTAGTATATATTGATAAAGTTGTGTTTGGGTGTAACTAGTCAAGTCGGGCTGATAAAAATCAATCACTTTTGGGTAATTACCTTGTAACGCAGTCGTGGTCATCAATAACCGCAAAATATTATAAGTTAATGTTGGTTCGTTAGTGACAGTCAATTTAGTCTTGTAAGTAGTTGATAGGTTACCTAAAAGTTCCACAGTTAACTGCCATAAAGGACTTTTCTGCTCAGTTAGGTAGGCCGTCAGCTGGTGTGCACGCTGTTGGGTAGTCGTTGCAGAAGTGATCAAACTAAATTGCGCGAAAAAGAAGAATTCAGTCTCACGTTGTCGATTGCGCGCGGAAAGATAATTAAATAACTCAGTTGGTAGACTTAATTGTTCAAAACTAGGATTATGTGCGGTGAGAATTTTGAAAAGATTATTATTGTGGATCAAATAACCATTGGTGATGCGCACACGCATGATACCAAGCAACAATCTTTTTTGTAAAGTAAGGATCGTGTCATTTGCTGGTGTGTTAACGGTTGTAAGTGATTGCTGGAGTGAACTTTCACTAAAATGATGTAACGGCCAGCGCATACCATGAAAACCGATCCAATAAACAATAAATAGAAAATAACGAATATTGCATTCATCACCAACAATTTTCAGATCCGTATAAGAAAATCGCAGTGAGTACTGCAACATGAAACGTTTTAAAGCCGCTGACTTGCGGAGTAAGGTTGATTTACTGACGAAGTGTTGTTCACAAAACTCACTAACTGAAGGCGCTGCTTCTTGGACTAGATAATCAATAAACTGAAAGACTAAGGATTGTTCCAGTAGAAAAAGGCGATAGCGCTCTAAAGAAGTTTTGAACGTGTGTTGAGATAGTAATTCATGTCGATTAAGGGTTGAATCGAGTTGTGGATTCATTGTTTGCATATCCTGTAATAGATCTTGAAAGGTATTATAAGTTTGTTGATATGAAAGGTGTAGCTGTTCACTAATATCATTGATCGTAAACGAATTAGTACCAGCTGATTTTAGAACGCGAAACATCTGAAACTTCTGCAGATCCGCTTTTTCTAAAAATATTTCTTCAAACAGCATCACAAAGCTCCTTACAAGTATTTATTTTGTGGCTACTTTTCTCATTTTACTATTCTATTACCTAAAAGCAAAGCGACGCTGAACGTACTTTGACTAACAAAAAAGCCTAAAATCAATGACTGACTTTAGACTGAGAAGTTTATTAGGTTCTATACTTTTTCCTGTTGATAGCTTACTTAACATGGTAATCTATTAGCAGGATTTTTTAGTGCAAAATAAAAAAGGCCCATAAGCCTCGCACCTAAAAAATCCACCCACTACAGCATCTTTTTTAAAGGACGTGAAAACTTATGGACCCTGTAGATAATAATATAAAATTTGTGCTCAGTATTAAAGACCCAAATGTAGTTTTTTACAAATATAACTATCAAGTGATTAAAGCTAAGCGCGCAAAAGTATATATAGCCACGGTTAAGTTCGACCAGAAACATTGCGCTAACTGTGGCTTTTGCGAGCTAAGTCATAATGGACACTACGTATCACGCGTGACCTATCTGGCAGCGAATGCGAGTGAACCAGTTTATTTAGAACTCCATAAAGAACGCGTCATTTGTCGTAATTGTAAAGCGTCGTTTATGGCTACTTCTGATGTGGTACAGCACTTTACAGCTTTTCACTGACCCCCGACCAACAAGAAGCCAACCACTGAATCACCACTTTGGCCGGTGTTGTTTTTAACCGCCTTTGCACTTGCCGCGCTAAACTAGCCAAAAACAGCGCCGCTTGAATTTGCCGACTTAACCAGAGTTTGCGTTCACGCAAACTTTTGGTTACCAAAAAAGCTAAACTAGGTTGGGTCAATGGCAATACGATCATCAAGGTATACGCCGTATTCAATAAATGATGATCGGCTTCAATCTTGGCTACTGAACGCACGGCGTAATCACCGAAGTGCCAGAATGTTTTCATTTCATAAAAATAGGTCTCGATCGCCCAACGTTTTTGATAGTAGGCCAACGCTCGTAGCGCTGGCGCAGGGGCGCTGGTCTCCGGCGTCCGATAGGTGAGCTGGGTCGGATCAACGGCTAGGGTTTCGGTTGTGATCGCCGCTAATTCTTCGGGCGCGCTCGTCGCCATGAACAGACGACAAGTCGTCTTGCGTTGTACGCGGATCATGTAAACTGGCTGGGGCATCAAGCGTGTCAGACACCGCACTATACCGATCTGATCTCCGGCCGAACAAAGATTTAATGCAATATTTCCCAAATGGATCTGGTCACCATATTTCCGCGGCCGGCCGCGCTTACCGGTGCGTTTGGGTAAGCCAAACATGGCGGTATCTTTACGCACATTGGCGATCATAGCTAGATTAGGTTGCGTCATGACCAGTTGGTTGATCTCAGCTTTGGGATACCAACTGTCACACAGTAGGAACACTTGTTGGTCGCTGGCGATCGATTTCAAAGTCGTCTTGATCATTTGCGCCGCTTGCTGGTATTTGGTCGCCTGTTCCGCCTGATAAAGGTGCGTGGCTAACGGCAAGAACGTATAAACTGGCTGGTCATCTTGGTCCCGCTGTGTTGGGATCATCAGACCTAAAGTAACGAAATCATGGGCATTGACGAGCCGCTTACCCGTATGTGCGGCGTGATCGAATAGATATTTGACGCCGGTAAATTTGTGGCCGAACTTGGGTTGGACCGTGTCATCCAGAACCAATAATAAGGGCAAGTCCTGACAAGTAGTGGGAATCAAGGTCAGTAAATACGTCAAGTTGCGCACTTCTAACTGTGGCAAGTGGTTACCGATCACTGCCAAAGCCCGATAAAACGTGTTCAAAGAATGCTTCGTCACCCGGCCCAGAAATTGTTCAAATAAGTGGCGGATCGAGTGGCGGTCACCGATCACTAACAACGCTAGACACAACCAAAAATAGTTAAGGCCCATTGGCTTAGACAAGCCAGCCGCTTTTAAATCAGAAAAATAGGCGTGGAGGGTGGTTAAAAGTGATGATTTTTGATAAAATGAGTTCAACACGAATCCTTCTTTCTAAATGGTTTTTTGTCGAACTCATTTTAGCAAAGAATAGGCATTCGTGCCTTTTTATATCCAAATTTTTTTAAAAAGCTGTAAAGTGCTGATGTGGTAGACAAGTACTGTTGTATCTCCCGAGCCACGCGTCAGAAAGTGTTTATGAGTCTACAAGACGACCGCACTCAAGCTAGCATTGCGATCGATGCCGGCATATCAGCTAGCACTGTCTGTCGTTACTTAGACAACTATGATGACTTATTTCGCAGAAATCTTAACTATCTACCGGTTCATCTCGTCATGGATGAATTTAGAGGAATTGGTGGTCGGCTCCATTTCATCTGTATTAATGGCGCTGGTGAGCACGAAATTCAACAAATTCTGCCAGACCGATTCAAGCAAAGTATTACTGATTATTTTAAACAATTTCCAGCAAGTGTTCGAGCACGTGTCAAAACAGTTACCGTAGATCTAAATAGTTACTATCAAGACATTGCCAAGGCAATGTTTCCGCAGGCAAAAATTGTGATCGACCGCTTTCACATCATTGCAATGATGACTCGAGCTTTTAATCAAACTCGGGTACAAACCATGAAAAAGTACAATAAAAGATCCTATGAATATCGCACGTTAAAGTTCGCCTGGCGGCTTTATTTGAAGTATGCCGGAAATCTAGATGAGGAACATGTCTTTTATGACCGACACCTGCGAAAACAACTCACACAACTAGAACGTGTAGAACAAGGACTGACAATTAACGAAGAACTTAAAGCATCGTACGAGTCGATGCAAAGCATCATGGAAAACCTTAAGAATCAAGACAAAGACAAGCTTGTGGAAGATCTATATACAAATCAAAATATAAGTCCCTACATGAAAGCAGTGTTTCAAACGTTCAAAAAGAACTTAGTGGTTGTACTCAACGCCAGTGAATCGGACTATACGAATGGCCCAGTCGAAGGCATGAATCGAATGATTAAACAAATTCAACGCACAGCATTTGGATTCCGTAATTACCATCATATGATTTCACGTATTAAGTTACGGCAAATGAGAACAAAACCAATGAAAAAAACAGAGTTGAAAGTCGCATGACTTTCAACTCTGTAAAAGCTATTCATCAACAGGATTTGACAAAGAGCCGTTTATTATTGGTGATTGCTAGCAGCAGATGCTGGTTGCCGGAGGCTAGCTAATTTTTGATCAATTAGCTCAATGACCCGCTTACGGGCAAGCTCATCGCTGACGAAGTCAAGTTGATCACCATCGATTTGGATTTTAGGACTTTCATTATAATCATCGTACCATTGTGAATAACGTTGATTTAACGTCCGGTAATAATCGTAAAGGCTAGGGTCTTGCGTGATCTGTTCATAAGGCCGGTTACGCTTTTCGATTCGTTTTAACATGGTTTCAAAAGAAATGTTGATATGGACCAGTAAGTCAGGACGTTTATGGTAGTCTTGCTGTGGTAATTCTTGAAGCATGTTATCTAATAATGAATCATACACGGCAACTTCTGTTTCAGTCGCCCGGCCTAGATCCGCGTTTAAGTGGAACAATAATGAATCTTCGAAGATTGACCGATCCATCACACTGTTAGTGATGCGATCAGCAGCTTTTAATTGAGCCATCCGTTTATTTAAAAAATAAATCTGGAGTAAGAAGGCATACTTTTTTGGATCCTGATAGAAATAAGGGAGAACGGGATTGTCATCAACGGATTCATAGAAGGCTTGCGAATTTAAATGTTCCGCCAATAGCGTAGTAAGGCTTGTTTTACCTGCGCCAATTGTTCCTGCAAGTACGATCATAATAATAGGCTCCTTGTTTTCGGTTTTTAATTGGGATTGTTTAACGAGCAATAACACAAGTTTAGGCCCGTACAAATAAGTTTAACCTTAAATGGGTCTGAACAGCACCATATATTGTATCATGCTGAAAATCGATTGCAATATGTGGCACAACTTTTTTCGAGTTGCCTTTTATTAAAAATTCGAGTACACTAACTACATTATTTAAACGCGATGATGTGCCTAAGGTCTGTTAAGAGAAATGGTGGTAGCTGCAAAGCCATTCGGACCGCTTCCAGCACAATAGCGGGCAGTTAATCCTGCACGGTCAACGATCGTTATCGACAATTGAGGGTGGCTAATGATAGTCAAACTTGGGTGGTACCGCGAAGCTGATTCGTCCCAATTACGGGGATGAGTCGGCTTTTTTTGTATTGCGTTTAAAATTTAATTAATGGAGGATTTAATCATGTTAGATGTTAAAATGATTCGGCAAAACAAGGAAGAAGTGAAACAGCGCTTAGCAACACGTGGTGTTGATCCAGCAGAGATCGATCACTTAGTTGAATTAGATGAAGCACGGCGGGAACAAATTGCCGTTTCTGAAAACTTAAAGCAAAAACGCAATGAGGTTTCTAAGCAAATTGCTGAATTGAAACGCAATAAAGCAGACGCAACAGATATGATCACAGAAATGCGCGAGGTTGGTGCTCAAGTTAAACAAGTTGATGAAAAGCTTGCCGGGCTAAATGAACAAGTTCGCTATATCGCAGTTCGTTTACCTAACTTACCAGATGCATCGATTCCAGTCGGTCCAGACGAATCAGCTAATCATGAAGAGCGCAAGATCGGTACACCGCGCCAGTTTGATTTTACGCCGAAACCACATTGGGAGATTGGTGAAGATCTCGATATTCTTGATTTTGAACGCGGCGCTAAAGTGGCCGGCAGCCGTTTTCTCTTCTATAAAGGTTTAGGTGCTAAGTTAGAACGTGCCGTTTATAATTTCATGCTGGATGAGCATGAAAAAGAAGGCTATACCGAAATGATCACACCTTATATGGTCAATGATGATTCGATGTTTGGGACGGGCCAGTTCCCTAAGTTCCGGGAGGACGTTTTCTCAACGGTGACTGATGACAAAGAAATGACCATGATTCCGACCGCTGAAGTACCATTGACTAATTACTATCGTGGTGAAATTTTGGATGAAGCACAATTACCGGTTTACTTCACAGCGTTGAGTCCATCGTTCCGTTCTGAAGCAGGTAGTGCTGGTCGGGATACTCGTGGCTTGATTCGACTACACCAGTTCAATAAAGTGGAAATGGTCAAGTACGTTAAGCCAGAAGAATCATTTAATGAATTAGAAAAAATGACAGCTAATGCAGAAAATATCTTACAAAAGCTTGAATTGCCCTATCATGTTATTACTTTATCAACTGGTGATATGGGCTTTTCTGCGGCGAAAACTTACGATCTAGAGGTATGGATTCCGGCGCAAGAAACTTATCGTGAAATTTCAAGTTGTTCAAATTGCTTAGATTTCCAAGCGCGCCGTGCACAGATTCGTTACCGTGATAGTGAAGGCAAAGTCAATTTATTACACACATTGAATGGATCAGGCTTAGCGGTTGGTCGTACTGTTGCAGCTATTTTAGAAAATTATCAAAATGAAGATGGCAGTGTGACCGTACCGAAAGTTCTTGTTCCTTATATGCGTGGTGTAGAAAAAATCACTAAATAATAGAAACGAACAGTAACGAATGCATAATTACCCTTTTACGGTAATTATGCTTTTTTAATACGTACAATTATAAAGATAAATTAATTAGCATTCGTAATCTGAAATAAAGCAAATTTTAATTATAAATATCCTTGACGCTACCGCGAAATGTTGATATAGTATTTGTTGTTGTCAGTTATAGCTCGTGTCGTTGAAAAAAGTTTTTAAAACTTTTTGTTGACATATCTTGCTTAACTTGATAAACTAATAAAGTTGTCACTTGTTGAGTTATTCATTTCTACTTGCATAAAGATGCAGAGTAAAAGCTTGATTTAACAAGGCATAACGAAATCAGAAATGAACGGCTTGAATATTTATTCAAAAAGTTCTTGACAAGCTTCGCTCGTCATGATAAACTGATTAAGTTGTGTTGAGCAACAAGGTAGACCTTTGAAAACTGAACAAAGTTTCGACAAATCAAATGTGTAGGGTCTTTATTTTTTACCGGCCTTCGGACCGGTTCGAGATAAAGCAAACATTTGCGAAGTCAATTCAATTTGAATTATAACTCGCTAGCAACAAAATCAATTGAGCAATCAATTTTCATTTTATATGAGAGTTTGATCCTGGCTCAGGACGAACGCTGGCGGCGTGCCTAATACATGCAAGTCGAACGCACTGACGTCGACCGAAGCTGCTTGCAGTGGACGTTGATTGACGTGAGTGGCGGACGGGTGAGTAACACGTGGGTAACCTACCCTTAAGTGGGGGATAACATTTGGAAACAGATGCTAATACCGCATAACCATTCAGACCACATGGTCTGAATGTAAAAGACGGCCTTTGGCTGTCACTTTTGGACGGACCCGCGGCGTATTAGTTAGTTGGTAAGGTAACGGCTTACCAAGACAATGATACGTAGCCGACCTGAGAGGGTAATCGGCCACATTGGGACTGAGACACGGCCCAAACTCCTACGGGAGGCAGCAGTAGGGAATCTTCCACAATGGACGAAAGTCTGATGGAGCAACGCCGCGTGAGTGAAGAAGGTTTTAGGATCGTAAAACTCTGTTGTTGGAGAAGAACAGGGACTAGAGTAACTGTTAGTCCTTTGACGGTATCCAACCAGAAAGCCACGGCTAACTACGTGCCAGCAGCCGCGGTAATACGTAGGTGGCAAGCGTTGTCCGGATTTATTGGGCGTAAAGCGAGCGCAGGCGGTTTTTTAAGTCTGATGTGAAAGCCTTCGGCTTAACCGAAGAAGTGCATTAGAAACTGGGAAACTTGAGTGCAGAAGAGGACAGTGGAACTCCATGTGTAGCGGTGAAATGCGTAGATATATGGAAGAACACCAGTGGCGAAGGCGGCTGTCTGGTCTGTAACTGACGCTGAGGCTCGAAAGTATGGGGAGCGAACAGGATTAGATACCCTGGTAGTCCATACCGTAAACGATGAATGCTAAGTGTTGGAGGGTTTCCGCCCTTCAGTGCTGCAGCTAACGCATTAAGCATTCCGCCTGGGGAGTACGACCGCAAGGTTGAAACTCAAAGGAATTGACGGGGGCCCGCACAAGCGGTGGAGCATGTGGTTTAATTCGAAGCAACGCGAAGAACCTTACCAGGTCTTGACATCCTTTGACCACTGTAGAGATACAGCTTTCCCTTCGGGGACAAAGTGACAGGTGGTGCATGGTTGTCGTCAGCTCGTGTCGTGAGATGTTGGGTTAAGTCCCGCAACGAGCGCAACCCTTATGACTAGTTGCCAGCATTTAGTTGGGCACTCTAGTAAGACTGCCGGTGACAAACCGGAGGAAGGTGGGGATGACGTCAAATCAGCATGCCCCTTATGACCTGGGCTACACACGTGCTACAATGGTCGGTACAACGAGTTGCGAACCCGCGAGGGTAAGCTAATCTCTTAAAGCCGATCTCAGTTCGGATTGTAGGCTGCAACTCGCCTACATGAAGCCGGAATCGCTAGTAATCGCGGATCAGCACGCCGCGGTGAATACGTTCCCGGGCCTTGTACACACCGCCCGTCACACCATGAGAGTTTGTAACACCCGAAGTCGGTGGGGTAACCCTTTTAGGGAACTAGCCGCCTAAGGTGGGACAGATGATTGGGGTGAAGTCGTAACAAGGTAGCCGTAGGAGAACCTGCGGCTGGATCACCTCCTTTCTAAGGAATAATTACGGAAACCTACACGATTTGTTTTGAAACTTTGTTTAGTTTTGAGAGGCTTACTCTCAAACGTTGTACTTTGAAAACTGGATATTCAATTTCTTTGTAATATATAAACCGAGAATTAACACTGCGTTTTAAAGAGTTTTTTAAGAAAGTATTTCTTAATCGCTAAACTCTAACCGTGATACCGTTAGGTATCAAATAGGTTAAGTTAAGAAGGGCGCACGGTGGATGCCTTGGCACTAGGAGCCGATGAAGGACGGTACTAACACCGATATGCTTCGGGGAGCTGTACGTAAGCTTTGATCCGGAGATTTCCGAATGGGGGAACCCAGCCAACTTAGTCGTTGGTTACTCATAAGTGAATACATAGCTTATGAGAGGTAAACGTGGGGAACTGAAACATCTCAGTACCTGCAGGAACAGAAAGAAAATTCGATTCCCTAAGTAGCGGCGAGCGAACGGGGAACAGCCCAAACCATGATGCTTGCATTGTGGGGTTGTAGGACTGAACTTTGGAGTTACCAAAGTCGTTGATAACTGAGTCAGTTGGAATGCTGAACAAAACAGGGTGAAAGTCCCGTAAGTCAAATCAACGGCTCTTCGTTCAGGATCCTGAGTACGGCGGAACACGTGAAATTCCGTCGGAATCTGGGAGGACCATCTCCCAAGGCTAAATACTACCTAGTGACCGATAGTGGACCAGTACCGTGAGGGAAAGGTGAAAAGAACCCCGGAAGGGGAGTGAAACAGTTCCTGAAACCGTGTGCCTACAATTAGTTAGAGCCCGTTAATGGGTAATAGCGTGCCTTTTGTAGAATGAACCGGCGAGTTACGTTTGCATGCGAGGTTAAGCTGATAAGGCGGAGCCATAGCGAAAGCGAGTCTGAATAGGGCGTTTAGTATGTAGACGTAGACCCGAAACCAAGTGACCTACCCATGTCCAGGTTGAAGGTGTGGTAAAACACACTGGAGGACCGAACCCGTGTATGTTGAAAAATGCTGGGATGAGGTGTGGGTAGCGGTGAAATTCCAAACGAACTTGGAGATAGCTGGTTCTCTTCGAAATAGCTTTAGGGCTAGCCTCGGAATTGACCATCATGGAGGTAGAGCACTGTTTGGACTAGGGGCCCGTCTTGGGTTACTGAATTCAGATAAACTCCGAATGCCATTGATGAATTATCCGGGAGTCAGACAGTGAGTGATAAGATCCATTGTCGAAAGGGAAACAGCCCAGACCACCAGTTAAGGTCCCCAAATTTATGTTAAGTGGAAAAGGATGTGGGGTTGCATAGACAACTAGGATGTTGGCTCAGAAGCAGCCACCATTTAAAGAGTGCGTAATAGCTCACTAGTCGAGTGACCCTGCGCCGAAAATGTACCGGGGCTAAACATAATACCGAAACTGTGGATGACCACTTATGTGGTCATGGTAGGAGAGCGTTCTAAGGGCGTTGAAGGTTGATCGTGAGG
The DNA here is from genome assembly GCF_002706425.1 of Loigolactobacillus coryniformis subsp. coryniformis KCTC 3167 = DSM 20001. Lineage (NCBI taxonomy): Bacteria > Bacillati > Bacillota > Bacilli > Lactobacillales > Lactobacillaceae > Loigolactobacillus > Loigolactobacillus coryniformis. The sequence continues at coordinate 2,063,117 of NZ_CP017713.1, read as the reverse complement.
ACAACTGGAGCGCTTAGAAGTGAGAATGCCGGTATGAGTAGCGAAAGACAGGTGAGAATCCTGTCCACCGTATGACTAAGGTTTCCTGGGGAAGGCTCGTCCTCCCAGGGTTAGTCGGGACCTAAGCTGAGGCCGCAAGGCGTAAGCGATGGCCAACAGGTTGAGATTCCTGTACTAGTTTATTTTGTTTGAACGATGGAGGGACGCAGGAGGCTAAAGGATCCGCACGATTGGAAATGTGCGGCCAAGCAATAAGTCTTGGTGTGAGTCAAATGCTTGCACCTGTACGGACAAGTTGTGATGGGGAGCGAATTTAAGTAGCGAAGTCCTTGATGTCACACTGCCGAGAAAAGCTTCTAGTGAGAAATAAACTACCCGTACCGCAAACCGACACAGGTAGTCGAGGAGAGTATCCTCAGGTGTGCGAGAGAACTCTCGTTAAGGAACTCGGCAAAATGACCCCGTAACTTCGGAAGAAGGGGTGCTGATCTAACGATCAGCCGCAGTGAATAGGCCCAGGCGACTGTTTATCAAAAACACAGGTCTCTGCTAAATCGTAAGATGACGTATAGGGGCTGACGCCTGCCCGGTGCTGGAAGGTTAAGTGGATGAGTTAGTACTTCGGTACGAAGCCCAGAAATGAAGCCCCAGTAAACGGCGGCCGTAACTATAACGGTCCTAAGGTAGCGAAATTCCTTGTCGGGTAAGTTCCGACCCGCACGAAAGGCGTAACGATCTGGGCACTGTCTCGACGAGAGACTCGGTGAAATTATAATACCCGTGAAGATGCGGGTTACCCGCGACAGGACGGAAAGACCCCATGGAGCTTTACTGTAGCTTGATATTGAGTGTTTGTACTGCTTGTACAGGATAGGTAGGAGCCGTTGAAGCCGGAACGCTAGTTTCGGTGGAGGCATTGGTGGGATACTACCCTTGCAGTATGAACCCTCTAACCCGCGCCACTCAGCGTGGCGGGAGACAGTGTCAGGTGGGCAGTTTGACTGGGGCGGTCGCCTCCTAAAAAGTAACGGAGGCGCCCAAAGGTTCCCTCAGAATGGTTGGAAATCATTCATAGCGTGTAAAGGCATAAGGGAGCTTGACTGCGAGACTTACAGGTCGAGCAGGGACGAAAGTCGGGCTTAGTGATCCGGTGGTTCCGTATGGAAGGGCCATCGCTCAACGGATAAAAGCTACCCTGGGGATAACAGGCTTATCTCCCCCAAGAGTCCACATCGACGGGGAGGTTTGGCACCTCGATGTCGGCTCATCACATCCTGGGGCTGTAGTTGGTCCCAAGGGTTGGGCTGTTCGCCCATTAAAGTGGTACGCGAGCTGGGTTCAGAACGTCGTGAGACAGTTCGGTCCCTATCCGTCGCGGGCGTAGGAAATTTGAGTGGAGCTGTTCCTAGTACGAGAGGACCGGAATGGACATACCGCTGGTGTACCAGTTGTGCCGCCAGGCGCATCGCTGGGTAGCTAAGTATGGCCGGGATAAACGCTGAAAGCATCTAAGTGTGAAGCCCCCCACAAGATGAGATTTCCCATTCCTTTATGGAAGTAAGACCCCTGAAAGATGATCAGGTAGATAGGTTGGAAGTGGACGTGTCGTGAGGCATGGAGCGGACCAATACTAATCGGTCGAGGACTTAACCAAGTAGCATTTACGCAGGTTAGTTCAAGGGCAAATAAATTGAATATCCAGTTTTGAGAGCGTAACGTTCTCAGAAAGTGGTGTGGTGGCGATAGCAAGAAGGATACACCTGTTCCCATGTCGAACACAGAAGTTAAGCTTCTTAACGCCGAGAGTAGTTGGGGGAGCACCCCCTGCGAGGGTAGGACGTTGCCACGCTGTTTATAATTCCGGCTTAGCTCAGTTGGTAGAGCGTCTGACTGTTAATCAGAATGTCGTTGGTTCGAGTCCGACAGCCGGAGTCGAGTCATGGAGAGTTGTCCGAGCGGCTGAAGGAGCATGATTGGAAATCATGTATACGGGTATTGCCTGTATCAAGGGTTCGAATCCCTTACTCTCCGTCAGCTATGCTGGCCCGTTGGTCAAGTGGTTAAGACACCGCCCTTTCACGGCGGTAACATGGGTTCAAATCCCGTACGGGTCATTATGGAGGTTTAGCTCAGCTGGGAGAGCACCTGCCTTACAAGCAGGGGGTCACAGGTTCGATCCCTGTAACCTCCATCAACATTGGTTCCATGGTCTAGTTGGTTAGGACGCCTGCCTGTCACGCAGGAGATCACGGGTTCGAGTCCCGTTGGGACCGCTTATAATATTTTCATATGGCTCGGTAGCTCAGTCGGTAGAGCAATGGATTGAAGCTCCATGTGTCGGCAGTTCGATTCTGTCCCGCGCCATTTATGGAGGAGTAGCGAAGTGGCTAAACGCGGCGGACTGTAAATCCGCTCCTTCGGGTTCGGTGGTTCGAATCCACTCTCCTCCATTTTTATAATAGGGATATAGTTCAATGGTAGAATCACGGTCTCCAAAACCGTTGATGTGGGTTCAACTCCTACTATCCCTGCCATGGCGGTATTGGCGAAGTGGTTAACGCACCGGATTGTGGCTCCGGCACGCGTGGGTTCGATTCCCACATACCGCCCTTGTACCATATTGGGATATAGCCAAGCGGTAAGGCAACAGACTTTGACTCTGTCATGCGCTGGTTCGAATCCAGCTATCCCAGTTTAAAAGTTTCAAGGTATTTGAACCTTGATGATGGCGGTATAGCCAAGTGGTAAGGCAAAGGTCTGCAAAACCTCTATCACCGGTTCAAATCCGGTTACCGCCTTTGTATTAAAAAGGTATGGTATCCATGCTTTTAAAAATAAGTATTATGCCGGCGTGGCGGAATTGGCAGACGCGCTGGATTCAAAATCCAGTTCCCTCGCGGGAGTATCGGTTCGACCCCGATCGCCGGTATTGATGTCCGAATATGGACACAATCGAATAAGTGCAATCTTACTAAATTAATTTTTAGTAGGGTTGCTTTTTTGTTTGTTCTGAGCTTCAATTCCTTGCTATAGTGGATGTTCTTTTTGGCTTCTTCCAAGCGCTTTCTCATCGATTCCACGCTGTCGTGCAAAAGTGGCGTTCTCGATATACCTGACTGTTGAAACGCCTCGATCAGTTTGAGTTTTTCAAGGGCAGTGAGTTTGGATCTTGGCATATAATAATCCCTCCATAATCATCAGATGAAATACAATAATTCATCTGATGATTATGGAGGGATTATCGCAACCTCGTTTACTGTTGGTAGGAAGCTTTTTTGCGTGTTTAATTCAACTTAACGCGTTGTTTGGCCATTGATCAATTTGACCGGCAATTGGTAGCGTGGTTGTAAAGCTACATGGTGGTCTTTGATTCTTTGTAGCAACAGATCAATCAATAAAGTAGCGATATCATCGATGGGTTGCATGATCGTAGTTAATTCGGGATGATAATCTTGAATTAATTTAGTACCGTCATAGCCAACTACTTGTAAGTCAGTTGGGATAGCCAAGCCTAATTTTTGCGCTTCATTTATTAGTAAAAGTGCCGATAGATCATCGGTACAAAAGACACCGTCCGGTTTTTGATCAACGAGTAACTGATGGATCTTTAAGGCTTTGATATTAGCGGCGGTATGAAAATCGATCTCAGCAGTGATTGGTTGTAGGTCGGCTGCTTTTAGAGTATCGGCATAGCCATTTAAGCGTTCCGTCGTTGGAGAATTCGGCTGGTTGATTCCAGAAAGGATGACGATTTTTTTAGCCCCAGCTTTTAGTAATGCTTCCGTTGCCAATGCGCCGCCGGTATAATTATCGCTGCTGACGATTGGAATCGTATTTGATAAGGCACGGTCAAACGAAATGATGGGCAAACCGACGCGTTCATATTCCGCAATGCCTAGATTATGAGCACCGGCAATAATACCATCAACTTGGTTGGCAATCAACATTTGTAAATACGCCCGCTCTTTTTCTTTATTCTCCGCGCTATTACATAAGATGACTTTGTAGCCTTTGGCGAAAAGATGGCTTTCTAGTAATGAAACGAGCTCACCAAAAAAAGGGTTACTAACTGATGGGAAAATAACGCCGATTAATTTTGTTTCCTTACCTTGCAGCGAACGTGCTAGACTGTTGGGCTGATAATTTAGTTCCTGCATTGCGGCAAATACTTTATCTTTAGTGTGTTGCGATAAAGAACCGTAGTTATTGATCACTCGTGAAACGGTAGTAGCGGAAACGCCAGCTAATTTGGCGACGTCAGTTAGTTTGACCATCGTGTATCATTCCTTAATCTATGGCGTTTAATTGCCAAAATTTTCCGGTGAGCTCAGCCGTTGTGGGACTGCTAACTGATAGTTGTTGTTGGCCCGGCTTGGGGAAAAAGCGTGCAGTCAGGGTAGTGTAACCATGATTGAGGTACATCTCGCAAACTGAATGGTCAACAAATAAATTTAAAGTGATCGCGTGATGGGCTGGTAATTGACTCGTGCGGACTGTGCCGTATTTTTCAGCAAATGGTTCACCAGCAGCTTGGCGATCAACAGTGACAACACCGGTTTTACTGTTTAATTTTACCTCAAAAAAGGCAGAAGCGTCACTATTTTCTGCGATGTGTAGTGTAATTTCTTGATCTGCGGCAAGGTTTAAAGCCAACTCGTATTGTTGACCACTGTTAGCTTGGATAACTGTCGGTGCTGGCGTTGCCTGAACGTTGAATTGTTGCTCATCAGTGCGTAATTTTTGATTCTCGCTGACAGGGTATTGATAAAGGTGGCCGTCCTTGATCGTTAATTCCTTGATCAGACTTAAACAATGGGCCCAACCGTAACGATCAGTGGGATAGTCGATCTCAGGCAAGCCAATCCACGACACGGCTAACGCACGGCCATCCGGCGCATTGATCGCCTGCGTGGCATAAACGTCAAAACCATCATCTAGTAATTTAAGTGAGTATTGTGCGTTGAAAGTTAAGTTTTCCCAGTCGACTTGGTCACTAAGCAAATAAGTATTGGGATAAATATTTTGGTAAGCGAGTGTTGACTGTGCTAAACCTTGGGGACAACTGATCAAAACAGTGGTATTGCCGATTTGGATTAAATTAGGGCATTCGATCATATAGCCAATTTTGGGTTGGTCTAGTTGTAGCGGGCCCATAAAATCCCATTGGTGTAGGTCATTGGACTGATAAACAAGGATAGTGCCTACTTTGTCGTTAGTTTGTCCACCAATAAATGCCCAATATTGGTCTTGTTTTGCGATGATCTGCGGATCACGAAATTCACTGGTGTAACCAGCTGGTGGTTCGCTGATCAATGGTTTACTTAATTTGGTGAGCTGGTTATGCTGGTCCAGCACAGCGCCGTTTTGATATGGGTGACGTTGCCAATTTGCGTCGCGCACATTACCGGTATACATCAGAAATAATTGATTGCCAAGTGGTAAGGCAGAGCCGGAATAGGCGCCGTGACTATCGTAGGCAGAATCTGGTAACAGATCGCCAGCTGTCTTTTGCCAGTGGACTAAATCATCGGAAGTTAAATGACGCCATGATTTTAACCCATGAACTGGGCCAAAAGGGAAGTTCTGGTAGTATAAATGCCACTTGTTATTGAAATAAGCAAAACCATTAGGATCGTTCAGTAGTCCGCTATCGGATTGAATGTGATAGCCCAAACGCCAAGGAGATGTGCTGACAGTTGCTAAAAGTGCTTGTTGTGTAGCAGGGGGCCATTTTGAATAACTTTGATATCTAAGTGCGCGTGTCCATTTTTTAATTAAAGTCATGCTCGATTCCTCGATTTCTACTAGTTAGAATATAACGATCCATTTTAAATGCAATCGTTAACTTTACTTGCTATATTAGCTTTTATACCATTTTATGTCAAACGATAATCATTTACTAGATCTTTTATTTATTATGAATCGATGATTGTTAATTTTTTAAATGATATACGTTTGACAATTTTAAAAAAGTGAGTATGATAATAAACATAAAGCGATTACATAAAATAGTTGGAGGTAATGATAATGGATCATGCAAAGGTGGCCAAGGATGTTCTTAGTGCTGTTGGTGCGGATAATATTCAAGCAGCAGCGCATTGTGCAACGCGTTTACGAATGGTGATCAAGGATGAAAGTAAGATCAATCAGAAAGCATTGGACGCGAATCCTGGTGTTAAGGGGACGTTTGAAACTAACGGTCAATTTCAAATTATTATTGGACCAGGGGATGTAGATAAGGTATATGCCGAACTGATCAAAACAACTGGATTGAGTGAAGCGACACCGGATGATATCAAAGCTGCAGCAGTTAATGGTAAAAAGATTAATCCGTTTATGGCTTTGATCAAGGTCTTATCTGATATTTTTATTCCGATCATTCCTGCGTTAGTTGCCGGTGGTTTGTTAATGGCTTTAAATAATGTTTTAACTGCTGAACATTTATTTATGGCAAAATCAGTTGTCCAAGCTTATCCCGCGTTGAATGGTTTTGCCCAGATTGTCAATACGATGGCTTCGGCACCATTTACGTTCTTACCGATCTTGGTTGGGTTCTCAGCTACTAAGCGTTTTGGGGGGAATCCTTATCTAGGGGCCGCTATGGGGATGATCATGGTTGCTCCGGATTTGATCAATGGCTATGCGGTCGCGACCACAATGGCCGCTGGTAAGATGGTTTTCTGGAACGTTTTTGGCTTGAACGTTGCTCAAGCTGGCTATCAGGGTTCTGTCCTACCAGTATTAGTTGTTGCGTGGATCTTAGCCAATTTAGAGAAGTATTTCCATCGCCATATTTCTAGCGCGTTTGATTTCACATTTACACCAATGTTGGCTATTATCATTACTGGTTTTTTGACTTTTATCGTGGTTGGTCCGGTGATGCGCGGCGTTTCAGATGGCTTAACGACTGGATTAGTTTGGCTTTATAACACAGCAGGAGCGTTTGGTACCGGAATTTTTGGGACTTTCTATTCTGCGATTGTGATCACTGGTTTACATCAAACTTTTCCGGCGATCGAGACGACCTTATTAGCCAATGTTAAACAAACTGGCGGTTCATTTATTTTCCCGATTGCTTCGATGGCGAATATTGCTCAAGGGGCTGCTTGTTTGGCAGTATTCTTTGTCACTAAGAATAAAAAGCAAAAAGGGTTGGCTTCTTCAGCTAGTGTTTCAGCTTTACTTGGTATTACTGAACCAGCAATTTTTGGGGTCAACTTAAAGTTAAAATTCCCGTTTGTTTGTGCAATGATCGCTTCTGGAATCGCTAGTGCAGTAATCGGGGCAATGCACGTCTTATCAGTTTCTATGGGACCAGCCAGTGTGATCGGCTTTATCTGTATTTCAGCCAGATCAGTACCAGGTTTTCTGATCGGGGTCGTTATCAGTTTTGTGCTTGGTTTCGCATTGACTTTTGTCTATGGTAAGCGCGTTTTGAACGCTACACCGGAAATGGCCGCCGTTACTGATGCGGCCGCCGACATCAATTTAGCACCGGAAGCCAGTGATGCTGGTAAGGTTCAAGACGAAATCGTTGCTGCGCCGGTAGCAGGTGAATCAGTGCCGCTGCAACAAGTTGATGATCAAGTTTTCTCTGCCGAGATCATGGGTAAAGGTGCCGCAATTATTCCGAGTGATAACAATGTTTACGCACCAGCTAGTGGTACGGTAACGGTGACCTACGATTCGATGCATGCTTACGGTATCAAAACCGATGCTGGAGCCGAAATATTGATCCATTTAGGTATCGATACAGTTAATTTAGCGGGTGCTCACTTCACGACTAGCGTACGTAAAGGCCAAATCGTACAACAAGGTGATCTATTAGGTACGTTTGATGTGGCGGCAATCAAAGCAGCGGGCTACGATTCAACAGTCATGGTGATCATTACCAATACATTAGCATATGGTGGCGTTGATCGGATCAATAATCAAACTGTTAAATCTGGCGAGCAGCTGATTGCCTTGACCGAAAATATCAATCAATAATGAGGTGTGCAAATGAAAATTGGTGCAATTGAAGCGGGCGGAACGAAATTTGTATGTGCCGTCAGCGATGAACAGTTAACGATTGTTGCGCGGGAACAAATTCCAACAACGACGCCTGCTGAAACGATGGGAGCAGTTATTTCCTTTTTTCAAAAAAATCCAGTAGACGCAATGGGCATCGGTTCGTTTGGCCCAATCGATGTTGCCGTTAACTCTGCAACTTACGGTTATATCACAGCCACGCCTAAAGTCGGGTGGCGCGACTATGATTTTTTAGGAACGATGAAAAAGGCTTTTGATATTCCATATGTGTGGACTACGGATGTGAATGTAGCTGCTTATGGCGAACTGAAGCTGGGGGCAGCCCAAGGCTTAAAAAGTTGTGTCTATTTAACTGTTGGTACTGGAATCGGTGGCGGTGCAGTGATCAACGGTCAATTATTGCATGGCTTTGGTCATCCCGAAATGGGGCATATGCTGATTCGCCATGATCCAGCTGATACTTACCAGGGACACTGTCCTTTTCATGCGGATTGTTTGGAAGGGTTAGCTGCTGGGCCAGCTTTAGAACAAAGATATCAGCGCAAGGCACAGACTTTAGCTGGCGATGATCCGGCATGGACTTTAGAAGCCAATTATTTGGCGCAAGCTTGTGTTGATCTGACCGTGACATTATCGCCGGAAATGATCATCTTTGGTGGTGGTGTTATGAAGCAACAGCAGTTATTTCCGTTGATCAGGCAACAATTTGCCCAACAATTAGCCGGTTACGTGCCGACACCAGCGATAGATGATTACATCGTACCCGTGCAGTTAGGTGATAACGCTGGGATCACCGGTTGTCTTTTGTTGGCACAAGAACAATTACGTTAAATAAGGAGGTATGATCAATGGCACAATCGTGGTGGCAAAATGCTGTGATCTATCAAATTTATCCTAAAAGCTTCATGGATGCTAATGGCGATGGAATCGGTGATCTACAAGGTATCATCAGTAAATTGGATTATTTACAGCAATTGGGTGTGGATGCGTTGTGGCTTAGCCCAATCTATGTTTCGCCGCAGATTGATAACGGTTATGATATCAGTGATTATCGGCAAATTGATCAGCGCTTTGGGACTAATGCAGATATGTATGCATTGATTGCTGCGGCACATCAACGACATTTAAAGATCGTTATGGATCTAGTGGCCAACCACACCTCAGATCAAGCGGTTTGGTTCCAAGAAAGTAAAAAATCACGGCATAATTATTTCAGTGATTTTTATATTTGGCGTGATCCTAAGTCGGATGGTAGTGAGCCGAATAATTGGGCCGCCAACTTTGGCGGTTCTGCCTGGACTTATGTGCCAGAACGACAACAATATTACTTGCATTATTACGCTAAAGAACAACCCGATCTAAATTGGGAAAATCCGCTAGTACGCCAAGCGATTTACGATATGATGCGGTTTTGGAAGGCGCAGGGTGTTGATGGTTGGCGGATGGATGTGATCTCGTCGATCTCTAAAGATCAGCACTTCACTGATTATCCAGATAAGCTGAATCGACCATATGTGTTAAGTGATCAGAATAATGGTCCACGGTTACATGAATTTATTCAAGAAATGAACCGGGAAGTTTTGGCGCCGTTTAATATGATGAGTGTTGGTGAAGCACCTGGGGCTACAGCAGCAAATGTCCGCAAGTTTGTTGACCCAGAACGTAAAGAGCTGGATATGGTCTTTTCATTTGAACATATGCGCGCAGACCGTAAAGCTGGTGGAGTCAATGGTAAATGGGATTATGATCACTTTGATCTTTTAAAATTAAAAGATAGCTTAACAAAATGGCAAGATAATTTACGCGATCATGGCTGGAATGCGCTGTACTTTGAAAATCACGATCGTGCGCGGATCGTTTCGCGCTGGGGTAACGACCAAAAATATCGTTATCAAAGTGCAACTGCTTTTGCAACGGTTTTACATGGTATGCAGGGTACGCCCTTTGTGTATCAAGGTGAAGAAATCGGCATGACCAATGCTACGTTTGCATTGGCGGATTATGAAGATATTGAGATCACGACCAATTATCGGCAATATGTGGAACAAGATCAGACGATGACAGCGACTGAGTTCTTGGCTGCAGCGCAAAAGCTTAGCCGGGATCATGCGCGAACGCCAATGCAATGGGATACGAGTGCCAACGCAGGTTTTACCATCGGGCGACCATGGTTTCAACTAAATCCAAATTATCGTCAGATCAATGTGGCTACGGATCGGCAACAACACGCTTCGATTTTTAAATACTATCAACAACTAATTCAGCTACGTCATCAGTTTCCAATTTTAACTACTGGACGGTATCAATTGGAATTACCGACTGATCAGCAGTTGTTTGTTTATCGCCGGGTAACGGCAGAACAAAGTTGGTTGATCGTTGCTAATCTGTCAGCTCAAATCGTACCGATCACTCGTTTGGCGGAGTTAGTCACAACCGAATTTGTCTTTAAGCTTAAAAATAATACGCATCGTTGTGCGCTGGATGAAAATATTCAGCCGTATGAAGCCTTTATTCTTGAGCTAATTTAATATTGGTGTTTATCCTAAAAGTCAGTTGCGCAGTAGTGTTGTCTTTTAGGATATTTTCATACTGAGTAAAGAAATAAGTTTCTAGATTTAATAATACTTGGGGGAAATCGACACATGATTGAATTTGATCAACGGCAAGCCAGTTTTCATTTGAGTAATGGCCGAATAAGTTTTGTGCTGGCGATTATACGTGAGAAATACGTTTTGCAGCGTTATTTGGGTTCAGCTATTCGCAGTTTTCATGACAGTAATTCATTGCGGTTGACTGACAGGGGTTTTGCCAGTAACCCAGATTCAACTGACCGTAAATTTTCGGTCAATGAGCTTCCTTTGGCTTGTCCGACTAGGGGAACTGGTGATTATAGATTACCTGTCTTAACAATTGTGCAAAGTGGGCAACGCCGCCATATCGACTTAAGCTACGCCGGTTATGAGATTTTAGCTGGTAAACCGGGTCTAACTGGATTACCAGCAACCTATGTAGAGCAAGTAGCTGCAGCGGAAACTTTGAAAATTGAATTAGTTGACCAGATTGCGAACGTGAAAGTGCCCCTTTTTTATACGATTTTTCAGGCACTTGATATTATTGCAACGCATCAAGAAGTGACTAATTGTGGTCAGCAACCGGTTATGATTGAAAATTGTCAAAGTCTGTCGCTTGATTTACCTCCGCAAAAACTTGATTGGCTATCACTGTATGGGGCGCATACGAAGGAAGCTAATTTAAACCGACATCCACTGTATCCCGGTATTCAAAAAATTGAAAGTGCGCGCGGAACTAGCAGTCCACAACATCAACCTTTTTTCGCGCTTATGGCGCCGGAAACGACCGAGTATAATGGTGAAGTTTACGCTTTTCATTTAATCTATAGTGGTAATTTTATGGGGGCAGTTGAAGTGGATCAGTATGGTAATATTCGTGCACAGCTAGGATTGAATCCGGATACATTTACTTGGCAATTAACGGCACAGGAAACCTTTGTTGCTCCAGAAGTGATCATAAATTATAGTACGAGTGGCTTAAATGGGATGAGTCAAAATTTTCAACATTTATATCAAGCAAATTTGGTTGCTCCCCAATTTAGACGACGATCACGGCCGATTTTGATCAATACGTGGGAAACGATGCATTTCGACCTGACAGCAGAAAAGTGCCTTGACTTGGCGCGGCAAGCTGCCAAATTAGGTATCGAATTATTTGTATTGGATGATGGTTGGTTCAAAGGACGCAACGATGATACATCGTCACTAGGTGACTGGATTGCGGATGAAACTAAATTTCCAGCCGGTATTAGTCGATTGGCACAACAAATAAGGCAGCTCGGGCTTCAATTTGGGTTATGGTTTGAGCCGGAAATGGTTTCACGTAATAGTGATCTTTATCGTCGTCATCCTGATTGGTGTTTACAGGTCCCGGCATATCCGGCAACGGAAAGTCGGTGTCAATTAGTTTTAGATCTAACTAGAAATGATGTCCAAGACTATTTGATCACTGTTTTTCGGCGATACTTAGGTACTGGGCAAGTTGATTACATCAAATGGGATATGAACCGCCATTTAACTGATGTCTACGCAGCTGAGTTGGCTGATATACAGCAGGGCGAAGCTTGGCATCGTTATGTGTTGGGGTTGTATCGAATTTTAGCAGTGCTGACGAAGGAATTTCCAGATGTTTTATTTGAGGGCTGTTCCAGCGGTGGTGGCCGCTTTAATCTGGGAATGCTGTATTATATGCCACAAACTTGGACTAGTGATAATACCGATGCGCTTAGTCGTGTTATGATTCAAAATGGCTATAGTTTGCTATATCCGCCGATCACTTTAGGTGCGCATGTTAGTAGGGTGCCTAATCAGCAGGTCGGTCGGCAAACTAGCTTACAGACGCGCTTTGATGTTGCGCGATTTGGTAATCTGGGGTATGAATTGGATTTAACTAAGCTATCAGAAAATAAAAAGCAAGCAATAATGGAACAGATCAGCACAGCCAAACAGACCCGCGTGCTAATGCAATTTGGCCGGTTCTATCGGCTGGAAACAGCAGCGATTAATTATCAAGCTTGGCTAATCATTAATGCTGATCAAAGTGAATTTAATGTATTGATTTTTCAAAAATTGGTGCAACCAGCACAGCAATATCCTGTTTTTAAACTACATTATCTAGACCCGAAACGGAATTATCGAACAGATTCTGGGCAAATATTTGGTGGCGATGAATTAATGCGGGTCGGCTTAACGTTGCCGTGGGTCAAAGCTGATTTCTATACTTATACGTATCACTTTCAAGCAATTTGAACGGGTATAGTGAGGATCGTTACTTGGTTAATCAAAAAAAGCTTCCTACCTCGTTTACTGTTGGTAGAAAGCCTTTTTGCGTATTGATCAAGCTTTACGACTTGTTTTCTGCATACATTCATAAGCAATAAACATTAAAACAAACCAGACAAAGGCGATGATCACAGAAACTCTCGTGCTCGGATCGAATAATAAGAAAACGAGTACAGTAGCGAAGAAAAAGATGCTAAGATAATCAGTGATTGGGTAGCCCGGCATACTAAATTTGGTATAACCTTGGGGATATTTTTGCCGGTATTTAATGTGACACCAAAGTAAAATCAACCAAACAAAAACAAAGTTGATCGTTGAAACACCAGAAATCAGGTTGAAAATACTGGCTGGCATCAAGTAATTTAGAATGACGATCACAAATAAAATTGCTGAAGAGAAGCGTAGGGCCAAGTTGGGTACGTTATTGCGGCCGAGTTTGGTGAACCGTTTTGGTGCATTACCGCTGCGTGCTAAAGCATGTAGCGTTCGGCTTGTGCTGAAAATAGCGCTATTAGTGGCTGACATTGCGGCCGTTAAAACAACAAAGTTTAAGATGCCAGCCGCGCCGACAACACCAATACTGGAGAAAACCTGAACGAATGGGCTGGAAGTGGTCGTAATGTGATTCCAAGGGTAAACACTCATGATTGCGACCATTGAGCCGATGTAGAATAACCCGATCCGAATCGGCAGACTGTTAATAGCTTTGGGCAAGTTAATTTCTGGATTAGTTGTTTCGCCAGCAGTTAAACCAACCATTTCAATACCAACAAAGGCGAAGACGACCATCTGGAAGGACATGAAGAAACCAACCGCCCCAGTTGGGAAGAAACCACCATGACTAACCAAATTAGCGAAGCCGGCATGTCCGGTGCTAACAGGAAAATGGATAACCGCTAACACGACGCCGACAACCACTAAAGCAACGATTGCCACAACTTTGATCATTGAGAACCAGGATTCCATTTCACCAAATAAGCCGACGTTGACCATATTGGTGATCAAGAGAACTAATATAATGATCAGTGGTGTTGCCCACTGGGGGAAACTGGGGAACCAATATTTCACGTAGATTCCGGTAGCAGTTAAATCGGCCATCGCCAAACTGATCCAACATAGCCAGTAGATCCAACCAGCGACAAACTCCATTCGTTTGCCTAAATAGAGTTTAACAAAATCGAGAAATGAACTTTTACTAGTATCGGATAATAGTAGTTCACCAATTGCCCGCATCAAGAAAAAACAGAACACGCCGACGATCAGATATGACAAGATAATTGATGGCCCAGCAGCACGAATGGCAGTACCGGAGCCTAAAAATAGGCCAGTGCCAATGGCGCCACCAATGGCGATCATTTGGATATGTCGACTTTTCAGCGAGCGTGATAATTTTTGTGGATCTTGCATAAGAGAGCTCCTCCTTATATTTTTCCGACTGGTGACTATTTTTCGGTATTTAAAAACGCCCCCAGTGCAGACTATTTTGCACTAGGGGCGTTTGTTCAACGCTGTTCCACCCAAGTTTCGCAATTCAATGAATTGCCTCTAATGATCTATAACGCGATCAACCTATATGTTACGCCATTCAAGTGGATCAATTCACAGCCAGTATTGATCTCTCTGTTCACCTGATTAAAACAATTGTCACTCAGTGTATTAGAAATCAAGGTATTTGTCAAGGTATCGATGCTGATTTAAGGATCAATAAAACTCGCGCGTTTTATAATCAAGTTAGCCAAATACTTTTAGCTAATTGATAAAATAAAAAACACCAAGACAAATCTCTGTTATCATTGATGTTCCTACACAAACAATGAAAGAGGTTATTGTCTTGATGCAAGAACAGAATACCACAGTCAGAAAAAAAGGTCAGCACCTAACTTCGTTTGAACGAGGCAGAATTGCTACGCTGCACAGCCAAGGCTATTCCAATCGTGCAATTGCCAGAGCGCTTAATGTTTGTCATCAAACAATCAATAATGAATTGTGCCGCGGCGAGATCGACCAAGTAAAAAAAGTGAATGGTCAACGCCAATATTACGCTGTATACTCACCAGAAACAGCACAAGCTAAGTACGAAGCTAATCGAGCCCACTGTCATCGACCTTTGAAACTCGTCGGTGTCGCTGATTTTATCGACTATTTTACGACTCATTTGCGTCAAGATGGTTGGTCGCCTGATGCAGCAGTAGGACGGGCCCAACTTGAAGGCTTATATCAACCTGAGGAGATGGTCTCGACCAAGACGCTATACCACTATATTGATGCCCAGTTACTTGAAGTCCGTAATCTTGATCTACTCGAAAAAACGCGCCACCGTGCTAAACATCATCACTCGATCAAGCACAAGCGTCTGGCCGGACGGAGTATTGATGAACGGCCTAAAAGTATCGACCAGCGCCAAGAGTTCGGCCATTTCGAATTGGACACCGTGGTGGGCAAGCGCAACGGTCAAGAGAGTGTGATCTTAACGCTGATCGAGCGTCAATCCCGCTGCCAAATTCTACGTTTGATCGATGGTCGTGATGCCGATTCAGTCAACTATGAGCTGGCCAAGATCTGTCAAGAATACGGATCAATCATGAAGTCAGTTACTGCCGATAATGGCGCTGAGTTCTCGGAAGTTGACGCTGTACTTACCGGTGTCGCTGACCTTTATTATGCCCATCCATATCGTTCCTCTGAGCGTGGGACTAACGAAGCGCATAATCGAATGATCCGCCGCGATGTACCCAAGGGTCTATCCATGGATATTTTGGGTCCTCATGATATCCAAGCAGTTGAGTCAAAGCTAAACAATTTACCGCGCCGGCAAACTGGCTATCAAACACCCAAAGAGCTTTTCTCCGCTGCTTCCGCCGGTTAAGTTAAGTCCATAAAATATGAATATTAATGAAAATACTGATTTAATAGGATTTATCGTGTGGCTAATTTGTTCTTGCAATTTGGAGAAATAAAACTCATAAAACTTAGATTTTTTTTATTTGGTAGATTGTAAAATTTAAGTTGAACATATTAGTGGACAGAAAAACCCATAAAGGTCTTTAATGGTATCACCACAACATTCCACTAGAAAGAAGGACCTTTATGGGCACCACTATTTTATCATTTGAAGACCGCGTTGTCATCGAAACACTTCATCATGAAAAGCACTCACTTCAATATATTGCCGATTATTTAGGCTTTAGTAAAACCACTATCTTTAATGAGGTTCATCGCTTAGCTGGTGAGTATCACGCAGTTAAGGCTCAAACTGACCATGCAGTTAAACTTAGTCATCGTGGTCGTAAAACCATCTTAACGACTAACCTAAAGCGATTGATTGAAGAAAAAATCAAGATCCAAAAATGGTCAATTGAACAAGTGGCTCATGTAGTTAGAATTGCCTACAAAACCATCTATAACTGGATTGATCAGGGACTACTGGATATTAATGTGACTGATTTACCTGACCATGGTATTCGTCGCAAACGATCTAAAGAAACCCGTGGTAGTTTTAGTCATGGACGTTCCATCGAAGATCGTCCAGCTGAAATTTCTGATCGTAATACTTCAGGTCACTTCGAAGTTGATACAGTTTTATCTGGAAAACGTAAAGGTCAAGCAGTAGCTACGTTTGTCGAGCGTAAGAGTCGGCTTACCATCGTTAAACGGCTTAATGGACGAGATAGTACTTCAATGACCAAGGCTATTTTAGAATTGGCTAACCAGTTAGGAGATAATCTCAAGACCCTTACTGTTGACCATGGGAAAGAATTCGCCAACTACAATTTGATTGAAGAACAGGCCGGTGTTCCGCTGTACTTTGCGCACGCTTATTCGCCACATGAACGAGGCAGTAATGAAAATCGCAACCGAGTACTACGCCGCTTCATTCCCAAAGGTCAACCGATTGATGAGATTACCGATGATGAATTGATTCAAATTAACTGGTATTTGAATTCCCGACCACTCAAATGTTTAAATTGGCGAACACCGATTGAGATCTTTTTGCGTAATCTGCGTTACTAAATTTGTTCAAGTTATTTCTTGCAATCTGCCAATTACAATTTTCTATTTTAGCGATTATCTAAATAAAAAACTCTTTATCAACAGAATTTGATAAAGAGCGTCTTTTTCATGTGCTTATAACAACTGTTATTTAAAGAATATGAATGGTTTGTCGCCGATTTTTAATCGGATCTTTTGCTGCTAATGCAGCTTCATAATTACCTTGGCAAACTTGTTTTAATACTTCATAGGAAGCACAATCTTCAATCATAATACCATAATCTTGTGTAGGATCAGCATAATTGTAGATGACTGCGGAAGGGTGTTTTTGAATTTGCATTTCGCAGGCGATACGTTGATCAGCCTCAAAACTTTCAGCGGTTAATTTAGAACGGCGATCTTCATGGAACATTTCTGAATCCAAACCATTATCAGCGGCTAAACGACTGATTAAATCATCAGTATAGCGTTCATGATGAAAATTCAGCTCGGCCTGTAGGTCCATTAAAAATTCCTGGCCACGACGCTTACCTTGGAATAGCGCCGCTTTGTAATCTAATGCGGCTGCATAAACTTTTTGAAAGATTTGATTACGGATAGTTAAATCGTGCGTGTTGAGCTGGTTCCGTTGCATTACATCTTCTACAGTGTGTAAATTAACCAATGGTAAAAATTGATAATGTACGGTGTCATGATGCTCTTCAGCAACTTTTAAAACTGAGCGTTCTGCCTCTAGGCATTGTTCGCCTAATGGATTAACAAATAAATAGATTTCTAACACGATTACGTCCCCCATGTTGGTTGAAACTTACTAAACATTTTCAACTAGTTCATAAACATACTTTAACAAAATAAATGAAATTTTCAATCAAAAAGCATTCGTTCAAGATTTGCATACTGATTTTCAAGTGATATGTTTTGAAAATGTACAACAGCACGTGCGACTTTATTAGTGGTTTTGCGTGGTTCAATTTGTTGTGTATTAAGTAAATTACGGAAAGTTGTGGATGTACTAGCGGTGTCTTGCACCTCTAGCTCTAACTCGTGATCCAAGGTAGTATCAGCATAACTAGTCCGATCGAGGACCAATAAGCCCGCCGATAAGATTGCTTGCTGGCGTTCAGTCTGCGCATAACCGATCAATTGAAGTTGTGTACGATCAATATTATATTTTTGTAAATACTGACTGACTTGACTAGGTTGTTGAATTTGTACCTGTTGTGCAACGGATAAAGGTAATGGATCGGTGATTTCCCACAAATCATGTTCACCATGCGCTGGTACTTTTAATGTTTGCTCAGCGCGATCCTTAAACAAACGTAACCGCAGGCCCCAACCGCGTTGTTTTAGTTCTTGGGTTGCAGTGTCAAAATATAAATTAGTTTGTTTAAATGGTATGGTAAATGAGTAGGCTTGTTGTAAACGTTGATACTCACTCGCGGTCAATAAGTTTTTAAATTCGCGTTCGGCTTGTTGGCTCATTGATGAGCATCCTTTCTAATCTTGACCACATAATTCAGGTTAGTTTATTAAGTGAATAGACTAAATAAACGCTGGCAGCCGTTCTCATGACAGAAATTGAAACATACTTACAAAGCGCACTTACATAATCACTCAGAGCAAGTCTACACTGATTATCGGGCAAAATGCAAGCAATACGCTGCTGAATGATTTATGCTAAAATAGTGTGAGATATATCATGTAACGCGTGGTGCTAGTTCGTCATAAAATCAAAAAAGCCTAAATTGTATACCAATATCGTCAATTCAATCTTTAATTGAAAACCAAATAGACTACGGGTGAGATTGGTTTCAATCCCAAATTGCTGGGCTAAAATTGAAAAGCGTGACTCTATTGTCCGCCGTAACGCCTTGAGTTGACGCTTATTATGCTGTTTAGCACCTTTCATATTAGAACGATAAGGCGTCCATAAGTTATAGCCTAGGGCCCTAAAACTGGTCTTGAGTTTTTTCCCAACATAACCAACATCGGCCAAAATATTGGGACAAGGACAACCGCTAATTAGCTCAGGCGCTACCTTAGCATCATGAACTGAGGCTGCCGTGATCACATAATTCAGAATATAGCCATTAGCCGTGACGACCATGTGGGTTTTAAACCCATAAAATGGCATTTTCTTGGTGGCATTATAGCCAATGTTGGCCTTCCCAGCAAAAATTCTAACTCTGAAATTACGAACTTTGGCACATAGTGGGTTGGGTAAACTGTCGATAATCGCTAGGTCGCCCGAATGAGCATAATCCTTAGTGATACCTGAGCGAATGGCATTGACTACTGCCAGTAATTGTTGCGCGCGGCGGTTGAAACGTGAACGTGATACCACCATTTGCCGCGGCATAAACGCTGCCATCAGATAATAGAAGCGGCGTTGCGATTGAATTCCCAGTGTGACTTGTAAGCACAGTAAAGCTAAAAGTTTAATATCAGTAATTTTAGTATGTTCAACGTTGCGCCGCTCAATGACGCTACGCGGACAATAACGCTGATAAAGCAATGAACATAACTGGTAAAAGTAATGGAAACTAACTTGTAATTCGTGACGATTTTGCTTAAACTTGAGGTGGTTCAACACAGTTATTACTCCTTTTAAGTTTTGTCACTTATGAGTCTAACTGGGTTGGACTTTTTTGTTAAATTTCTAAATGTTACAAACTAGCACCACACGTATCATGTAGTAATTTACGCAATTTTGCGTTTAACATTGTGCAAATAACGAGAAGGATGGGGACAGTTGCGATGCCGAAGGACTGGGAATTATTTTTAATGCCATATAAGCAAGCTGTGGACGAATTGAAAATCAAATTACGTGGGATGCGCAAACAATTTCAACAAGAAAATGCGCATACGCCGATCGAATTTGTAACTGGTCGGGTCAAGCCCGTGGATAGTATTATTGAAAAAATGCATCGTCGCCAGATCAGTGAAGACTTGATGGAACAAGATCTACAGGATATTGCTGGTTTGCGGATCATGTGCCAATTTGTCGAGGATATTTACCAAGTCGTTGATCTGCTTCATCAACGGACCGATATGGAAGTGGTTGAGGAGCGCGACTATATTACCAATGTTAAGCCTAGTGGGTACCGTTCTTACCATATGGTGATTATGTATCCGGTACAAACAGTTCATGGTGAGAAAAAATTACTGGCGGAAATTCAGATTCGTACTTTGTCGATGAATTTCTGGGCAACCATCGAGCATTCATTGAATTATAAATATCAAGGTGAATTTCCTGATGAAATCAATGAACGGTTAAAGCGGGCCGCCGAAGCTGCTTTTATGTTGGATCAAGAAATGTCCGCCATTCGTGAAGAAATTCAAGAGGCCCAGCAACTATTTTCTTACGGCAAAGGTCAGCAGATGATTGACGGAACGATTGAACGCAATCAAATCAATGACAACGACGATGGGGCGACTGCACCTCAAGATAATTAGTCATGTTTCTTGCGGCACGTTTTGTGCCAGAAGAATGGCCATCGCCGCGAACATCAAAAGTTTATTAGCGAGCTTAGCTAAAAAACGAGAGTATAAAATAGTTTGTGTAAATACGTGTGGTGCTAGTTTGTAACATTTAGAAATTTAACAAAAAAGTCCAACCCAGTTAGACTCATAAGTGACAAAACTTAAAAGGAGTAATAACTGTGTTGAACCACCTCAAGTTTAAGCAAAATCGTCACGAATTACAAGTTAGTTTCCATTACTTTTACCAGTTATGTTCATTGCTTTATCAGCGTTATTGTCCGCGTAGCGTCATTGAGCGGCGCAACGTTGAACATACTAAAATTACTGATATTAAACTTTTAGCTTTACTGTGCTTACAAGTCACACTGGGAATTCAATCGCAACGCCGCTTCTATTATCTGATGGCAGCGTTTATGCCGCGGCAAATGGTGGTATCACGTTCACGTTTCAACCGCCGCGCGCAACAATTACTGGCAGTAGTCAATGCCATTCGCTCAGGTATCACTAAGGATTATGCTCATTCGGGCGACCTAGCGATTATCGACAGTTTACCCAACCCACTATGTGCCAAAGTTCGTAATTTCAGAGTTAGAATTTTTGCTGGGAAGGCCAACATTGGCTATAATGCCACCAAGAAAATGCCATTTTATGGGTTTAAAACCCACATGGTCGTCACGGCTAATGGCTATATTCTGAATTATGTGATCACGGCGGCCTCAGTTCATGATGCTAAGGTAGCGCCTGAGCTAATTAGCGGTTGTCCTTGTCCCAATATTTTGGCCGATGTTGGTTATGTTGGGAAAAAACTCAAGACCAGTTTTAGGGCCCTAGGCTATAACTTATGGACGCCTTATCGTTCTAATATGAAAGGTGCTAAACAGCATAATAAGCGTCAACTCAAGGCGTTACGGCGGACAATAGAGTCACGCTTTTCAATTTTAGCCCAGCAATTTGGGATTGAAACCAATCTCACCCGTAGTCTATTTGGTTTTCAATTAAAGATTGAATTGACGATATTGGTATACAATTTAGGCTTTTTTGATTTTATGACGAACTAGCACCACGCGTGTGTAAATGAATAAAAGTCCTGTTGAAAAGGGAATCCCTTCCCCGTATGATTAAATCATCCAAATCAAACCAAAACGGAGGGATTCCCCATGGATCAGTTTACCAAAAATCTAACCAAAACTCTATTGTCAAATGGCGATGTTAAAGAACTTTTTCGTCAACAACTCGAAACGGCTATTAATCACATCTTGCAAGCTGAACTAACTGCCTTACTTGGTTATGATCCTTATGACCGCAGTGGCTTTAATACTGGCAATTCTCGTAATGGCCAGTATTATCGTTTAATTGACTCTGAATATGGTAAGTTGAAAATTGCTGTGCCGCGTGACCGTAAAGGCCATTTTCATAACCACCTGCTTCCAGCCTATTCTCGTCGTCAGGACGCTTTAGAAACAACAATCATTCAGCTTTATTCCAAGGGCGTTACGACCCGTGAAATTACAGATTTGATTGAAAAAATGTATGGCTCTTATTATTCACCTACTACTGTTTCTAATATCACTGCTCAGGTAACAAAATAGATTGAAGCTTTTCATCAACGAACTATTAAGGCAAACTATGTTTGTCTTTTCTTAGATGCAACTTACTTACCTTTGCGCCGCGATTCAGTTTAAAGAGAAGCGGTCTATATTGCTTTAGGTATTACATCTGTCGGCATCAAAGAAGTTCTTGATTATCGAATCGCTCCAAGTGAAAATGCAGGAGTTTGGTCAGAAATGGCAGAAGATCTTAAAAAACGTGGATTAGAACAAGTCCAGTTGATCATTGCAGATGGAATGGTTGGTCTGCAGCCAGCATTATTGCACGCTTTCCCGAAAGCTAAATTTCAAAGATGCCTAGTACATGTTATGCGCAATATTGGTTCGCATGTGCGTTTAAAAGATCGTGAGGCGATCTTAAATGACTTTAAAGAGTTGCATTCAGCGACCGATGTAACTGCAGCACACAAGATCTTAAATGATTTTTATGGTGCATGGGGGAAATCGTATTCCAATCTGATCCAGCAACTTAAATCCATTGAAAATGAACTATTAGCTTTCCTGAGTTTTCCCCCGGCCATTCGACCAACAATTTATTCAACCAATATCTTAGAATCACTGAACAAAAGAATCAAACGCAAGACCAAACCAAAGGAACAATTTCCAAACGAAAAATCTTTAGACAATTTCATTGGAGTTCAAGTCATAAGCTATAACGAAAAGTACTTCAATCGTAGCCATCGCGGATTTGGTCAAGTCAAAGACACGTTAGAATCACTTTTCGATTAATACATTATTTTGCCAGGAGAAGGGATTTTCATTTACACAAACTTCTTGACACTCCCTAAAAAACTGTCATTATTAAGTGAGATAGAGGGGATTTTCGTATGCGGATAACCGTATTTCATAATTCAAATACTAAATCGGTTCACACAGCGGCAGATTTAATTGCTAAGCTGAAGCGAGCGGGCTTTTCAGTCGTTAAAAATAATCCAGAAATTGTGATTACGATCGGTGGCGATGGGACGTTATTGTCTGCTTTTCATGAATACGCACATATGTTAGATCGCGTCCGTTTTATCGGGGTGCATACGGGGCACTTAGGTTTCTATACTGATTGGCGTGATTATGAGTTAGATGAATTGGTTGCGAGTTTAAAGGGTGATGGCAGTGAGCAGATCATCAGTTATCCATTATTAGATGTTGGCGTTCGTTATGCTGGGGATAATTCAGTGACCCATTATTTAGCACTGAATGAATCGACTTTGAAACGAGTTTCGGCAACCATGGTTACTGATGTTTATATTCGCGATGAACTGTTTGAAAGTTTTCGTGGTGATGGCTTGTGTATATCAACACCAACGGGTTCAACGGCATACAATAAATCAATTGGCGGCGCTGTTTTGCATCCACGCTTAGAAGCAATTCAGTTAGCCGAGATCGCGTCGATCAATAATCGTGTTTTCCGGACGTTAAGTGCGCCTGTTGTGATCGCCCCTGATGAATGGATCGACTTGTATCCCGATCCTAAGGGTAAGGATGATTATGTAATGACCGTTGATCGCTTCGCCCCCAAAAAACGATTGATCACGGCGATCCGTTATCAAATCGCTAAGCAACGAATCTCTTTTGCGGGTTATCGACATACGCATTTCTGGAATCGGGTTGAGGACGCTTTTATTGGCGAGAAGCAGCACGGATGATTTTTACATGGCAATATTTCGGTGCAGCGCCGCAAAGTGTGCGTACTTTTTTAACGGCCCAGGGAATCTCGCGTACTTTACTCAAGAAAATTAAATTTCATGGTGGTCAACTAAGTGTTGAACAGCAGCCAGTAACAGTGCGGACGCTGTTGACAACTGGTCAAACACTGACAGTCCAATTACCGCCGGAAGGTGCGCCGGCTACATTGACGGCATCAGCAACACCGTTAAAAGTGGTTTGGGAAGATGAGCATATTCTGGTTGTCGATAAACCTGCCCAGGTGGCTTCGCTGCCTAGTCATATTTATCCTAAGGACACGATGGCCAATCGTGTGTTAGGTTATTACCAGCGGCAAGGTTATGCAAATCAAGGTATTCATATTGTGACGCGATTGGATCGGGGAACATCAGGCTTGATGATTTTTGCCAAACACGCTTTTGCGCATACGTTATTAAGCGAACAATTGCACACACAACAATTGCAAAAGACGTATTTAGCAGTGGTACAAGGGCAGCTGACTTATACTCACAATCGGATCACTTTTCCAATCAAACGAGCCCCTTGGTCGTTTATTGAGCGGACGACTGCTGTCGGTGGGCGTAGCGCTTTGACTGAATATTGGTGCCAGCAGCAGTTTAAGAATGCGGCACTGGTCAAAGTCCGATTGCATACTGGTCGGACTCATCAAATCAGGGTTCATTTCGCGGCAATTGGACATCCACTACTTGGTGATCAACTCTATCAAGGACCACAAATAATAAATTTACAACGACCAGCACTACATTGTGCTCAGTTACATTTTTATCAGCCATTTTTGGCAAAGGATTTGGATCTGGCGAGTCCACTACCGGCAGATCTACAAGTATTATTGAATACTCTCAAATAAGTAAAGGGGCGAGGAAAATTGGCAGATATAGAAAATAAGGTTTGGTTGACTCAGCTGCGCCATTTAAAACGCTTGTTGGCTGCTAATGATCCCACTGCTTTTCATGCGGCTTTTTTAGAGTTGCATACTTGGGAGCAAGCGCAATTTTTTCTTGGCTTAAACCGTTCGGAGCGAATGGCCTTATATAAAGTACTTAGTGCAAGTGAAGTCGGGGACTTTTTTGATGATATTGACGATGATGAGGCACAGCTGACGGTGTTCTTAGCCGAAATGCGCCCTGAATTTGCGGCGCAGATGCTGACTGAAATGTATATTGATAATGCTGTTGATATTTTGGAGCATTTGGATAAAGCAACCGTCAATCGGCTGCTAGCACAGATGCCACATCAGACGGCAGTGGATATGCGCAGCTTACTGCATTATGATGATGAAACTGCTGGCTCGATCATGACCACTGAATTTGTGGCGATTGTGGCAGAACAAACTGTGGCCTCCGCTATGCAAACTTTGCGTGAAAAGGCCGAAGATGCCGAAATGATCTACTATATTTACGTTTTAGATGAGGTGCAACATTTAGTCGGCATTATTTCGTTACGTGATCTGATCGTTAATGACCAGACTAAAAAAGTGCGCACGATCATGAATGAACGGGTGATCTCAGTGCAGGTAACGGATGATCAAGAAAGTGTTGCCCAAACGATCCGTGACTATAATTTCTTTGCGATTCCCGTCACTGATGACGAGAATCATTTATTGGGTATTATCACGGTTGATGATATTATCGATGTTATCGATGACGAAGCAGCATCTGATTACTCTGGTTTGGCCGGTGTTGACGTGGAAAATACTAGTGAGAATCCATTGAAAGCGGCAGTCAAACGGTTACCGTGGTTGATTACTTTACTATTCTTAGGGATGTCAACTGCCAGTTTGATCAATCACTATGAAAGTTTGGTAAGTGAGGCAAGTGTGCTGGCGGTATTTATTTCATTGATCACGGGGACGGCCGGGAATGCTGGTACCCAAAGTTTAGCCGTGGCGGTACGACGTTTAACTTTTCCTGATCAGGAACGCAGCTTTGTTCAGTCGTTATTGGCGGAATTAATAACTGGTTTGATCACTGGGGTAGTTACCGGTGTTACGATCACGTTGGTGGTTGGCGTTTGGAAGCATAATTTTACGTTGGGCTTTGTGATCGGTCTGGCGATGTGTTGCGCCATTGTCGTCGCTAATCTAGCAGGTAGTTTTATTCCTGGTTTGATGGCGCGCTTAGGCTTTGATCCAGCGGTTGCCAGTGGTCCGTTCATCTCCACCTTAAGTGATCTAACCAGTGTGCTGATTTATTTCAGCATTGCCCAGTATTTTATTGCCTCATTTGTACAGTAACAATCAAGCGGTCTGCGTTGGCAGATCATTTTTGTTTTGCAGTGATAAAAAAAGCTGGATGTTTGACGTGAACTCTATTTAAGTTCAATATAAAAGTCTACACAAATTGTGTACAATGAATAACTGAAAGGCGGTTTTATGATGGCAAAAGACGATGCAGAATTA
Organism: Loigolactobacillus coryniformis subsp. coryniformis KCTC 3167 = DSM 20001; assembly: GCF_002706425.1. NCBI lineage: Bacteria > Bacillati > Bacillota > Bacilli > Lactobacillales > Lactobacillaceae > Loigolactobacillus > Loigolactobacillus coryniformis. The sequence goes on along the minus strand of NZ_CP017713.1, from coordinate 2,037,072 downwards.
CGGCAGCGAATCGGTGATGAGGCATATGAGGTGACTCAGCATGCTGCAACTGAACGGCCATTTAGTGGCAAATATGATAATTTTGATCAGCCGGGAATCTTTGTTGATATTGTCAGCGGCGAACCGTTATTTAGTTCAACTGATAAATATGATGCTGGTTGTGGTTGGCCGTCATTCACTAAGCCAATCGCTAAAAAGCAGATCAAGCAGCACGTTGATCGTTCGTTGGGAATGGCTCGTACTGAAGTTCGTAGTCAAAATGCTGATTCACATTTAGGCCATGTTTTTACGGATGGTCCCGTTGATAAAGGTGGGCTACGTTACTGTATTAATTCAGCAGCGTTGCGTTTTGTCCCAGCAACTGACTTGACAGCGCAAGGCTATGGCGATTATCAATTTTTATTTGAATAATGGAGGGAATCAACTTGGAAAAAGCAATTTTTGCTGGTGGCTGTTTTTGGTGTATGGTCAAGCCGTTTGATACCCAACCAGGAATTGAAAAGGTTGTTTCTGGCTATACTGGCGGTACAGTGGCTAATCCGACTTATGAACAAGTGGCTAGTCATACAACTGGGCATACGGAAGCGGTTGAGATCACCTATGATCCCAGCGTTATTTCCTACGCTCAGCTAGTAGAAAGCTATTGGCGGCAAACCGACCCTACTGATGCTATGGGACAGTTTCAGGACCGTGGTGACAGTTACCGGCCGGTAATTTTTGTAAGTAATGAAGCAGAACGGCAAATTGCTGAAGCTTCTAAGGCTAAATTAGCGGCCAGTGGTCGTTTTGATAAGCCAATCGTCACTCAAATCGAAGACGCCCAACCTTTTTATCCAGCCGAAGCAGAACACCAAGATTTCTACAAGAAGAATGCTTGGCGCTATGCGATTGAGGAACAGGGCGGACGGGAACAATTCATTCACGAAAAATGGCAATAAATTTTTTAGTGAGTCGTCTAGTATTGTGAAAATACTAGGCGTTTTTTTGTGACCAATAAAGGGACGAACAAAATGGAGCTACGAAAAGGCCTTAAAAGCGTATCAAAAAACTCTTGATCTTCGTGTTCATCACACTAAATCAAGAGTTTTTGATCAACCTAATGTACCAACAACTTTGGTACCATGCACTTCTGGGATACCTAATTCTGTAGCTAATTCAGTTGCGTTATCGGCAGTGATCCCGCCACCAGGTAAGATCGTTAGCCGACCATTAGCTGTCGCAATTGTTTGCTTTAATGCGGCAATATTAAGTGGTTCGGTTAATGGGCCACCATGCGTCAAAATACGGGTTACTTGATGTTCAGCTAGCCAATCAATTGCTGCAGGCTGTTGGTCCGCAGCAATTTCGTCAAAAGCCATATGGAAAGTAACTTCCATGCCACCGGCTGCTCCAAGCAGCATTTCCATAGCTTCTTCATCGATCTGATGATCACTAGTTAAGCATCCAAAGACCACACCATCGGCGCCTAATTGTTGCGCCGTAAAAAGATCAGCCTCCATCATGCGTAATTCTAAATCGTTATAAACAAAATTACCACCGCGTGGCCGAATCATCGTAAAAACGGGAACGTCTTTTTCATGAGCGTAACGCATTGTTTCGGCCATTACACCGTGGCTAACGGTCGTCCCACCAACGGCTAGGTTATCGCACAGCTCGATGCGATTAGCACCTTGACGAATGGCTTGTGGTAAGTTGGTAAAGTTTTCAAGACAAACTTCTTTGATCAGCATGATAAGCTCCTTTATTGTTTCAATTAAAAATTCAAAAAGCGCACGCAAACTGGTTCAGTACAAGCGATATCTTTTTGTAGTAAGCTTAGTTTACCAGTTTTAGCGTCACGTGCAAACAATGTTAGATTGCTGGTATTTTGATTTGCACAGACAACAAATTTTTCGGTTGGATCAAAAGCAAAATCGCGGGGGAATTCGCCTTCGGTTGCGATTAATTGTTGTAATTTTAAGCTGTAATCTGCTTTGATCGCAAAGCCAGCTAGTGAGTCGTGACCGCGATTCGAAACATATAAGAAACGACCATCAGCGGAAATACGAATCGCGGCAGCACCATTATGAGTCGTGTGTTCAGCGGGTATTGTTGCGATCGTCTGTAAATGAGTGAAACGGCCAGTGGTAGCGTCATAATTCAATACTTCAACAGCACTACCTAATTCTCCAGCTAAATAAGCGATCGGTGCAGTTGGGTGGAAGACGATATGGCGTGGACCAAATCCAGCGGCAGTTTGGTAAACGGCCACTTCAGTAACTTGTCCATCTGCGGTGACATCATAAGTGTGGACTTCATCGGTGCCCAGATCACAAGTGACTAAACGTTGATCAGGAGTCAAATCGGCAAAATGAACGTGTGCACCGTCTTGTTCTGGTTTTGGTCCGTGACCATGATCGGTAACGGTTGTCACTAATTCAAGGCCGCCATCAGGCAAAACACGGTGGATCAATAATTGACCACTGTGGTATTTTGCTGAATAGACTAACTGGCGTGCTTCATCGACCGCTACGTATGCAGGTGATGAGCCGGGTTGAACTGATTTATTGATCAATTTCGGTGCATTAAAATCAGCTAGATCATAAGCGACTAAGCCACCAGCATCTTTTTCGGCTAAGACACTATACAAGCGCTTTGCTTGTGAAACGGCCAGATAAGTAGGATTGCCGGCCGTAATGTAAGCTGATGGTTGTGCTAATTGCTTTTTTTCTACATCTAAAGTGGTTTGATAGATACCAGTGCCGGCATTGCGGGTGTAACTACCCAATAATAATTTTACTGACAAAATAAAACATCCCTTCTTGCTTAGGTTTGTTGATCAATTAAGCTGTGTTTCGACTCACAGTTATTTTATAGTACGTTTAACACTATCTTAGCATAGTTGGTTAGACACGGAAAAGAGTAACGAGGGTACTGTTTTTGTGATACACTAATGGCAATGAGTAGTGGTGGCCAATTTAATTGAAAGCGTCACCTTAATTGGAGGAAAAATTTTATGAGTACAGTTACGAGCACGGTTATTGCAATCGGCAACCATGCCATTGAAAATGAAGATCCATTAGTTATTTTATTTGACCAAGAAGCAACGCCTGAGTTACAAGACATTGCGGTGATCCAAGAATTTAGTGAGCCAGCGGCAATGAAGACGTTGGCCTTGGCGGAAGGCGATACGATCACGATCGATGAAAACACTTATACGATTGCATACGTTGGTGATGTCGCCAATCAAAATCTGCAGACAATCGGTCATATCACCTTATTATTTGCACCGCTACCAGCTTCAGATCGACTAGGTAACGGCGTTTATTTGACCACAACGGTTAAGCCTGCTTTTCATGTGGGCACTAAGATTAGTTACAAGACAGACGATTAAGGCACGGTCTACCATTTATTTTTTATAAATGATCGCCATGTCGGCTAAGGTATTCATGTGGGTAAGGATCGCAGCAAGTTCATCCAGCCAAGGCATCAGCATAACGGCGCCGGTACCTTCGCCGACACATAATTGTAGATCAAAGTAGGGTTCCAGTCCAAGCTGTTGTAAAGCGCGCTGCGAACCTTTTTCATGCGAAACATGGGATGGCACCAAGTAATCAGTGATGGTTGGTGCTATTTTTTGTGCCAATAATGCGGCAGCATAGGAAATAAAGCCGTCTAAAATCAGAGGTGTGTGATGTTCGGCGGCAGCTAACATGGCACCGACTTTACCGCCAAATTCGAAGCCACCAACTTTGGCTAAAATATCGATTGGATCAGTGGGATCAGGTTGATTGCGCGTCAATGCTTGCTGAACGATCGATATTTTATGGGCCAATTTGGCATCGGAAATATTAGAGCCACGACCGACGACTTCGGCAGCATTACATTGTAAGCAGGCGGCAACAACGGCAGAGGCAGTGGTGGTGTTACCCACACCTAACTCACCCACGGCCAACACTTCACTTCCGTTATTAATGGCAGCTAGGGCGGTAGCATAGCCGATTTTAATCGATTTTAGGGCTTGTTCACGCGTCATTGCGGGGCCTTGGGCAATATTTTGTGTACCATAAGCAATCTTGGCATTGATCAACTTAGGAAAAGTCCGTTGCGAATCGATCCCAATATCGATCACTTGAACCTGACAATGAGCTGCGATTGCTAAAGCAGCCACGGCAGTGTGTCCGGCCAACATATTACCGGCTTGAACAATAGTGACTTTTTTTGGTGTTGCTGAAACGTGCTCTACGGTCACACCATGATCGGCGGCAAAAACTAAAAGTGTTTTTTGCCGTAAGCGTAAGCTAGTTGTGGCCTCGATTCCGGCTAAGCGGATGGCAAGCTCCTCTAAACGGCCTAAGCTGGCAATCGGTTTGGCCAAGCCGTTTACAATTTGCCGCATAGCCTGTGCTGATTCGCTAGCGAGTGGTGGTAGGTGATAAGTGTTTGCCTGAAATGTTTGCATCGTAACGCCTGATTTCCTGTAGAATAAATCCATTGTAAAACGCTATCATGGATTTGAAAAGGATTTAATTTAAAAAAGCACGAAATACGCAGCACACTTGACTGCCATATTTCGTGCTTTTGGTTATGAGTAAAAATAAATTATTTTAGCGTAAATAAGCCGGTAAAGGGAGCCTTCTATTGATATATTTTAATATTGATCGCCGTTAAAAATCGAATTTTTAACGATTACGTAATCAACTTTAGTTAACGCTTTTAGATCTTTGCCACCAGCATATGAAATTGCCGATTGCAGATCTTCTTGCATTTCAACTAAAGTATCGGCGATATCACCTTTATAAGTGACTAACATTTTTTTACCTTCGACATTGTGATGTGCGCCTTTTTGGTATTCCGAAGCGGAGCCAAAATATTCTTTGAAAAGTTCGCCATCCCGTTCGATTGTTTTACCCGGTGACTGTTTGTGGCCGGCAAAAAGGGAACCGATCATGACCATACTAGCACCAAAGCGAATTGATTTAGCGATGTCACCATCAGTTCGCACACCACCATCGGCAATGATCGGTTTACTAGCTGCTTTGGCGCATAAACGTAGTGCTGCTAATTGCCAGCCGCCAGTACCGAAACCAGTTTTGATCTTAGTAATACAAACCTTGCCGGGGCCAATACCAACTTTAGTTGCATCGGCACCAGCATTTTCTAATTCCCGCACGCCTTCAGGAGTGCCTACATTACCGGCAATTACAAAGCTGTCCGGCAAGTGGCGCTTGATATGTTGAATCATGTCGATCACCCGTTGACTATGACCGTGAGCAATATCGATGGTGATATATTCTGGATTCAGCTTGGCTGTGGCCAATTGTTCGATAAAGTCATATTCTTCGGGTTTAACGCCGACACTAATTGAAGCAAATAGATTAGCTTGATGCATATCACGAATGAAATCAGCGCGGGTTGCCGGTTCGAAGCGATGCATCACGTAGAAATAGCCATTATTGGCCAGATCTTTTGCTAGGGGTGCGTCGATAATTGTCTGCATATTAGCTGGTACAACGGGTATTTTGAATGTACGTGGCCCAAATGTAACCCGGGTATCACATTCTGAACGACTATCAACGATACACTTATTAGGGACTAATTGAATATCTTCGTAATCAAATACTTGCATGTAAGCCAACTCCTCATAATTGCGCATCATTTACATAAACACGAACAATAACTTTAAATAATGTCACATTTTTCGTTCCTTAGATAGACTAACCCAATTTCAAGCTAACGTCAATACTAAAAACGGATAATATTATATTGATTCGATTTATTGTTCGTGTGTTTTGCTTTGAGCGATAACAGTGTAGAATATGAAGTACCATAAATAACTTAGAGGAATGATTTTTGAATGAAGAAAATTGAGCGCGGTCAGCAGTTTTTGCGCCAGCACCTTAATTTGTTTCAATGTCCGGTTTGTCACGAGGCTTATCATGCAGTTATCGAGAACAGTTTGAGTTGTCCCAACGGTCATCAATTAGACCTCAGCAAAAAAGGCACCCTATATTTTCTACAGCGACAAGTGCAAAGTGAGTATGACGCAGCAATGTTAGCCAGTCGGCGACGAATTTTGCAAGCAGGCTTATTTGATGGCTTTTTGGATGTGGTACGGGAAAAGCTACCCAAAGCAGGTGTTGGCTTGGATGTCGGCTGTGGCGAGGGGACGCCGCTACATAAGCTGGAAGCCGACTTGAAAACGGCAATCGGGTTTGATATTTCTAAAGCGGGGGTCAACTTAGCAACGCAGCAAGATACGGCGGCTTTTTTCTGTGTGGCGGATCTAGCGCACCTACCATTTAATGCCGCAACATTTGACGTTATTTTGAATATTTTTTCACCATCTAATTATCGGGAGTTTGCCCGAATTATGCGGCCAGATGCACAAGTGATCAAAGTGATCCCAAATACTGATTATCTCAGTGAATTGCGCCAAGCCTTATTTGCTGGTGACCGGCGGGCAGTTTATTCTAATGAGAAAGTACTAGCCCATTTTAAAGAGAGTTATCGCCAAGTAACCGCACAGCGCGTTCGTTACCAATTTACGATTCCCCCAGAAAATTTCGCTGATCTTGTTTTGATGACACCGCTTCATTGGCAAGCCACACCGGAGCAGCTACAACAGCTACTGGCACAACCATTTCCGCAGATCACAGTTGATGTGACCGTTTTAATTGGCGCGCAATCAGTATTAGATTGAACTTTTTGTTAAGAAAATGTAACCTGAAGTAGTTGTAAAACGCGACGTAAGGTGTTATAGTATTTTCAAGGTATTTTTTCATTAACTTTTATCAGAATAACCTTTAAGTTTTGATAAAAATTGGTGATTAAAACTTCACTAACGTACTGTCTCGCCGTGCCCACACCGAGATGGTACGTTTTCCATTTTAAAAGGACACCCAGCTTACGATATAGTGAGTTGGGTGTTTTTAGTTACATTCTGTTGTGCACAAGCTAATTGTTTTAACATTTAAATAGGTTGTGCTACCTTTAAAACGTAAATAGGTCTCAATCGGATAATGGAGGTCATAATATGCGTGAAGCAAAGAATGTTTTTATCGGTTTTGGCAAGGCGGCTAAGACTTTAGCGTTTAAATTAGCGCAAGCGGGTGAATCGGTGGTCATGATCGAAGGCTCTGATCAGATGTATGGTGGGACTTGTATCAATATTGCCTGTATCCCATCGAAATTACTTTATACATTATCGATGGCGCCGGTAGTGGGCACTCAAACTCGCAACTATCAGCAGGCAGTTTTAAACAAGCGTAGTGTGATCGGTGGTTTACGAACAAAAAATTTGCACAAAATTGCCGATCTTCCAGCGGTCACGGTTTTGACCGGCTGGGCTAAATTTATTGATGAGCATACCTTGACGGTTAGTTATGCTAATGGTCAGACTGAACAAGTTCATGGCGAACGAATTTTCATCAATACTGGGGCTAAAGCAATTTTGCCAGCTATTCCTGGATTAGTTGATAGTAAATTTATGGTCACCAGTACAGAAATGCTTGATCAGGCAAGGTTACCACAGAAATTAGTTATTATCGGTGGCGGCTATATCGGTCTGGAATTTGCAACGACTTATCAGCAATTTGGGGCTCAGGTTACAATTTTAGACAATAAAGCACAGTTCATGGCTCGTGATGAGCGTGAAGTCGCCCAAACTGTCCATGCACAGTTTGATCAAGCTGGCATTGAGGTAGTTCAAGACGCTCAGGTTACTCGAGTCACTGATGTGGGTACGCATGCTGAGATTACAGCAACTGTTGCTGGTCAGCCGCAGACGTTTGTCGCCGATACGATATTAGTTGCAACCGGGCGTGCAGCTAATATTGCTGGCTTAGGTTTAGAAAATACCGCAATTAAAACTGATGCACACGGTATTGTTGTTGACGATCATTTACGGACAACGGTTGCGAATGTTTGGGCGATGGGGGATGTTCGCGGTGGGGCACAGTTTACTTATATTTCTTTAGACGATTATCGCATCGTTTATGATCAACTAAAGGGAGCTGGTAAAAAATCACTGCAGGAACAAGAATTAGTACCGCATACGGTCTTTTTAAACCCACCATTGTCAACAATTGGTTTAAATGAGGAACAAGCTAAAGCACAGGGAATTGCTTATCGTGTGGCCAAAATCCCGGCAGGGGCAATGCCTAAAGCACATATTTTAGGTAATCCAGCTGGCTATTTGAAAGCATTAGTTGCGGCGGATGATCAAATCCTTGGTGCAACCTTGTATTGTGAAGAAGCCTATGAGGTGATCAATTTGATCTCATTAGCGATGCATCATCATTTACCATACCAAGTACTGCGTGATCAAATCTTTGCCCATCCAACGATGAGTGAAGCTTTAAATGATTTATTTGAAACGCTAGGTTGATCAGGCGGAAATAGAGTTCAGTGATTTTATGTTATTTAGCAACATAAAATCACTGAACTTTTTGCTTTTCTAAATAAATAACTTGAAATACAATATATTGATTTTAAAAATAGTGGTATGATAATCATATAAATAAAAAAATAATAGTGTGAAGTGAACCCCAAATATTGGACGAAACTTTAAGCAACTTTCTGGGTGGTAAGAACACGGTATTTAACCGGGCTCTTACCACCCAGTTTTGTTTTGATTCTCGTGAAATTATAATATTGAATCCAGTTCGCTACGGCTTGGGTTAATTCCGCCAAGGTATCGAACTGTCTTTGATCATAAACTTCTGCTTTTAGAATGTGAAAAAAGCTTTCCATGGCCGCATTATCTAAGCAGGTTGCTTTGCGTGACATACTCTGGAAAAGATGTTGTTGCTTTAAAATACGGACCCAACGTGGATTTTGATATTGAAAGCCTTGGTCAGAGTGGACCGTTGTCCGATAACCTAGTTGTTTGGGAATCAGGTTGATCGCTGTTGTTAAAACATCGGTGGTGAACGTCACAGTTGGTTTTAAAGCAATATCATGGCTCAGGACTTCACCGGAAAATAGATCATAAACACACGTAAAGTAAGCCCGTTCTTCAATCGTTTTATTGCCCCAACGAAGCTCAGTAATATCCGTCGTTAACTTTTGATACGGTCGATTGGTCATAAAGCGTCGTTTAAGTCGATTCTTAGCGACAGCTCCAACCGTTCCTTTGTAAGAATTATACTTACGGGTTTGCTTATTATATGCCGTTGATAACAGGTTTAGTTCACGCATTAAACGCAGGACTTTCTTATGATTGACCACCAGCCCCATTTCACCCAATTGGCCAGTGACCTGGCGGTAACCGGCCGCAGTCGCGTTAGCTTTAATGTCTGTAATGGTTTGTTTAAGGATCGCATCCGGATCGTTTTCAGTTGGGACAGACTTTATCGCGTAGCTATAGGTGCTCTTGGCCATGCCAACGACTTTAAGGATCTTACCGAGCCGATAATTAGGCCTTAGTTCTTGGATGATTTGTGCTCGTTGTCTACTTGTGATTGAGCCAAGGCCTTCAATTTTTTTAGGTATTCATTCTCGATCTTTAGTAATTCGTTTTCGTCACGTAAGCGGGTTAATTCATCTGGTTGTTTCGTTTTCTTGCTTTGTTTATCAGCTGACATAATTTTTGACCGTCCTCGGTTACGAAACAAGGCATCAAGACCTTCATTTTCGAAAGTTCGTTGCCATTGCCAAATAGTTGACGGCGCAGAAATATCAAAGTTAAGGGCAGTTTCAGTTATGGATGCCTGATTCGTTTTCATCCAGTTTAAAACAGTCACCTTAAAAGTGCCATCATAAACTTTCTCTGGTCGGCGAACCTCAAGCCCCCTAACACCGAAACGCTGGTATTGCCGGACCCATTTATTAACGGTCGCATGACTTTTGATCTGGTACTTTCTGGCGATCAAGATAAAACCTAATGAAGAAGTCAGATAGTCTTGAACAACATGTAGTTTAAACTGCTTGGTATATTTGGTCATAGTAAAACCCCCGGTATTGGATTTTGGTCCAATACCGGGGGTTCACTTCAGTGACTTAAAACTGATTTTGGGTATACTATTTAATTATTGGTGATTGTTTAGTTAGACCTAGCAAGTGCTTCATTTTCTTGAAAGCGCTAATAAATAGGGGCTACCGAGACTTTTTAATTTAGATATAACGTGTGCTGCTTAGCTTATATAGTAGTTCTAACTATTCATTTTTGTTGAATAAATAATTGAAAAATTATTGGCAAATAAATTTTTATTTTATTTTTCTATAAATATTTTATTATACTGATCAATCGTTATTTTTGGGTGTGGTTTGTCAGCGGAAATGCAATTGCGTTCGCTCAAATCAATGCCAGATGCATAAAGATATTCTTTGTATATTGGTATAGTCCATTGATGACCAGTTCAGTTCGATTAGTATTTAATGTCACAACTAAAGTAATTTTTGCAGTGATAGTGGCTTTTAGTACTCCCTAGGTAATTGATATCTAGGGCTTTAATCATGCGCTAGTATTATGCGTTATCTAATAGCTAAAGGTCGGTATCCTGTTCGTATTGGGGGACCACACAGTGGAAGATGGAACAAATCTATTAGTAGTTGCGATGTCATGGGCAGCACAGCTGACCGTCGCAATATTTTTTATTGCGGGGTTCGTAAGCTTTTATACTGAAGTTTGGAATCGTGCATTTAGTGATTCGGAGCGTTCGCGTACCGAACGTATTTGGTTACGGGTCGCTTTGATTGTTTTAGCTATCGGGTTAGGCTCGATATTACATTTTGCTGGTTATCTCGGCGGTAGCACTTCAATGATGTACCATAATATTGGTCTGTTCATCTTAGTTTTCTCGTTGCTTGATGAAGAAATTAATTTTGGTGAGTATTTGATTCGTTGTGTGGCGTTGATCACGGTTTGGGCAATGCACCATATGGGTCACTTTATGGTTGATCGTTTTGCCATTTCAATGATCATTCTGGTGATTATTTTGGTTGTGGTCTGGCGTTTTCGGCATACGATCGAATCGCGCTTCCCGTTACGCTTATTAGTATCGTCAATTGTGGCAATCGATTTTTGGTTTACGCTACCGACCCATTCGGCCAGCATGGTTATGACGCCAGCAGTTTCAATCGAAGCTGTTTTGATGTTCTTCGTCATGAAATTGTCTACTGGGCGACAGCAGAATTTATGGGCGCACAATGAGCAAGTTGCTCATCAAGCCAATTATGATCGTTTGACTAATACCAAGAATTTTACGGCTTATCAGAAAGAGATCTTTAACGCCTTTGGGATTGCACGTACTGGGCATCAACCGTTGGCAATTGCCATGATGGATATTGATCATTTTAAGTTGATCAATGATCAATATGGTCATTTAGCCGGTAACCAAGTATTAACTGAGGTTGCTAACGCCCTAAAGCGTGTTCTATTGCAATATAGTGAAAATTATCAACTTTATCGTACGGGTGGCGAGGAATTCACTTTAGTCTTTCCTGATAGTTCGGCGCAGGAAATATTAGCGATCTTGATCCATTGTTGGCGGACCGTGCGTGCTGCTGAGTACGTCTATGATAAGGACACGATCAAAATTACCGTATCCTTTGGCTTGACGGAATTAGTAGATCACGATCAATCACCTGATGATGTTTATAAGCGTGCCGATCATTCATTATATATTAGTAAAAAGAATGGTCGGGATACGATCACCGTCGATGGCAAAACGCAGCAACTACAAGATGATTCAAAGCGGGAAAATTATGCTTATTTTGTTGAGGGGATTTATACTAGCGGTCGTGATGCCGATGAGCGGCGAGCAGCTAATGAATTAACTTTGCGGCGCTATGATCGTGAGAAACAAACTTGGGTGATTCCAGAACAGCGGCATTTGAATATTAATACGCGGATTGAATTGATGCGTGATGTCTTAGTCAATAGTCGCTGTCAGTCGATCGTTGTGTCGTTATCGATCGCTAACTTTCTTAACCAGACTACTGCCGATAAATTAGTTAAATTCTTTAACAGTCCGAATGGTCCGGAAATTATGTATATTGAGATTGATCGCATTCCAGTGCTGGATCTATTGATTCCAATGGCAGCATTTTATCATGAAAGTGGGATTAAAATCGTACTCAGTCAAATTGGTAGCAATCGTCATTTTGAACAAGTTAATGCCAGTTTGCAATACATTGATGGAATCAAATTGACCATTCAGTCCACGACCGATGCTATTGGAATGCCGCCTGAGTTGAGTAAGGACATTCAGTTTTGGGGTGAAATCGCAACTAATTGGAAAATTGAATTTATTGTAGCGGGTGTGGCTGATGAAAGCATGTTTACTTGGTTACAGAACCAAGATTATGTTGATTATCTAGAAGGTCCTTATTTTGGAACGGCTGAATTACCTTTGCTAATGTCATAGTAAGCATATTTTGAGTATTCGTATTAAGTAGTGTGCTAAACTTACTATAGATATCACGGTAAAAATTGATTTTAGGCAGAGAAAAACGCGTTACTTAGATGGAGGCAGGGTATGACAACTAAATTTGATACGATCATTATTGGTGCTGGGCCAGGTGGTAATGCGGCGGCTTATGCATTAGCTAAACAACAACATGTTTTAGTGATTGAAAATAACCTTTGGGGTGGAACTTGCCCTAATCGTGGTTGTGATCCTAAGAAAATGCTTTATTCAGCCGTTGAAGCTCAAGATCAAGCACATCATTTACAGCAATTTGGTTTGAAAGGTGTGCCAGAGATCGATTGGCCAGAATTAATGGCGTTTAAGCGCGCTTATACGGATCAAATTCCTAGTGGGACTTTAGCTGGACTACAGGCGGCTAATATTACTACAGTACATGGGCAACCACGCTTTGTGGCTGCTGATCAAATTCAAGTAGATCAAACACGTTATCAAGCTGATCATTTTATTATTGCAACTGGCCAAGCACCGGTAGTACCTGAAATTAATGGGCGCGAGTATCTGCAAACTAGTACTGATTTCTTAGCTTTGCCGACGTTATCACGGCGGATCGCCTTTATTGGTGCTGGTTACGTGGCTTTGGAATTAGCTAATATTGCGGCTAGTGCTGGAGCCGAAGTGCATATTCTACAACATAATCAGCGGATTTTACGCGATTTTCCGGAGGATTACACGCAGTTGCTCTCAGCAGCAATGACTGCCAAAGGAATCACGTTCCATTGGGATACCGAATTGACCACAGTCACTAAGCATGATGATCGTTATAGTTTGGCGACCAATACGACTTTACAGTTGAACGTTGATGCAGTTTTTGCAGCTAGTGGGCGTCGTCCACAATTAGCTAGTCTTGACTTAGCAGTGGCTGGTATTGCAGCTACTGCCAAAGGACTTACAGTGGATGATCATTTGCGGACTACTAATCCGCATGTCTATGCAGTAGGTGATGTAATTGCTAAAAAACAACCTAAACTGACGCCGGTAGCCAGTTTTGAAGGCCGTTATGTGGCGCACACTATTTTAGCTGCTACAGCGACTGCTATTGAGTATCCATTTACACCACAAGTCGTTTATGCCAGTCCGCAGATTGCTCAGGTTGGTGTAAAATTAGCTGATGCTAAAAAACAACCAGAACGTTACCAAATCTTAGAACAAGATGTGACGCAGTGGTATACTTTTAATCGAATCAAGGAACCAACGGCTAAAGTAACGACCATTTTTGAACGTACTGATCAGCGCTTAGTGGGGGCAGTCGTTTATGCCAGTATTGCTGAAGAAGTGATCAATTATTTAACTTTATTGATGACAATGACTAAGGCTCAATTAGGTCAACAAATATTAGCTTATCCGTCACCAGGCAGTGATCTTGGCTACTATTATGTATAGTTTTTAAGTGGCAGTAATAATTTAGTTTATGTGATGAATTGAAGCTCGTAACTTTCACATTAGTGAAGCAGTTGCGGGTTTTTTATATATAGGAGGCGACTTTCTTGGCGAACTTTTTGCAAACGCTAGTGACCCAACGCGCGGCATTACTGACTGCATTAGGGCAGCATCTGTTGTTATCGGTGATCTCATTAGCAATTGCGATCGTAATTGCGTTGCCATTGGCGATTTGGGTGATTCCACGGCCAAAAACGGCCAACGTATTTTTGCAGTTGGCTAGTGTTTTACAAACGATCCCATCGTTGGCCTTATTAGGGATGCTGATTCCGTTAGTTGGTATCGGTAGTGTGCCAGCAGTGATTTCATTAGTGGTGTATGCTTTGTTACCAATTTTTCAAAATACATATACTGGACTAACTGAGATCGATCCTTCACTAGAAGAAGCGGCGACGGCTTTTGGGATGACGCGCTGGGAAAAACTGCGTAAAGTTGAACTGCCATTAGCTTTTCCAATGATTTTATCCGGGATTCGCACCGCTTTAGTGATGATCATTGGGACTGCAACACTAGCTGCTTTGATTGGTGCTGGTGGTCTAGGGACTTTTATTTTATTAGGGATCAATCGCAACAATAATACAATGACTTTGATCGGTGCTTTGGCTTCTGCTTTATTAGCAATCGTTCTAAGTTTAGCTTTACGGGGTGTCAAGCGGATTAAAATCAAGCCATTGCTGATTACGTTGGCAGTGGTTGTGGTCGGCTGCGGTGGCTTTGGTGTTTATCGACTTGTGCGTCCGCAACCAGTCGAGATCACGATTGCCGGTAAACTAGGCTCCGAGCCAGAGATTTTGATCAACATGTATCGCGATTTGATCGAATCCGATAACGACAATGTTAAAGTAACCTTAAAGCCCAATTTCGGCCAAACCTCGTTCCTATTTAGTGCACTAAAATCAAAACAGATCACACTTTATCCTGAATTTACTGGCACAGTTTTAGAAAGTTTGGTTAAAAAGCCAACCAAAACGGCAACTAGTGCTAATGGAATTTACCAGCAAGCTAAAACCGCACTGCAAAAACAGGATGACTTAACTTATTTAGCGCCGTTAAAATATAATAATACTTACGCTTTAGTGGTGAAGCGTTCATTTGCCAATAAATATGATGTGCATAGTATTAGTGATTTAGCCAAAGTCAAAGGGAAGATCAACGCTGGTTTTGATCTGGAGTTTTTGGATCGAACTGACGGTTATAAAGGAATCCAGCAACGCTACGGTCTTAGCTTCAAGACGCAGTCGATGTCAGCTGATCTGCGTTATGAAGCCTTGCAGCAAGATAAAGTCAATGTCACCGATGGCTATTCGACTGATTCTCAGATTCGCCAATACGATCTTGTTGTGTTAAAGGATGATCGTCATCTATTCCCGACTTACCAGGGGGCACCATTGCTGCGGACAGCAACAGCTAAGGCTCATCCCGAGATCGTACGTAGTTTGAATCGTTTGCAGGGTAAGATTTCTGCAGCGGATATGCAGGAAATGAATTATCAAGTTAACGTTAAACGCAAATCAGCGGCTAAAGTCGCACATCAGTATCTAGTGACACATCATTTATTGGGAGGTGACCGCTGATGACAACCGAATCGAGTATCGAATTTCGCCAAGTTAGTAAACAGTTTGGTGAAAATTATGCGGTTAAGCAGCTTAATTTGACGATTCAGGCTGGCGAATTATTTGTACTGGTCGGCGCTTCCGGTAGTGGTAAAACAACGACTTTAAAAATGATCAATCGACTTGAAGAGGTAACCAGTGGCACAATCTATTATCATGGTCAACCCTTGAATGAATTACCGTTACGTCAATTGCGGTTACAGATGGGGTATGTTTTACAGCAGATCGCGCTGTTCCCCAACATGACTGTCGGTCAGAATATTAGCTTGATCCCAGAAATGAAACGTATGCCAGTAACGGAGATCAAAACTCGGGTCAAGGACTTACTAAATGAAGTTGGCCTAGATCCAGCAACTTATCAACAGCGCTTACCCAGTGATTTATCTGGTGGTGAGCAGCAGCGTGTCGGCATCATTCGTGCTTTTGCGGGGCAACCGAAAGTGGTATTGATGGATGAGCCGTTTAGTGCGCTGGATCCAATTTCCCGTGAGCAGCTGCAAAAGTTGACCTTGAAGATCCATCAGCGATTAAACAGTACGATTGTTTTTGTTACCCATGATATGAATGAGGCATTGCAATTAGGCGATCGTATTGGCGTGATGCAACATGGGCAACTAGTGCAGGTCGGTACGCCTGACGAAATTGCCCAGCAACCGGCCAACGAATTTGTCAGTAAAATGTTTGCCTCAGCCCAAACTAATGACATTTATGGGGTTTACCTCAACCGCTTGAAAGTGTTAGGCTACTTAGAACCATTAACGGCAGCAGATCAACAATTACCGGTGTTTGACAGTAATCAGACGATCGGTGAAGTTTTGCCGGCACTGCAAACGCACGGTGCTGTACGCATCAATGATGAAATGGCGTTGGCTGGGAAATTGACCAAGGAACAACTACTAGCATTTATGATTAATTTTAAGAATAAATAAGCAAAAATCGCAGTTTGATCGAGTCTTGATCAAGCTGCTATTTTTTTGTTTCCTGTACATTAAATGAGAATAAACTCATAAATAAGCAAACGCTATCTATTACAAATAGATGTCAATCTAGTGTTGGTTATTGACGACCACTACAGTTTCATGGTTTAATTTCATGAACAAGATTAAAAAATTCTCATTTAAATTAGAAATAAATGCTATTTAGATTATGAAAAGGGGCGTTATGATGATAGAGACGGCGCAAAATCAGGAGAAGTTATCGATCAAAGATTACGTTTATAAAGTATCAGCTGGGGTTTCTAATGCAATTCTCGTGATGCTAGGAATCGGCTTGTTGATCGAATCAATCGCAAACTTTGTCCATTGGCCAGCGTTGCATATGGTAGGAACGATGGCTAAAATCATGCTAGCGCCGGCTTTTGGCGCGGCAATTGCGATGCAATTACGGACCAATAGTTTAGTTATGTTTTCCAGTATGATTGCGGCAACCGTGGGGTCAAATGCGGTATTTTTTACTGATGCAGCAACTAAAGGGACCACTGCTACTGGTCATGCGTTACTACAAGCTGCTGGCTCTGGTGTTTTCACTACGGGTCAGCCGATTTCAGCCGTTGCTGCCGGTTTGGTGGCAGCTTTAGTCGGTAAATATTTAACGGGGAAAACGCCGCTAGATATGATGTTGGTACCGCTGGCGGCCACCTTGGTCGGTGGAATCACTGGCTTAGGATTGGCTGCAGTCACAACGCCGGCCTTATTAGCAGTTTCGGCTTTTTTAGCTAATTCGATGCAAGTTAATCCATTGGTTGGCTCAATGGTTATCTCATTGACGTGGAGTTTATTTTTAATGACACCGGCATCGTCAGCGGCATTGTCGATCGCGTTGATGTTGGATCCAATGTCGTCCGCTGCTGCTTTGGTCGGAACTACGGCACAATTTGTTGGTTTTACCGTGATGTCCTGGCGCGAAAATAATTTAGGTGCTAATATCGCCCAAGGAGTATTGACGCCGAAGATTCAATTCCCTAATCTGTTACTACATCCGCAAATGGCGCTGCCACCGTTTGTTGCTGCTGTTGTGGCGGCACCGATCGCAATCATGGGCTTCGGTTTCCGGGCTAATTATGAGTTAGGCGGTTTAGGCTTGAATTCGTTTATTGCACCGATCACGTTTGCCTCGAAAAATATGCATATGTTCTGGGTCTACATGGGTACCTGTGTCTTACTGCCAGCAGTGATCACGTTCGCCGTCCACAAAGGCATGTTGGCGATTGGCTGGGCTAAACGAAATGTTTTACATGTTGAAGTCGTTTAAATTGAAGTTACAAAAATACGCCTAGTCAATTTGACTGGCGTATTTTTTAGCTTATGGTAGTAATTCAAAATGGCGCAAGCCCTGAATAATGCCACCTTCAGTATTTTTAGCGGTAATGTATTCGGCACGATCCTTAACTGCAGTGATCCCGTTGCCCATGGCAATCGGATGATCGACGGTGTTCAACATCGGAATATCATTGACGCCGTCGCCAAAGGCATAGGTGGGTACGTCAGCCAAACCCATTTTATCGATCAATGTTCTGATCCCGAATTGTTTGGATTCGCCTTTTAAGACGGTATCCAAAGCATAAGGGGTGTTGCGATAAAAAGTGAGCTCATCGCCATAAGGATAGGTATAACGTTTGTCGTTATCAACCGTGATCACTAATAACATGTCCACCGGATTGGTTTGGTAGAAATCACGTTCAACCTGTGGGTAAGGGGTGCTGACAAAATCGTATTGCGCTTTAACTAAGTCATTTAACCGTGAAATCCGAAAATCAGTGCCATTATAGTAGGCCAATGCATCACCATGTGATTCAGTGACTGTGAGCATTTTTTCGATGGTAGCGGGGGCAATGGCGCCTTCATAGATCGGTTGGCCGTTGTAGACAATGACACCACCATTAAGGGCAACATAAGTATCAATGCCAGCTTGTTCAAAGATTTCGGGAATTTCTCCGCGGGAGCGGCCAGTAGCGATGACCGGCAAAATATCCTGATCGCGTAAGCTGTGCACAGCGGCGCGGACATCCGCATCAAGCTGTGATTGTGGGTTCATTAAAGTGCCATCTAAGTCGAAGAAAACTAACGCACGATAGGTCATTTTTTCACTGCTTTCTAAAATAAATTAAAAGTCATTATTCAGTGTAGCAAAAAGTTTTCCGAAAAGACAGCCATGGAACTTAGACAGAAATGTGAATAGTTAGTGAAGTTAGCACAACTTTTTTGGCAAAGGCCCACAATAACTGCTAGATATTGTATAATAAGGGCAATATGAATTGATGGACGGGTTAGGGGACCTGTTTACGGATGACGTAAATGCTCGTGGTAAAATGATGACAAACGGAGGAAATATGAATATGCGCTTATTAATGATCGAGGATAATAAATCAGTCTCCGAAATGATGAATATGTTTTTTACTAAGGAAGAATGGCAAGTTAGCTTCGCCTATGACGGTAACGAAGCACTGGATATGTTTAAAGCGGCACCGGATAGTTGGGACATCATTACTTTGGATCTTAACTTGCCGGGAATGGACGGGATGCAAGTTGCCCAGGAGATCCGTAAGATTTCTAAAACGGTACCGATGATCATGTTAACAGCGCGTGATTCGGAAAGCGATCAGGTGTTGGGACTGGAAATCGGTGCTGATGACTATGTGACCAAGCCATTTAGCCCCATGACCTTAATTGCGCGGATCAAGGCTCTGCATCGGCGGGCTGAGTTAGGCGAAGCGAGTAATGAGACTGATAATGATAATGCTGAAACCGATTTTGATGTGGTGACCGATCACTTCAAATTAAGTACTAAGACCCGTGAAGCTTATTTAGCGGGTAAACCAATCGAAGGATTGACACCGAAGGAATTTGATTTACTGCATACCCTAGCCAAAAAACCCAAACAAGTTTTTTCGCGAGAACAGTTGTTAGAATTGGTGTGGGATTATCAATATTATGGTGACGAGCGAACTGTTGATGCCCACATCAAAAAGCTGCGTCAAAAAATCGAAAAAGTCGGCCCCCAAATCATTCAAACGGTATGGGGTGTCGGCTATAAATTCGATGATTCCGATGTGACGGCTCAATGAAACTGATCTATCAGCAAATGCTGGCTTTTTTTGCCGTGATCATGACGACATTGTTAGTCGTGGGTCTTTTCTTCGTTCAATTTACGGATAAAATGGTCTATGAAAATACGTGGGATCAGTTGGAAGGTTATGCCGACAGTCTAATGCAGCAAGCGATGACGGTCGATAAAACAACCAATACCTTTACAGGCTTCCAGGTTAGTATGCTCAGTAATAGTGAAGCTGTTTTATCCCATCAAAAGGTGCATTTTGCAATTTTTAACGACAAAAATCAGATGATTTATCCAATTGCTAATGCCAATGGACCTAAGTTAGCGCGTAAGTTAACAAAAACAGATTGGCGTAAGCTGCGGCAAGGCAAACGCATTTATCGTAAGTCTGATCACGGAACTAATGTACTGAATAATCAGCAGGAAATGACTGATGTTTTAGTGCCTTATTTTTATGATGGTGATTTGAAGGCAGTTATTTCGGTCGGTTCACTGGTTTCCAATGTGCACGCCAATATTATTAAGATTGAGCATAATCTATTTATGGCGCTATTGATTTCCAGTGTAGCGGCAGTGGCACTTAGCTTTTGGTTAGCTAAGTATCAAATTCTGCGGATCAACCGATTACGGGGTGCCGCCCATAAGGTAGCCAAAGGCGATTTTGATGTTCAAATTGATTCTAAACATCATGATGAGCTGGATGATTTAGCGGTCGACTTTAATCAAATGACGACTTCATTGCGCGACTCACGGAATGAGATCAAGCGCCAAGAAGAACGGCGGCGGCAATTCATGGCTGATGCTGCACACGAAATGCGGACGCCACTAACGACGATCAACGGTCTGTTAGAAGGATTGCAGTACGATGCAATTCCAGAAGATATGCGTGGTAAAAGCATTGAGCTGATGCAAAATGAAACTAAGCGTTTGATCCGCATCGTTAATGAAAATTTGGATTACGAAAAAATTCGCACCAATCAAATCAGTTTGTCCAGACGTAATTTTAATGCGACTGAAGCCTTGCAGAATATTATTATGCAATTGACCAAAAAGTCCAATGACGCCAATGATGATTTGATTTTAACCCCAGGACCAACCGTTCAAGTTTATGCGGATTACGATCGTTTTGTGCAAGTGATGTTTAACGTGATCCAAAACGCAATTCAATTTACTAAAGATGGAACGATCACGATCACGGCAAAACATGGTTATCACGAAACCATCTTTACGGTTCAAGATACGGGGATCGGGATGTCAGCTGATCAAGTTAAAAATATTTGGGAACGTTACTATAAGGCTGATCCATCACGTAAAAATACCAAGTACGGTGAGTCTGGTTTAGGTTTAGCTATCGTTCATCAGTTAGTACAACTGCATGGCGGCGAGATCAAAGTTGCCAGCAAACTTAATGCTGGAACGACCTTTACAATTAGTTTTCCCGATGAGGTTGCTAGCCGAGCAGAAACTACGACAGAAAAATAAAAAGTTTAGTCACTCACCACGAGAAAGTGGGGATGGCTACACTTTTTTTGGTGTTTCTTCTAAGAACGGGGCGGTGCGTAGGCTTTGTTCGCGTTCGCTAGTCAATAATTCTTGGTTAGCAGTTAAAAAAATAATTGTAATAGCACTAGAAACCACTAGTTGATTCAATTTAACCAGAACAGCACGCATTTCTGCTGGAGGGTATTCGTCAAGACTGGCATCAACTAAGATAATATCCTTACCAGCAAAAACGTTACGATAAAGTTGTACATAAAATCGCTCACTCGCCGTTAGCTCACCGGCATCCTTTTCAAAAAAAGCATGATCATGTGCAGTTTGTAGTTGGCGTTGCTTTTTCTTAATACTGCCATTTAAATTAAGCATAATGTTTTCCCGAACGCTTAAATAGGGTAGTAAAATATCTTTGTGCGCTGTGATGATGCCTAATCGCTTATTTAAATGGTGCTGAGTAAATAACTTTAGATAGTATTTAATGATCTGCTGACGTTGCGCAGCTAGTGGAACATGGATGAAGTAAAGTTGAGCGGGTGTGAAGACTGTTTGCCACTTATCTATAAAATTAATTTGATTTTTAGTTGGATAGAAAGAGAACATAAGCTTGCTCCTTTACTAGAGAGTGACGCGAAAGGTTGCCCATTCGATAATTTTAGAATGGTTATAGAGGGGATGCTACTTAGATCAATTCAATGCTTGGCGACTAGTCCGCCAACTATAAAATGAAGTACTCAAGTAACTGATGGCAAAAACTAAACCACTACCTTGCCAGAGCAACGCCCATAAGTAACGATCGTAATCGGCTAATCCCAAAGCATTGTGGCTACCTTGATCAAATAGTAAAAGGTGGCCATTGAAGGTAGTGAATTGGTGCTGAAAAAGTTGGTTGAACTTTTGCCAAGTTTGTTCAGAGTTACTTGTTAATAGTGTTTTTAGGCTAGTCGGTAATTTTTCGGTGAACCAGTATTGATTTAATTGGATCAAACCATCTAAATACCAACTTTGAACGACTAATAAAATGATCGTTATAATGAAGAAAGCAATTAAAAATGAAAAGAGGTTTTCTAGGGCGAACTGAAAGCTAATATCAGCGTTACTTTTACCAGCTAACTGATAAATTGCAAATTCGTGTTTACGCTGAATCAATGTAATGACACTAAGAATCAGGATCAATAAGGCAAAACTTCCAAATAAAATAAAATAGAAATTTTGTGTATCAATAACGATTGACTGTCGTACATGGAGTAGCTGGCGCAAAAGCGACCAGCGGGTTAAGATTTGTGATTTACGATCAATAATATCGATGCGCTGCTCAAATAAGCCTAACGCATGTCCCTGAATATCATGGACGATCAAGGTTGAAAGACTACTAACTAGAAATAACATGGTGAATACGCCGAAAACGGCGGTATAACGCCAATGATAACGTAAACTAGCAAATACCCGTTGCACGACCCGCATAAGCTCACCTCATTACACAACCCATTATAAAAAAATATCTTGAAAAAAGTGTGAAGTTCCCTAACTAAAATAGCGAATCAGGTAAATAAACAAGTTAACATTAAAATGTAAATAAAAAATACGAGCCATATTGCGAAAAATAAGCAATATGGCTCGTATTAATCCATTTTCATAAATATAACGTAATATGTTAGTTTTGACCAGTCATACTACTACTCATAGCACTAGAATAGTCCATTGAGTTGCTATTTGAGTCACTATCAGAATTGTTAGCGGAATCGTTATCTGAACTACTATCAGAAAGCTCAGCCGCATCAGTTTTATAGTGATTGCTAGTTGTACGATCACCATTTTTAGCGTAAAGGCTAGTTGATAGTTTACCAAGCTTCTCGCCAGCAAGTTTCAAACTGGCAAAATCGTTTTTATAGTTGTAACTTTCTGGATCAACGGGCTTGAAGCCAGTCGGCGTGTAAAAGCGCAGCAAATTCTTATTATTAACCGCATCAGAAAGCTGTAACTCATTTTGAACTTTAGTCTGTTGTCGTTTGATCGTCGCTTGCAATTCAGTCGACGGATGGGTGATCTCGTCGCCGTTATTGTTGTAGATCGTACCGTCGATCACTGTATGGGAAGGGGTGACAAAATTCGTATTACGAAAGGCAACAACTTGATCATGTTGTGGTGAAAACAGATCAGTACCAAACTGAATGTAGCCTTTATTATCAATCCCTAATAAATGTTCAATCGTCGGCAAAACATCGATCTCGCCACCATATTGTTTCTGAATACCACCATCATGCTGCCCCGGAATATGAATCATCAGTGGCACTCGTTGTAGCTGCGCGTTATCGTAATCATTCCAAGTATCGGATGATTTACCTAGTAACTCGGCCAAGCTTAAATTATCACTATTGGAAAGACCATAGTGGTCACCATAAAGGACGATCATTGAGTTGTCATACAAACCACTAGCCTTTAAATAAGCAAAGAATTCTTGTAACGCTTGATCGAGATAATGAGCGGTACCAAAGTAGTTATTAACAGCCTTATCATCAGTGGTCGGTAAAGGAAAATCAGTATCTTCGCTATCCAACGGGAACGGGAAATGGTTGGTGACAGTGATGAACTTAGCATAAAAAGGTTGTTGCAGCTGTTCTAAATATTTAACTGAGTCGTGGAATAATAATTTATCCTTCAAGCCGTACTGCTCTGAGCGGTCACCCGTCGTATTGAAATATGAAGCATCAAAAAAGTTTTGGTAGCCCATATTTTTATAAACATTATCGCGGTTCCAAAATGAGCCAACGTTACCGTGGAAAACAGCGGAACTATAACCAGCTTTTTGCTGCAGGATGGCTGGCGCAGCTTGGAAAGTATTATCCGAACCTAAGGCGGTGAAAACTGAGCCCTGTGGTAGACCGTAAACACTGGTTTCAAGCATATTCTCGGCATCACTTGTTTTACCTTGACCAACTTGATGGAAGAAATTACTAAACGCGTAAGTTTGATCATCATGATACAAACTGTTTAAAAATGGTGTGACTTCGCGGCCGTCAACTTTATAATCGATCAAGAACTGCTGGAAACTTTCCAGATGAATAATGATCACATTGCGACCTTTGGCGATACCATACATCTTTGGGTTAGGCGCAGCGTAATGCTGGTTGATGAAGGAAAGTACATTAGTTAGATCGGAACCATTTGCGGAAGCCCGGGTCTGATTGTTTTGTGCAGTTTTCACGGCATCATAAACCGTATATGCATCTAAGCCTAAATACTTCACAATGTAATTGCGGTCGAAAGTTCGTGTTAATAACTGGGGCCGATTAGCTTCACCAAGTGTGAGATTAATTGAAAAAAGTAATACCGCTACGGACGTAATAGCAAAGGGAAAACGTCGCGGCACCGGTCGCTGATCAATTTTGATCAAACGGGCAAGTAATAAAATGACTAGGACGATCAGATCTAACCAGTATAAAACATCATACGGTCGCGCCAAAGCCAGCGAACTACCGCTTAAACCTTCGGAGACTTTTGAATAGCCTAAAATCGTATTGATGGTCATAAAATCTGTAAACTGACGGTAATAGATAACGTTAAAGTACAATAGTGCTGTATTGGCGGTAGCTAAGATCATCAGTCCAAAATAACGCCAGAATGGTCGCTGAATATATAAAGCTAGTCCGAAAACAAGTAGGGTGGTTGCCAACGGATTCAACCATAGAATAAAGTGTTGAAAAATACCGCTAACACCTAAAGAAAAATCAACATAATAAGCAAACAAGGTTTTTAACCAGAAAAGCACGATCAGGAGGATGAAAAAACCATTGCGTTGATTAACGAAATTTTTTAATTGGTTAAGTAAACGTTTCACGAGGCTATAAGCTCCTTTAGATTAAGCGATTGATTTTACATAAAGACTGTTAAATCAATTCTCACGATATTGTACGCGTAAACGAAATCAATTGTCAAACTGGCATAGAAGACACATAAAGTAAATGGATGTAATAATAGCTTAAGTTTTTGCAAATCAAGGGTTATATATCGTTTTGCCAGGCGTTTTTTGCTAAAATATAAGGCGGTAAGGTTAGACTAGCAGCGAGCACATTAAACAAAATAAACATTATTATAGTAGAAAAGGGGCGCGTTCATGATTTTTCTGGGGCCACTTTATCGGCTAGTGGCCGCACATTATGCAGAACATATTAATCATTTTCCATTGATTCGCCTAATTTTTTATAGTCTTGATAAAACGCTGTTCTATTTTTTGATTTTTGTCGTGCTGCGATTAATTTATTTATGGCGGCACCAGCGCTTGCGGCGGCAACGGGAATTCTGGTGGCGTGAAGGCTATTTGTGGGTGTTGATCATTTACTTATTGTTACTATATTCACTAACCGCATTAAGGCGGATCTACTGGCCAAGTCAATTCTGGGCGCATCTTCAATTGCCTCATGAGGCAATCAATACAACGCCATTTGTTGAAACATTAAAGTTGGCTCAGGGTGTTTCCAAATTTGATTTTCTCTACAATCTCTTTGGCAATATTCTATGGTTCGTGCCGCTGGGCTTTAGTTATGGTGTTCGTTTGCAGGATAATCAGCGCTGGTTACCAGTACAATTTCTGCAAGTTTACTTGCTGGGGGTTGGGGTGTCGCTGTCAATTGAAACGTTGCAATTTTTCTTATCAACTGGGATCGCTGACATTGATGATGTTACTTTTAATGCGTTAGGTTGTTTGCTGGGGTTTGTTTTATATCTAATTTGGCGGGGACTACAATGGTTGTTGATTAAACTGGTGTCCCAGCATAAGCGAGTCTGAGAATTTAATTCTGAGGCTTTTTTTAATTTCAGACCAATATTATTTATTTCGGAATGAAAATTTACATTAGCGCTTTCATTTACTGATAGGCGATTAAACAGGCTTTTGCTGGCGAAAAAGGCGGAGAAAAGGCTGAATATAAAAATGTTTTCATAGACTTATTTTCATATAGCCACAGCTAGACTACTTTTTCTTAATTAGTGCTTAAGCCGGCGTTTAGCGGTTATGAAAATTCTTTCAAGTCGATATTCAACGTAATAATTAAGTGGAATTATTTTGCTATACCAGTAAGTCATTTACTTTTTTTCAGTAAAAAAAGGTTGCATCCTTAATTTGTAACCGGTAAAATGGGTTTTCGTAAATCAAGAGAGAATTGAGGAAAATTTTGTGAGTATTTTAATTGCACTGATCCCAGCACTATGTTGGGGCAGTATCGGTTTAGTGAGTGGCAAGCTCGGCGGTAACGCACATCAGCAAACCCTTGGAATGACAATTGGTGCTTTGGTTTTTGCGTTAGGTGCTTACTTTGCTTATCATCCTGTCTTAAATGTAAAGGTATTCCTGGTTGGTATTGCATCTGGTTTATTATGGAGTGTTGGTCAAGGTCAACAATTCCAATCAATGCAGATCATGGGTGTTTCCCGGACAGTACCAATGTCAACAGGGATGCAATTAGTCGGTAACACATTAGCCGGTGCTTTGTTATTCCATGAATGGCAAAATGGGCGTGAAATTAGTCTCGGTGTCTTAGCTTTGATCATCTTGATCGTTGGGGCAACCTTAACTTCACGCAATGATCCAGCTAGCCATGTGGTTAAAGAAGAAAATACTGAACTCAGCCGGGGACTACGGGTCCTTTTGATTTCAACGATCGGCTATGTTGGTTATACAATCGTTGTCGATTGGGGTCAAGTTAATGCGATTGCGGTTATTTTGCCACAAGCAATTGGTATGTTGATCGGGGCAATCGTGATGGCAATGGGCAAAGACGTTAAAAATATGGCGACGGTTAAAAATATTTTAACTGGTCTACTCTGGGGTGCCGGAAATATTTTCATGTTCCTTTCAATCCCTAAAGTTGGCTTAGCGGTTTCTTATTCGTTATCACAAACCGGGATCATTATTTCAACGTTGGGTAGTATCTTCTTACTTGGTGAAAAGAAAACCAAACGTGAAATGGTCTACGTTGTTGTAGGTTGTTTATTTGTTATCGGTGGCGGGATTTTACTCGGCTACATGAAAGCATAATTTGAATTATTCAAACTGTTGGTGCACGTGTTACTGACAGTTTTTTTCTACCTTGATTTTAAAAGCCCTTACAACGCATAAACCTGCTTGCAATTTTGCAACAAAGCGGCTAAAGTTATTTCTGGTAGTTACTATATTAAGGGAGGCTATTTTTAATGGCACATATTACATTCGATGATTCCGCCGTTAGTCAGTTCGTTCATGATAACGAATTAAATGAAATCCAACCAATGGTTACTGCAGCACATAACCAATTGGTCGATGGGACAGGTGTGGAATCACAAATGCGTGATTGGTTACACTTACCACATGATTATGATAAGGATGAATTTGCACGGATCAAAGCCGCAGCAAAGAAGATCCAAAACGATTCTGAAGTTTTCGTTGCGATCGGTATCGGTGGTTCATACCTTGGTGCCCGCGCTGCAATTGACTTTTTAAGCAGCACATTCTATAACATGGCACCAGATCGTCAAGTCCCACAAGTATTCTTTGCTGGTAACTCAATCAGCTCATCATACTTGCATGACTTATTAGAATTAATCGGCGACCGTGATTTCTCGATCAACGTGATTTCTAAATCTGGTACAACAACTGAGCCTTCAATTGCTTTCCGTGTCTTCAAAGAAAAGTTAATTGCTAAATATGGTGTAGAAGGCGCTAAAGAACGTATTTACGCGACAACTGATAAAGCAAATGGTGCTTTGAAGCAAGAAGCTGATGCTGAAGGCTACGAGAGCTTTGTTATTCCTGATGGTACTGGTGGCCGCTTCACTGTTTTAACTGCCGTTGGTTTATTACCAATTGCGGTTGCTGGTGGCGACGTTGATCAATTGATGCAAGGTGCTGCTGCAGCGGAAGACGAATATTCAGATCCAGATGTCACTAAAAATGATGCCTACAAGTATGCTGCTTTACGTAACATTTTGTATCGTAAAGGCTACACAACTGAATTATTAGAAAACTACGAACCAACCTTGCAATACTTCTCCGAATGGTGGAAACAATTGATGGGTGAATCTGAAGGTAAGGACCAAAAGGGTATCTACCCATCTTCAGCTAACTTCACTACTGATTTGCATTCATTAGGTCAGTATATCCAAGAAGGCCGTCGTAATTTGATGGAAACTGTTGTCAAAGTTGACAAACCAACTCATGACTTGACAGTTCCTGTTGAAGAAGGCGACTTAGATGGTTTGGCATATTTGCAAGGTAAGTCCATTGATTTTGTTAACACTAAAGCTTATCAAGGGGTTGTTTTAGCGCATAACGATGGTGGTGTGCCAGTTATGAGTGTACACATTCCAGAACAAAATGCCTTCACTTTAGGCTACTTGATCTACTTCTTTGAACGTGCTGTTGCTGTATCTGGCTATTTGAACGGGATCAATCCATTCAACCAACCAGGTGTTGAAGCGTATAAGAAGAACATGTTCGCATTGCTAGGCAAACCTGGCTTTGAAGAACTTGGTAAAGAATTGAACGAACGCCTTTAATATGGCGTTTGTAGCGTATCTTTAGCTAAAATAAAGGGCTCCACATAGGTCGATAAAACATGAAAGTATACGATAAAGTATACGATATCGTGTTTTTGATGACTTATGTGGGGCTTTT
Organism: Loigolactobacillus coryniformis subsp. coryniformis KCTC 3167 = DSM 20001; assembly: GCF_002706425.1. Classification (NCBI taxonomy): domain Bacteria; kingdom Bacillati; phylum Bacillota; class Bacilli; order Lactobacillales; family Lactobacillaceae; genus Loigolactobacillus; species Loigolactobacillus coryniformis. Next base: position 2,008,414 of record NZ_CP017713.1, on the reverse strand, counting down.
TTTGTGTTTAATGATTAATTAATTGATCGTATTTATCCATGGCTTTTTCTTTAACTTGTGGCGTAATGTGTGCGTAAATTTGAGTAGTCGAAATATCTTTATGACCAAGTAAATCTTTTATGTCGTCAAGGCTTACTCCGGCTTGACGTAATAGCACGGCATGCGTATGTCTCAAATCATGGATTTTAATGTGGGGTAGTCCAGCGCGTTTAGTGATACGGTCAAATGCACCATTGGTCGATTTTGAGCGTAAGGGTAAGCCTTTGCCAAATTTATAAACGAAAATAAAATCTCTAATTGGTAGTTTAATTTTTTCTAGAGGTATCGATGCCGTATCAACCTTTACCACATTAGGATGCTGCAATCTGTATAGTTCGCGCAATGTTTTACCAAGACGGTGCGATAGGGGAATGGTACGTACAGAATTAGCCGTTTTAGGATAATCCAAGGCTATTTCATCGTTGCCATGTTCATCGCGGTAAATCCGTGTTTTATTGACGGTGAGCGTATTGTTTTTAAAACTAATATCAGACCAGCGCAAGGCCATTGCTTCGCCTTTACGTAAACCGGTGTCTATGATCGTAAGAAAAAAATAATACCAAACTTGGTCGCGCTCATTTTTAGCAGCTTCTAGGAACTTAGTAACTTGATCATTCTCCCAATAATGTAGTACCTTTCTTTTTTCAGCGTCCACTTTAGTTTTAATGAATTCTGTGCCAATGGTCGGATTCTTTTCGACATAACCAATTTTTACTGCTTTTTTAAAGGCATTACTGAGTGTACCATTGATCAGTTTAACTGTGTTTAAACTGAGATTTTTTTCGTTAAATAATTTATTGATAAAAATCTGATGCTGAGCTAGGTTGTATTTAGACAACCTGATTTTTCCGATCGTTGGAATTAAATAATGGTTAATATTATAACGGTAGAGAATCATGCTCCCTTCCTTAACGTTGACCTTTAATTCGGTAATCCATTGGGTGAGAAAATCACCAATCGTTAAGTCAGTTTTTTTGTGTTGACCATTTGCTATGTCGTTTTCTAATTTATTAGCTGCTAATTTGGCGTCCTTAGCTCGTTTAAAGCCTTTACGAATTATTCTGGACTCTTTACCTGTTAATGGGTCTAAACCACCGTAAACTTGAATTTTATAGCGTTTTTGTCCATTTTTTAGCTGATATTCGGAAATTGAAGCCATAAAAACAACTCCTTTATGGAATTTTTGCTTAAATATACGTACATACGTTCTTTTTGGACGCTAAATAAAAGGGCAACTGCCCTCGTTTAAACCAGTCGAAATCGACGGGTTTAGAATTTAAATTACTGTGGTGAGTGTTCAGTTTGAATTTCCCCTGACGTCTCCATATTATCTGGTGTGGCAGCTAAGGCTTGCTGTGGTGTCATGCCATCATGTACCATTTTATAAGCAGCCGGTGACATGCCGTATTTATTTACGAAACCAGTTAGCGTATTTTCATCTGTTGAAATAGACTGCCCATTTGCAGCTTGACTAGTATTTTGCTGACTAGATTGCGCAGCTGCTTGTGACGAGCTTGCAGCGGCCTGAGATGAGGCAGCTGCTGCAGATTCAGATTCTGCGGCGACACTAGAACTTGCTGCAGCTTCACTAGCCGCCTTAGCGCTACTTTCAGATGCTGCCTTAGCTTGTGATTCACTAGTAGCTTTAGCTTTTGACTCTGATTTAGCCTTAGCTAAAGAGACTTTTTTCGCCCATGATTCTTTTTTAGCCTTATTAGCTTTAGCGATGCTTTCAGAGCGAGCCTTTGACGATGAGCTATCTTTATTTGCTGAACTATTATTCCCACACGCTGCCAACGATAGGGTAGCCAGTGTGATCATGCCTAAACTGACTAATTTTTTCATTTCTATGCCTCCATTTTTATTACAAATTACTTTATTTAGTCGTTCAAGTGCTGAATAGCATAATCAATTACATCAATTTAAATTAATTATTCCTGTATCGAAGCTATGCATTGAATTATCGTCCTCATAGTTATCAGTATCATAATCGCCATCAAACTTTAAGCGAATATTTGTAATATCTGAGGCGTTGTCTAATGTAGGCACAAGAAAATATACATATCCGTCTTTTTGGGTACCTTGCATAAAATCACCACCAATATCATCACTGTCTGATAAGTCAGCATCAATTTGCTGACCATCGCTTGTTTGCAGTGTAGCCTGGTTAGGGTAGGTGGACAGGTCGCGTTGGGTATTGTTAATGGTAAAATGAACACGAATAATACCATTTGCTTCAGCGTTGTCAGTTGTTTCTTCAGGTGACTTCAATGCTCCTACATCAACTTTATCAATAGAAATATTTAATCCTGCCCAACTGTTATCTGACCAGTTAACGTTATAGTTTTTAACACTACTGTAAGTATCGTTACCAGTTGAAGCAGTCGAAGAGTCTTTAGAGCTTGAATCATCTGAGACGTACGTAGAGGCTCTTTGGTCGTCAATTGAAGATTCATGGTCTTTAATACTAATTGGAACTTCTTTTGAAATCTTCCCTTTTAATTTTGAATAAACTACATAATGAAAAACTTTTTCTGAGCCGTTGTAGACTTTAATTTTAAAAAGCCCGTTGCTATCCGCCGTATCTTCACCATGCCAATTCTCTGCTTTTTCTTTTCCCGAATCATTAACGTAAACTTTTGCACCAGGAGTTGTCTTTCCTGTAACCAAAGCCGTATCATAAATATCATCATTACCAGAAGTACGTACATCGTAAGTACGTTTATCTACGGATACAGTGAGTGCCTTTTCCTGTTTGTTTTTCGTCTTATTTTGTTGACCGCATCCAGCTAATCCCAAAGAAATAATCCCCACGCTTAATAAACCCAACAGTTTTTTCATTTTAATTCCTCCAAATTTAGTATGAACTCATTTTAGGAAAGCCATATGTCCAAACGAGTTCTTGATAATTGTTTGCAGCTCGATCATGTTCTTCAACAAATAGGTTAGTGAGTAGATGCGCTGCAAAGGTATCCGCTTCAACTTCAACTTTGCTACGATTACGACGATTGAATTCATAGTAGCTTTCTAATCCTTCATGCTCAATCACATGACCCAATTCATGGGCCATTGCAAAATATCGCTCAGGTCTATCACGTACTTTTTCATTTAGTAGAATGATAGGTGCTTTATTACCATTCATAGTAGGATAATACTTTGTTTCACCGATAGGTCGTTCTCCGAAATTTTGCCATTCCACTTGAACATTTAATTTTTCCGCAATAACAAACGGATCAAATGTTTTATAACGGTGACCCATATACCCGATAACCGTCTCTAAATCTTCTTTCATAAACCCAATCACATCACTTATAGATTTTCTTCAGTGTCGCGTGAAATCTTGCGTTCAGCTCGGCGACGTTTCCAAAATATTTGTGTAAGAGCAACACGCAGTTGTTCATTTTCTTCTTCGGTTAAGTTATCACCATCGTAAGTCATACCCGAATCATCATCTAGAAATTTTTTTAGATCCGTTGTATCACGTTTATCGGCCCATTGAGGTGTATTATTCCTCTCTAATAAATAATCGGTCGTAACCCCGTAGTAGTTAGCTAATTTATCTAAGGTGCTATAGTCGGGTTCATTTCTATTGTTCTCAAAATGAGAGTAGGCGGCACGGGAAATACCAAGATACTTTGCAACTTGTTCTTGGGTTTGTGCCTTATTTTTTCGAAGTTCTTTTAGCCGTTCACCCAGCATAAAAACACCGCCTTTCGTAATGAATTGTATCACTGTATAGATACATTTTGTATCTAAAAATCGAAAAGATACAAAAAATATCAATTTAGCTATTGACGATACGTTTAGTATCGTTTATTATAATAACTGTTGATACGATTTGTATCTGTAATTGGAGGTGATTAAAACGAAAATACAAACAAGAGCAGCATTGCGCAATGAACGTAAAAAACTAGATCTAACACAATCTGAATTAGCGCTAAAACTGAACATTGCGGAGATAACAGTCAGAAAAATTGAATCTGGTGATCGTAATCCAGGTATGACAATGACAAAAAAATATGTTGATTTTTTTAATAAAGATGCTTCTTATCTTTTTCCAGATATTTTTTTACCTTTATTAGATACGAAACGTATCAAAAAATCGAAACAGGAGGTGGGCTGATTAATGGAACTCACTCAGGATCAGCTTAATTCAATCCTATGAAAGGCGGTGATCATATGTCACGCGAATCAATGATTAAATACGCACAAGCCGCTCGGCCAGATGTTGCGTTGGTAGTACTAAAAAATATGAGTGATCGAGCATTAGCTGGTTTAGTCGAAATTGAACAGCATCGAGTTGAACATGAAATTAGTGAAGAGCTCGTTGAGAATTTCTAAGGTTCTATATCTCTTATTTTAAGAGATGTATGCCTGAATCGGGAATTGATATTTCCCGAATTATTTAACGATTGGAAGGTGAAGTTAGTGGATTTAACAAGGATATGGAGAAAGGCACAGCACAATACAGGCTTATCTCAAAAAGAAATGGCTTACGGCGCTCATATGACAGCACTTTACAGCTTTTTAAAAAAATTTGGATATAAAAAGGCACGAATGCCTATTCTTTGCTAAAATGAGTTCGACAAAAAACCATTTAGAAAGAAGGATTCGTGTTGAACTCATTTTATCAAAAATCATCACTTTTAACCACCCTCCACGCCTATTTTTCTGATTTAAAAGCGGCTGGCTTGTCTAAGCCAATGGGCCTTAACTATTTTTGGTTGTGTCTAGCGTTGTTAGTGATCGGTGACCGCCACTCGATCCGCCACTTATTTGAACAATTTCTGGGCCGGGTGACGAAGCATTCTTTGAACACGTTTTATCGGGCTTTGGCAGTGATCGGTAACCACTTGCCACAGTTAGAAGTGCGCAACTTGACGTATTTACTGACCTTGATTCCCACTACTTGTCAGGACTTGCCCTTATTATTGGTTCTGGATGACACGGTCCAACCCAAGTTCGGCCACAAATTTACCGGCGTCAAATATCTATTCGATCACGCCGCACATACGGGTAAGCGGCTCGTCAATGCCCATGATTTCGTTACTTTAGGTCTGATGATCCCAACACAGCGGGACCAAGATGACCAGCCAGTTTATACGTTCTTGCCGTTAGCCACGCACCTTTATCAGGCGGAACAGGCGACCAAATACCAGCAAGCGGCGCAAATGATCAAGACGACTTTGAAATCGATCGCCAGCGACCAACAAGTGTTCCTACTGTGTGACAGTTGGTATCCCAAAGCTGAGATCAACCAACTGGTCATGACGCAACCTAATCTAGCTATGATCGCCAATGTGCGTAAAGATACCGCCATGTTTGGCTTACCCAAACGCACCGGTAAGCGCGGTCGGCCGCGGAAATATGGTGACCAGATCCATTTGGGAAATATTGCATTAAATCTTTGTTCGGCCGGAGATCAGATCGGTATAGTGCGGTGTCTGACACGCTTGATGCCCCAGCCAGTTTACATGATCCGCGTACAACGCAAGACGACTTGTCGTCTGTTCATGGCGACGAGCGCGCCCGAAGAATTAGCGGCGATCACAACCGAAACCCTAGCCGTTGATCCGACCCAGCTCACCTATCGGACGCCGGAGACCAGCGCCCCTGCGCCAGCGCTACGAGCGTTGGCCTACTATCAAAAACGTTGGGCGATCGAGACCTATTTTTATGAAATGAAAACATTCTGGCACTTCGGTGATTACGCCGTGCGTTCAGTAGCCAAGATTGAAGCCGATCATCATTTATTGAATACGGCGTATACCTTGATGATCGTATTGCCATTGACCCAACCTAGTTTAGCTTTTTTGGTAACCAAAAGTTTGCGTGAACGCAAACTCTGGTTAAGTCGGCAAATTCAAGCGGCGCTGTTTTTGGCTAGTTTAGCGCGGCAAGTGCAAAGGCGGTTAAAAACAACACCGGCCAAAGTGGTGATTCAGTGGTTGGCTTCTTGTTGGTCGGGGGTCAGTGAAAAGCTGTAAAGTGCTGGTTTATACACTCTTGGAAATATTCCAATTGGAGTTGCCGCTGATATTACAACTGGCGTTAATGATAATTTCAACAAGGGTATTGACAGTGCAAATAATTTGTCAACCAGCCTAGGCGGTAAAAAAACAGGTAGTCATCAATCAGCAAACGTTACGAGAACTTTACCTAGTGGATATTTCCACGCAAACGGTACTAATGGCAAGCTTGCAACTGATCAGCCGGCTGTTGTTGGTGATGGTGGTAAAGAAGAACTGATCGACTATGGTAATGGTCAAATTGGCTTGTCGCCTAGTATTCCAACGTTTACCATGTTACCAGCCGGCGCACAAGTATTTAGTGGTGACGACACCGACAAAGTTCGGCCAATCATGCAGTCATTAGGGGTACCTATGTTTGCCAATGGGTCTGGTGGCAGCATTATTGATTGGATCAAGAAGCTGTTTGGTGACGCAATGAAGTTCATTGAGCACCCAATCGACAATTGGAAGAAGTTAGTTGATAACACCTATGACATGACGCCGTTTGGTGCCGATACTAGTACCATTGGTTCTTCTGGGAAAGAATTTGAAAAGAAGCAGACTAATTGGTTGAACGTGCTTAAAAAGAAAGTCGATGCTGAAGCCGTTTCTGGCCCTGCTGGTGCTGGTGCGCAGCGCTGGGCTAGTATTGTAAAAAAGGTCGGCGATGCAATGGGACAAAATCCTACTGCTGGTGAAATTAGCCGCATTATTAATGTTATTGATCACGAATCTAGCGGTAATCCCAGCATTACCCAAGGCATTTGGGACATTAACATGGCTAACGGTACACCGGCTAGAGGATTGCTACAATTTGTGCCTAGCACCTTTGCGTCTTACATGGTACCAGGGCACACAAACATTTTATCAGGCGAAGATCAGATTTATGCTATGTTCAACGATACTAATTGGCGGTCTGATGTTAAGACTGGTGGCTGGGGTCCAACCGGTGGTCGCCGATTGGCCTTGGGACAACATATTACTAAAGAAACGCCGGCGTTGATTGGCGATAATCCGCAGCATGACGAGTTTGTCATCAATGGTTATGCCGGTAATGCCGGTACCTTGACCAGTGAACTGTTAACCCAAATGGCTCAGGTTAATCCAGCAGCATTACAACAAGTTAAACTACCGAAAACGATGTTTGCCAGCGCAGAAGCTATTTCCGGTTATCAACCATCAGCACAAATGTTCTCACAATCAGGGACTACTAATAATGGCAGCTCAAATGATTTAACAGCCACTACTCATGCGCTAGTCGATGGTCTACAAAAGGCACAAGGAAAAATTGAAATTCATTTAGACGGTTATGTGGAACAAATAGTTTATCCGCTAGTTAAACAGTTATTAGGACGTGATCAATTAGCGACAATTAATCGGTTAGGGGGAATTCATTAATGGCTAAGGATGATGACATTATGATTGTCACGCCTACCGGTGAACAGATACTTGCAAGTTCGATTGGCATTCACACCGAAAGCTTCTCGCCGCCGTCACCTAATTACAGCCACACCTATACATCAATTTCATCACATCGTGTTACTGCGTCAACTGCTCAACTGCAGCAGCGGACAATACCATGGGTGTTTGATATTAATAGTAACGATAAGTATGACCAGAGCCTACAACGCCTGGAAGTATTTAGATTATTAGGCGGATCAGAAGACTTTTATGTGATCGACATGCGGGTGCCATTTATTCGATGGCCAGTACACGTTGATGGCGGCTTTTCCGTGAGCCCTTATCAGGGATCCAATGTCATATCAGATGATGTGACTGTAAATCTAATCGTAAGTGAGGGCTATGGAGAGACGGTGACCACCAGTGATAACCTTAATCAGATGGCAGCATTCGGTATGGCTCTGCCCACTAATAATGAGCTTGATTATACTTTTAAAAACCAGACTACCGCCAAGGTTTATATTGCTGGTGTAGTGCCGATTAATGCGGACGAACATCCAATGTTGATTAAATTTCATGGTGATGTGGCTAACGCGTTGTCCATCAAGAATGTGACAACAAACCAGACGTTTTCGTTGACGAAGCCCTTGAATAAAAATCAAGAGCTTTTAATTTGGGGTAATGTTCCGGCTATAGATGGCACACAAGTCTATGGCAGCTCAAATCATGCTTATTTAGACTTCCAGTTGGGTTTCAACGATATTGTTATTTCCGGCGCTACCAATTTTGATGTAACTTTTTCAACAAGATTCTACTATTAAGGAGGTGGTGTAAATGGTGCTAACAGTAAAAGATTTTCAAGGCAATATAGCGCCGATTAATAATCCGACTACTGCCTCACTAGTTGACACGTTTGGACAGGTCTCACAAATCACAGTTACATTTTTACGCAGCCTTAATCCTAATGTAGCCAACATGATGCAGCCTAGGACACTGTTAATTAATGAAGACACGCAACAGCAGTATCGCCTTCAATCAGTCAGCGCAACACCATCTGGCGGAGATTACAGTATACAAGCAGTTTTTCTGGGAATATTGCATGATTGGAACGATCACTACGTTGATGGGACGATTAAAGACACACAGTCGCTGGACGCTTGCATGCAATTACTAACTAATGGGACCAGTGTTACCTATACGATTCATGACAGCTTTCCAAACTTTGAATTCTCAACTGAGTTCGGCAAAGGCAAGGCTTATGATCTTTTCTTAAATACACTTGTCAGTGATTTTGGCTTTGAGTTTAGCATTGATAACCAGCATATTGATATTTATAAAACCATCGGGCAACAAGATGCGTTTGTTTGGTTGGACACCCTTAGCTTTAACACACTCAACGAACAATCAGACTATACGGCAATCGCTACGCATATTAAGGGAACTGGCAAGATGGATGATAACAGCAAACCACTAGCGACTGCTGAATACAGTAGTCCACATGTCAAGGATTATGGCGTTATTGATGCCGATTTTGTCAGTGATGAACGCTTTACTAATAATGATGCACTATTAGCATATCTTAAAACGAAGTTACAAGATTATCCGTTAATTCAACGGACAATTACGTTGAATAATGATAATACTAAAAGCCCCTTTAAATTAAATAAAGATGCAGTAGCAGTTGGTGACCACGGCTATTTACGTGCTCGTAACGGAGTTGATGTTAATACTCGTATTACTGAGATTACACGTGATTTAACTGGTCATACTGCTACGCAAATAACGCTAGGCAATCAGATTAAAACGTTTGATCGGATTACCGCCGATTTACAATTAGCCCGTCAACAAGCAGCACAACAGATTACGGACATTAAAAACGAGCAGTCAACGATCATCAACAATAACGTGTCAACGCTAGATGGGGGTGAGTCAGTTGTCAGATACGCCGATTACGCAGAAACGTTACCTACAGGACAAGACTAAAACAGTCTATTGGCCAATCACTGCTTGGGATGCCGTTATTGGACTAGACACACGTATTAGTCAGTTGATTACCGCATCTGGCAGCAGCAGTGACACATTTTTAAGTATCACAATGGACGCAATATTGACAGTAGTTAAGCAGCATTTATCTGTATCACTTGACGTCAAAACAGGTCACTTGCAGCTTAACGCCACGGACGTCACCGAGCAGGATATTGTCAGTCAGATTGCAGCCAAGGTGATCGCGTCGATTAAAATTAGCGTTATCAATGGTGATTTAACCATAGAAGGAAGTGATTAAATGGCAAGTACAACAAAAGATTTAGGCCGCGTAATGCCGGTGGCACAGGGTGCGTACAGTGCGACCAAGGCTTATGTGCCGCTGGATATCGTGAGTTATAATGGTGGATCGTATATCTGTTTAACAGCCAACACTGGCAAAGCACCTACTGACATGACTTGCTGGCAGTCTTTAGCCATGCCTGGTGCGGTCGGCAATACTGGCGCTACCGGTCCTCAAGGACCAAAGGGTGATAAGGGCGACAAAGGCGACACAGGCGTAGCTGGACAGTCGGTTTGGTATTTCCCGTATAGCATAGGATCTAATGCAAGTGGACGTTGGTGGTCAGATTTGAAACCAACGCCTACGACTACTAATCCACCTAAAGTTGGTGATACGATTGTTGACATAATAGGCAACGTTTATCAGATTACCAATGTAGTGTCTAGTGCTAATTATGGTGGCGGTGGTACGTTTGACTTCGGCAGTTTGCTAACTAGCATCAAAGGACCAAAAGGCGACACAGGTTCTCAGGGTCCTAAAGGCGATAAAGGCGATACTGGTCCAGCTAACATTAAACTGGCCGAGTTGGATACTCGTAATGATAATTCTATACCAAGCTGGTATCAAAGCAACTATGCGCAGTCCATTGTGACTGAGTTTAAGAGTATCTCGACCATTAAGGCCGGTGCAATCTTAGGTGGGACTTTCTGCAACCTGACAACAATTGTGTCATGGAAAGATTACTCTGGTGGCCTACCAGTTCAAATCGCAACTAACAACGCCAATGCTGGTTGCTTTGCATATCGCGTTGCAACCTCAGACACCAATTGGGGTGCTTGGCAACAGATGGGTGCACAAGGTCCTAAGGGTGATAAAGGCGACACAGGTGCTCAGGGTCCAAAAGGTGACACTGGGCCAACTGGTCCCCAAGGTCCTAAAGGCGATAAAGGTGATACCGGTTCTACCGGTTCTACAGGTGCTATTGGTCCCCAAGGTCCAGTTGGTCCAGCTGGGGCTAAAGGTGCAACGGGTGCTACGGGTCCGCAGGGCCCTAAAGGGGACACCGGTAGTCAAGGACCAACCGGAGCCACTGGTCCGCAGGGTCCGGCCGGTAAGGATGCAGTTAGTCAAATACTTGATACTCGCAGCACAAATCAGACACCTGGCTGGTACCACACCAATAATCCTAAAAAAGTTGTAACTGAGTTTAAAAGTACTGATGCTATCGGGATTACACAGGCGCTAATGCCATCTGGTCAAACGCTTGGAAATTATTGCAGTCTAACCACAGAAACACCGTATAACGATGCTAGTGGCGGCTCGGTATTTCAAACAGCTAAATTAGTAAATCAAACACGCCCCGTAGTGCTTATCCGTGTTGGCATATCAGACACGTCATGGAGTGCGTGGGAATTGACGACAACATGGTAGGAGGCTGTAAAATGAGTGATGTGATCACACTGGCACGGCTGCCAGATGTTGAACCAGTTTTGTTGAGTAATGCCTATCAAAATGGCGTCACTATTTTTAAGTCGATCAACGAGCTTTATCGAGACCTTGATGGTCTTTTTTATTTTGGTGCACCGACGCTACCGGCCATTACGCAGTGTCCAAGCAAGTATCTCAACCGATCGGCTTATTTTTGGCTTAATCAATTGTTTAATCAGCTACAGGATACGTTGAATGGCTTAATTAGCCGATTTAACGGCTACGGCCTAGTTGGTGCACCTAATTACACCGATACACCGCAGATTAACTTGTGGCGGCCACAAACACTTGGCTTTGCCGATTACAAAATAAATATAAACAACAACTGGCAGTCGATCGAGGACAAACTCAACGGCTGCTATTTATATATCGCACCGTATCAGAAAGGAGTGAGCTAGTTGGCAGTAAACACTTATGTCCAATTAGATTTAGTTAAACCAACACCAACTGCAATTGATCTAAGCGGTAATTTTAATGGTCGTGTTGCTGATGCTCAAAGTTATCTTAAACTTTGGATAACAAGCAATGGTATGCCAAAAGATTTGACTGGTATGACAGTCTATTTTGCTGGTATCGATCCAGATGGTAATGCCAAGAAAATTTATGGCACAGCCCAAGCGGATCAGCCTGGTGACAATTTGCAGACCGGACGTATCACATTTTATTTTCCAAGTGGCACATTTAGTGTGCAAGGTGACTGGGATTCCGAGAGCACATATTTTGGAGTTGCTGATACCGATGGCACAGTGATTTCAACGGTCAATATTGGAATTCGTGCGTTGGCGAATAAGGTCGACATGGGAATTAATTCAAAGCCGTTTTATACCGACTTAGAAAAAATCAAAACTGACGCGACAACTAAACTGCAAGCTGAATTAGATAAGGCAACAAAACAAGTTACTGATTTTATTGAAGCGCAACAAGCTGATATTACAGCATCTCAAACAAAATACAATACCGCACTTAATGATGTTATTGATCCAACATCAACGCTCAACACTGGTATTGCAGCACTTAAAAAAACATTAAGTGCAATCAAAATGCAAGCTGATGCAAATGATTATGTTGACACAACAGCTTTTAACACTTTGAGTGGGACTGTTACCAATCTTCAGAATTCGCTTAAAGCGCTTGATAAACGTAAGACAAATAGTAATCCGATTGATTATATCAAATCATATCCAGCTGGTTTTGCGCGTGAAGTTAACAATGCGGCAGATATCGGAATCACAGCAGATATGCTACCGTCTGGTGTATCGCTTGGTGCCGTTATCGTTGATACTGATGTGCCGTGGACAGATAACACTTTGGGTTGGCCGACACAGACTGCCAAGTTTACGCAATCGTCAAGGCCAGTCGTGTTAATGCGCAAAGGCACCGCAGACACAGTGTGGAGTGCTTGGGAATTAGTAACGACATGGTAAAAATTCATGGAGGTAATTTTATGATCAAGAACAAACAAAAATTGCTGGGGGGGGGGTAGCGAACCCTTCTAGTGACAAGGGTTTGGCTCCCTTTACCTTAATTAAAAGGGGGCAATTCTAATGGCTAATAAATTTAACATTTCAAATGGAGCGTCTGGTTGGAGTAAACAATTAAATGATTTTATGAATGAATATTTTGGGAACGATGTTACAGCAAGTAGTTCAGGCATCACTTTTTTAAATGGCGTGACGTCTAGTGACGGGATTAAATATAGACTGTTTTCCAACAAATCCGGCATTGCATTTGCTATTTTCGGCAGTGTGTCGGTACCAGTTAGTAGTTTAAGTAAAACAGGCTACGAAACTAAGTTATTTAATATTCCGACGAATTTACCTAATTTTGGTGAGACTAGTCAGCCATGGGTTGCACCAAGCACTGGTGGTCAGGTGCGACTCAGTCTAGCATTTTCAACCAATCAGGTTTCGATCGCAACAATGAGCGGATCAACACTAGACTGGGCTAATTCGGCTAGTTCATCTACCAAGATGTGGATAGACTGCGCGCATATCTTTCCAATTTTAAATTAACTCTGACTCAGGCGTCCCGAAAGGAGCGCTTTTTATGTTCAAAGATCTAATCCAATCTACTACCCCTGAAAATCGTGGGGGGGGTAGAAACCCCTTCTGCTAACGGGTTTCTAGCACTACTGAAAGGTGGTGCTGAATGATGACTGATTACACAATGACAAAAGGCAGTAACTGGTGGCAGCAATATAATCAATTTGTCAAAGATCAAACGCTAGAAATTAGTGCATGGACTGATGCTGGTATTAGTTTTATTAATGGATATACGGGCAACACCAGCGACATGCCTAACACGCTTAAATATCGCACCATCACTTTTGGTGGCGTATTAATTGCAACGGAGTTTGCAGGCTATGTTAAGGCGCCTGCTTTGACCAGTAGTCAAGGTGTAATTGCGATTTGTAAGCTTCCAAGCGGCATAATGAAGACTGCATTTACCAAAAATTTAAGTACAGTTTTGCTTGTCGGAACCGGTCAATATGCGGTAGTTGGCTTAGATACGACCGATTTTTCGTTAACAATCAATCTTTGGGGGTTAACGAAAAATTTAGCGGCCGGAACAGATTTCCAAGTTAACGCGACTTTTGAATGGTAATTGATTATTTGCTCCAATCAGGATGCCTGAGAGGAGCTTTTATATGAGTTTAGCAACAATTTATGCTGGTCAAAAAGGCTGGCTAGCAAGTATTTTAGGTAATGATAAGTATTTAGATGGTAAAGTAACGGATAGCGGCTGGATCACTACTGGATTTACTTTGCTTAACGGATGTACAACGGTTTCTGGTGACAAACAAGCTTATCGTTCTTTAACATTTAGTACGGTCAAGCTCGTTTTTGTTTGTTTTTCTGTTAACATGCCGGCAAAGAACTTTGGATCAACAACAAATGTAATCCAATTGCCTACAGGCATTAGTAATAACTCGGTCACGTTATCTGGTTTAACTGTTGCTGGGACTGATAACTTAGCTAGCTGGGCAATCTCTAACGGTGCTATCGCAGTCACCGCGCGGAAAGCTTGGACTACTACACAGGCAGCAATTATCCGTGGTGCTTTTACCGCAGACGTATAGGAGGGATAAAACTTGAAAGCAATTTATTTATACGATAAAACTAGCCGTGAATTTCAAGGTTCTAAGCTAGTTGATGATGATTATGTGGCAGCAGCTGGCGAAACAGAAATTAAGCCGGCTGATGGCTTGTATGAACCAGTCACATTTCCGAATGATGACGCTACCGCATGGGTCGGCACTGATCAAGCAGTTTGGCAAGCGGCACAGGATGCAGCTTATCAGGAATATTTAAAGGAACATCCCGAGGCAGCACCACAACCGACTGCTGAACAACAGGCGTTGACCGCACTAGCCCAACAAATTGCGGACAATGATACAAATACGGCCACACAAATCACATCAATTGAACAGGCACTGACAGCATTAGCCACAGGAGGTAATGAATAATGTTTATTACATTTAAATTCGCGTATCAATTATGGAACACAATGACAAAAGAAGACGTCGCGGCACAGGTTGTTAAATCAGCTATTACGGCCGACCAATATAAGACAATTGTTGGTGAGGAATATCAGACGTCAGTTGCTTATAAGACACCCACTGACACAACAAGCGCGGCGCCCGATTCGACTGCAGCAACTAGTGGCACGGCCAACGTAACGCCGACGGAAGGCTGATTATGAGTAAACAAATTAATTATGAAATTTCGTTTACTAACCTAACTGCGGACCAGGCGAAGCAGATAACTAACTTAGTTGATGATTTTAAGAATGACAATGGACTACAATCTGTTGGCATGCAAGGAATTGAGCCTGGTAAAAATGAGGTTACTCATATTTTGGCATATGGTAATAAATGATATTTGTGGGATAATTTAGCCGAGGTGATATTAATGACAATTATTGCATCGGCAATTGTTCACGATGGTGTTATTATTGGCTCTGATTCTCGGCTAGTTAATGATGACTATGGTCAAAGAATAATCGTAAGCGACACAGCACAAAAGGTTTTTTTGCTTAAACATGCTAAAGCAGTTATTGCTACAACCGGTAATTTTTTGGTGAATCCACTTGATTCTAAGAGCCAAATTAATAAATTCTTTGCTAACTTGGATGCAAGAATGGATGATATTGCACCAGATGAAATTGCGGTTGAGCTGATTTCATCAATCGCGCAAACAAATATAGCGAACAACGAATTTGCAATCGTGAAATTTTTGAATGGTCATCCGTGTATTGTTTCAGTTACTGGACAGGATTTTAAAATTAATACCGCGTTTGGTAGCAATTTCTTCTGGGGACAGTCGGATTCGATTCTGCGACTATTTAATTATGATAGACCGGATGCTGAGAGTGTTATTCAAGAAAATTGCTCATTAAAAAAAGCGACCGAGATTGTCAAATTTCAGATTGAAACAACAGTCAAGGCAAATCAGTATATTGAACCTATAGCTGGGGTTGGTGGACTTCCACAAATATATCAAATTACCAAGAATAGAATAACAAAACTAGAATGACGCCTACAGCTTAGGCGTTTTTATTTTGTGTAAAACAGAAAGAAGGTGGGTGAATGCAACTATTTAAGCAGCGACTCAGTAAAGAGTATTTTCACTTTGCCTACGGTGTATTTACATTAATTGGTGGTATTTACGTTTTCTTGCACCTTAATTACTTGGATGAACCGCAGATCACACCACCGCCGCCACTACCACGTTTTGAGCATTTAGGTGCTGATTTTGTAGACGATTGGTGGTTTGCAAGCTTATTGGTTTTAGCAGGTTTCTTTCTCCTATTGGGCGTTTTTCTAGGTCTCAGAAAGTGGCGAGATATTGGTGTTGTTCTAGCGGCACCACTTTACGGAGCAATGGCATTTGCCTTTGCTTGGCGAGGATTATTAGATCAACGGTTTAATTTAACATGGGTGTCAATGGGCCTAGCATTTGTCTTGCTTATTGGTACGGCAATGCGAGGTGATCGGCGACATGACTGAATGGATTGCGAAGAATTTTATAGTGTTGTTAGGTGCCGCCGCTGGATTATTAAGCGCCATTGGTGCAATCGCACATGCTCACCGACAAGACCATTCTGACGCCAAACGTGAACAGGACGAGATGCAGCAATTCGTTATTAGGACAGTACGCGAACAATATGAGGATTTACAGGGATCTTTTAATAAATTGCAACGGCAAAAAGACCAGATGGAACTTGAACTGAATCAGCAATTAGCCTTATTGACAAAAGAAAACAATCATCTCAAAAAGAGCAATGAGTTTTATAAGGCTGAAAATGCTAGATTAGGCGCTGAAAATAAGAAGTTGAAGGCGCATGGATTAATTGGAGGTTAAAGTAATGGATACTATTACTAATTTGAATTTAGCAACGGCTGCCGAGTTAGCGGTAATCGCCGCTGTTTCAGGGCTGGCCACACAAGCGTTAAAGAAAATGACCAAGCTGCCTAGCTGGGTGCTACCATGGGCTAGTATTATCATTGGTGTGCTAGGCGGTTTAGTTGCAGTGCTTGTTACTCACGACAGTAATTATGCTAGTGCTGCCTTAGCTGGCGCGTTAACTGGTGGTGCGACTAGTGGTCTGTTTGACGGAGTTAGTGGAGCGGCTTCGGCCGTGCAAGCCACTAGTACCGCAAAACGGACCGTAGTGGATGAAAATGCAGCATTAAAAAAAGAGGTTGATGGGCTTAAGACCTTAGTCGGCATTCTGCAAGGTGGTTCTAACACTGCAGCTAGTCAAGCGGCTTCTGCAACTAGTGCGGCACCAGCACCCGTGAGTACTGGCAGCGCGGTCAATTCAGCTGGAACAATTGCTATTGATATCCCAGCAGTAGGGAGTGATTCAAGTGTCACAAAATAAAGTTAAATTTGGAGCTGTCGCATTAGCGGCGGCTCTTTTAGTGTCGCCAGTAATCTTAAGTAAACCAGCAGCACGGGCCGCAGTTGGCGATAAAGGTCCAGATTGGTCAAAATATCAAGGAAATCAAGGACGGTTTGTCTCCGGTAATGATAAGTTCGCCTTCGCGCAAATCGGCGGTTATTACAATGGTTCCTTTGTTGACCAGGCAACATATAATTCACAAGTACAGTACGCGATTGCCGAGGGCAAGCGGGCACAAACCTATATTTACGCTCAGTTTAGCGGTCGCGCTCAAGCCGATGCTATGCTTAATTATTATTTGCCACGGATTCAAACGCCTAAAGGATCGATTGTCGCGCTTGATGTGGAGTCTGGTTATCCTGATACGGATTCGGTTATGTATGCGCTGAATCGCGTTAAGCAGGCTGGCTATACGCCTATGCTTTATGGTTACAAGGCATTCTTGACGTCACATATTAATCTGACATTTATCTCAAACGCCTACCAACTGTGGCTAGGTGAATATCCTGACTATTCTGTCCGAACGGAGCCAAATTATAACTTTTTCCCAAGTTGGAACAATATTGGGGTATTTCAGTTTACTTCGACCGGCCTACCTGGTGGCTTGGATTATAACATTGATTTAACGGGGATTACTGATGCTGGTTATACTGGCACCGGTACTAGCAAGGCTGGCGGTGAAAAGGTCAAGCCGGTTACAACTACGCCAGCGATTGCCGCAGGTCAAGCTGCTAATAACACCAAGAAGTCAGCCATTAAGGTCGGCAACACCGTTAAGGTCAACTTTGGTGCCAATCGCTGGGCGACCGGTGAAAGTATCCCGTCTTGGGTAAAGGGGCAAAACTATACGGTTGCTCAGGTTAGTGGCACTAAGTTACTGTTATCCGGCATTAATAGCTGGCTTGATCGCAGCAACGCGGAAATCTTATCCGTTACTGGTACGATTGCTACAAGCAGTGGCTCAACCTATACTGTGCAATCTGGTGACACGCTCAGTGGCATCGCGGCAAAGTATGGTACTAGCGTATCCGCCTTAGCTAGCCTAAATGGTATCAGCAACGCTGATTATATTTATATCGGTCAAAAGCTGACAGTTAAAGGCAATGCTACAGCAGCTAGTGTTACTAGTTACTATACAGTTAAAAGTGGCGATACCTTATCAGCGATTGCCGCCGCTCACGGTCTAACCACAGCAACTCTGGCAGCCTATAATGGTATCACGAATTACAACATGATCTATACTGGTCAGCAGCTTAAATTTAGTGGCGGGGCGACTGCTACTAGTCGGAGTTATACGGTCAAATATGGTGACACCTTAGGCGGTGTTGCCGCTAGTCTAGGCACCACGGTAGCATCGTTAGCGGCTAAAAATGGCATTGGCAACACTAATTTGATCTATACGGGTCAGACACTGGCCTACTAGGGGGTGTTTGATTTGCGAGAGTTAAAAGTGACTGATTACTCAAGCAAGGAGACTGATACCAGCACTATGACGCTCACATTATTTGATGACGGTTTACCAACTGGACTAGTTGGTGATTTATCGGTCATTGCAGCTAACGATGATGGTGATGTTAAGCAGCTTAAGTATGAGCTAGCCGATAACCGCATAATCATCACACCTGCAGCAGAACTACCAGCCGGACGCTATCGACTAGAGGTTTGGTTAGTCAACGGTGCGGCGCGGGCGATTTACCCCTCGGCTGGTTATCTCTACTTTTATGTTGGTTATGCTTTAAATGGCGTTGAAGGCAACATGGTCAAAGTAATCAGTTTAACTGATCTTTATCAGCAAATGCAAAAAATCGCAGATAAAGCAGCAAGTAATGGCGTAGCAGGAAATTTTAGAATTGATGATACTGGTGATTTGATTTACAGCACCAGCACAAAAGAAACGGAGTGATAATATGACAGATATTAATTTAGGACGTGTTACTGGTCAATCAGCTTATGAGGTCGCAGTCGTTAATGGTTTTAGTGGTACTCAAGTCCAATGGTTAGCTTCGCTGAAAGGCAAAGACGGGGCTAAGGGTGATCAAGGTATTCAGGGCGTCCAAGGCCCTACTGGCAAGAATTTTGAGATCAAAAAGACTTATGGCAGCGTTGCTCAAATGACATCGTCAAATGGTGCTGGGCTAGATGATGGCGACTTTGTTTTGATTGCCACCACAAATACTAATGACGTGGATAATTCTAAAATGTATACGTGGGACGGCTCGAAATACGTCTATCTTGATGATCTATCAGGTGCTCAAGGTATTAAGGGTGATCAAGGTCCACAAGGTATTCAAGGACCTAAAGGTGACACAGGTGCGACCGGTGCTACTGGTCCGACTGGTCCTCAAGGTGTTAAAGGTGATACCGGAGCTATTGGCCCACAAGGAATTAAAGGTGACAAAGGTGATACGGGTGCAACGGGGGCTGCTGGTAAAGATGCCAAAGTTGGTACCTTTGCGATTAATGCCGCCGGTCAGCTAATTTACACTGAGCCTACTAATTAAAATTAAATGCTATCGATTAAACAAATTGGCCTATCCCTTGCGGGGTAGGTCTTTTTTTTATTGCAAAAAAATAATTTTATTTATTTTTAAATTGGCCGCTTTTAGTGCGTTGTTCCAAGTTCCAAATATTTTTTAGATTGACCGTTGCGCTTGCCAGTCGTAATGGAATTACAAATGCTAACTGGATTTATTCTGGACAATCTCTGGCTTATTAATATAGTAGGTTTTTGAAAAAATTACTGATCTAACATGAAATTAGGGTATACGACAAAGTATACGATAAATCAGTAAATAAATTTTAGCATGAAATAGATGAAATGATTAAAAACGCGTAGCAAAGGCTTTTTGAAATATCTGAAGATGCTTGAAAAGTAATAAAATTACTTAGATAACAAGAAGAACATGTTCGCATTGCTAGGCAAACCTGGCTTTGAAGAACTTGGTAAAGAATTGAACGAACGCCTTTAATATAGCGTATACTGTCTTTTTAGACTAAATAAAAAGTTCTCAGAATCATAAACTTATCTCGTGTCTTTTGGCTGCGACTTATTTTATGATTTTTGAGGGCTTTTTTATTTCTTGAATTTATACTTTAAGTGCAACAAAAGAGACTCATGATATGAATCCCTGTAAAATGGTGTTTGCGAAGACAACCATCGAAGGGAGCACATAATCATGAGCCCATACAAACATCTTACCATGAGTGAACGCGAAACGATATTCCTGATGCATAATAATCAGGCTTCACTGACTTCAATTGCCCAAACAATTGGTCGAGCAACGTCGACAGTTAGCCGTGAGTTATCGCGAAATAGATCGGCATATTCACCTTCTGTTGCTCAAGAGCGCTACGAGGCTCAAAAATCTCATTGTGGGCGCCGGTCGTTACTTTCTGATCACCAATTGCTTCAATTAATCCGGCATTTATTCTTGGATCTACAATGGTCACCAGAAGAAATTGCCGCACGCTTAAAATTAGAGACCTCATCATTTCAGATCAGCTACACCACGATTTATCGTGGCATCTACTCCGGTTTATTTGATCAGAAGCTTTCATCACGAGGTGCCAGAGGGGTGATCAGAAAGCTTAGACATCATGGTAAATCGCGCCATAAAAAAGGTTATGAGGAACGTCGCGGGAAGATTCCTATATCGCATACACTCCAAGAACGACCTGAGTCTGCCAATAAGCGGACTCAGATTGGCCACTGGGAGCTGGATACTGTAGCTGGCAAAACTGGCAGATCTTGTGTGGTCACAATGGTTGACCGTTGTTCAAGATACTTAATAATGCATAAAGCAGCTAAGAAAAACTCAGCCAGTGGATCCAATTTCGGATACCGTCATTTTAGAATTCGTTGATCGGCTGAATAAAAGGCCACGAAAATGTTTAAACTGGAAAACACCATATGAGATCTATCATAATCAAAAATTGCACTTAATTTGACAATTCAAGTTGTAAAAAAGCATTCGAACCATAAAAAAAGTGCTTGAAAGCTATTTTGACTTTCAAGCACTTGGAATTAAGGCTGTTTTAAGTTTAGCGCCATAGACTAATGCCAATCACCACCGCATTCATTAACATGTGGCTGATGATCGAAGTCTGAATCCGGCCAGTTTTTTGGTAAAGGTAGCAGAAGACCAAGCCAATTGCGGTGTAAACCAGCAAGTGACCATCGTTGTGTGCCATGGCAAACATGACACTGGCGATCAGGGCAGCACCAACTTTACCTGTGAAGGGGACGAGTGAACCGAAGATCGTCCGGCGAAAAACCAGCTCTTCCATGATCGGTGCGGCAATGATCGTCGCCAAAAGATAAACCGGATAGCTTTTGATGATCGTTAAGATCGTTGTTGTGTTTGCTGAGTTGGGTACAGAATGAAACAAAAAAGTGTCAATATAATTAGCTAGGATCTGTGCAGCTAAAGCGGCAATGAAACCTAGCACTCCCCACCAAAGAATTTGATAGCCTTTGTCGGCCTTTGTCTCGATCAGGGGACGTTCCTTGGTGCGCCAATAGTAGTAACTGAGTAAAATCGCACCAATAATGTAATCGATCGTTTGAATCAAATAAATATGGCTGCCTAAATGTAAAAATAAATTTAGAACAGTCGGTAGTAGGTAGATGATCAAGTAAGTAATCAGTGTTGTAACAACGTTTTTCTTAAGTGACATAGCGGGCTCCTTTATAAAAATCAACTTGTTATTAGAGTAGCGTTTTTTACGCTAAAAGAAAAGCCGTCAGTATTTTTTGAACATAAAACTTGCATTCCCAAACGAACATGGTATTATGAATATTGTGATTAGCACTTAACTGCTAAGAGTGCTAAAAATTGATTAAATGTAAAACGGAGGGATTACACGTGTTAAAACCATTAGGCGATCGTGTCATTGTAGCAGTTGCAGATGAAGAAGAAAAAACCGTTGGCGGTATTGTCTTAGCATCAAATGCTAAAGAAAAACCAACGACTGGTAAAGTTGTTGCCGCTGGCCCAGGAGTGGCTAATCATCATGGCGACGTTCAACCATTAACCGTTAAAGTTGACGATACAGTTATGTTTGATAAGTATGCTGGGACTAACGTCAGCTACGAAGGCAATGATTATCTTGTTTTACATGAAAAAGATCTAATTGCTATCGTCGACTAATTTAGCGATATTGTTCTAGATTAGCGTAAACGTGTGAAATCAGGCAAGTTTTTCCGCTTTGCTACGTTTGTCAAATTGCCTGCTGTGCAGTCAATTCGCCAAACTAGCCAAATGCTCAAAACTTTAACACCTGATTTAACACTCTCTCTAAAAAAATCAATTTATGAGGTGAAATATTAAAATGGCTAAAGAATTAAAATTCTCTGAAGACGCACGTTCTGCTATGCTCCGTGGTGTTGATAAGTTGGCAAACACTGTTAAAACAACTTTAGGACCTAAAGGCCGTAACGTTGTTTTGGAAAAATCTTACGGTTCACCAACCATCACTAACGACGGGGTTACAATTGCTAAAGATATCGAATTAGAAGATCATTTCGAAAACATGGGTGCTAAATTAGTTTCTGAAGTTGCTTCAAAAACTAACGATAACGCTGGTGATGGGACGACCACTGCCACTGTTTTGACCCAAGCAATCGTTCGCGAAGGTATGAAGAACGTCACTGCCGGTGCTAACCCAGTTGGTATCCGTGACGGGATCGAAAAAGCAACTAAGGCTGCCGTTGATGAATTACACAAGATTTCGCATAAAGTTAACGGTAAAGGTGATATTGCTCAAATCGCGGCTGTTTCTTCAGCTAACCAAGAAGTTGGTAAATTAATTGCTGATGCTATGGAAAAAGTTGGCAACGACGGTGTCATCACAATTGAAGAATCTAAAGGAATCGATACTTCTTTAGACGTTGTTGAAGGGATGCAATTCGATCGTGGTTATTTGTCACAATACATGGTTACTGACAATGACAAGATGGAAGCTGATCTGGACAATCCATACATCTTAGTAACGGACAAGAAGATCTCTAACATTCAAGAAGTTTTACCATTACTACAAAAGATCGTAGAACAAGGTAAAGCATTGTTGATCATCGCCGACGATGTAGACGGTGAAGCCTTACCAACTCTTGTTTTGAACAAGATCCGTGGAACATTTAATGTAGTTGCAGTTAAAGCGCCTGGCTTTGGCGATCGTCGTAAGGCACAATTGGAAGATATTGCTACTTTGACTGGTGCAACTGTGATCACAGCTGACTTAGGTCTTGAATTGAAAGATACTGATATCAGTCAATTAGGCCAAGCTGGTAAAGTGACCGTTACTAAAGACAATACAACAATTGTTGAAGGTGCTGGTAACAAAGACACGATCGCACAACGTGTTGCTGAAATTAAAGCACAAATTGCGGACACAACTTCTGACTTCGACCGTGAAAAATTACAAGAACGCTTAGCTAAATTAGCTGGTGGCGTGGCCGTTGTTCGTGTTGGTGCAGCAACTGAAACTGAACTAAAAGAACAAAAATACCGCATTGAAGATGCCTTAAACGCAACACGTGCTGCCGTTGAAGAAGGCTACGTTGCTGGTGGTGGTACTGCCTTGATCAATGTAATCAAGGCCGTTGCTAAGCTTGAAGAAGAAGGCGACGTTCAAACTGGTATCAACATTGTTTTACGTGCTTTGGAAGAGCCAGTTCGTCAAATCGCTGAAAATGCCGGTGTTGAAGGTTCCGTTATTGTTGAACACATGAAGTCATTAGATCCAGAAGTTGGCTACAACGCAGCTAATGGCAAATGGGAAAACATGATCGACGCTGGGATCATTGACCCAACTAAGGTTACTCGTTCAGCTTTGCAAAACGCTGCTTCTGTTTCTTCCTTGTTATTAACAACTGAAGCTGTTGTTGCTGACAAGCCTGAACCACAAAGTAACGATGCTGGCGCTGGCGCACCCGGTGCAGGCATGGCCCCAGGTATGGGCGGCATGATGTAAGCCAATTGAATCGATTTTAAGGGACGCTCATTAAGTTGGGCGTTCTTTTTTACATATTTAAGAAACAAAACAACTTTTTTGACATATTTTAGATTTAGGTAGAATCATCTGCGCAAATGGCGTAAAATGACTTCTGTCGTAATTAAATAAAGAAATAAAATGATTTGGAGTCGTGAGCTGTCTGGTTGTTGCACAGCTAGGCGTAAACGTGGAAAACAGGTGTGTTTTTGCGTACTCACGAAAAGGAGTATTTTATCATGCAGCAGTTAAAACGTTTCTTCATCGGTAAACCGCTTAAATCCTCCGATGAAGGTGGTCAACAGCTTGGTAAATTAAAAGCGTTGGCACTATTATCGTCAGATGCATTGTCATCTGTTGCTTATGGGCCAGAACAAATTATCACGGCGTTAGTCGTGTTATCCGCAGCAGCCATGTGGTATTCATTGCCGATCGCTGCCTTTGTTCTGATCTTGTTATTGTCGTTGATTTTATCTTATCGCCAAATTATCCATGCCTATCCACAGGGTGGTGGGGCGTACGTTGTTTCTAGCGAAAATCTGGGGATGTATCCTGGTCTGATCGCTGGAGGCTCATTATTGGTCGATTACATGCTGACTGTGGCAGTTTCGGTATCATCAGGTACAGAAGCCATCACCTCCGCAATTCCGGCGTTATATGGTCATCAAGTGGGGATTGCGATTTTGATCGTTGTTTTTATTACTGCGATGAATTTGCGTGGCTTACGCGATTCGGCTTCATTTCTAATGGTGCCAGTCTATCTTTTTGTCATTATGCTGACAATCATGATTGTGACTGGTTTGGTGGAAATTGCCACTGGCGCACGTTCATTCCACGCTACTTCATTGGTCGGTGCCGCCGTACCTGGGGTAACGGTTGGTTTGATTTTACGAGCTTTTTCTTCCGGTTCTTCTTCATTGACTGGGGTTGAAGCCATCAGTAATGCTGTTCCATTTTTCAAGAAGCCCAAGGCTAAAAATGCGGCCGAAACTTTGGCAATTGTGGGCCTACTTTTAGGTTTCTTCTTTGCTGGAATTACCTTTTTAAGTTGGTATTTTGGTATACTACCGCAACAAAAAGTCACTATTTTAGCACAATTAGGCCAACATATCTTTGGCAAGGGAACGGTTTATTATATTCTGCAGTTCTCCACTGCCTTAATTTTGGCCTTGGCGGCTAATACCGGTTTTTCGGCATTTCCAATTTTGGCTTATAACTTGGCTAAAGATAAATTCATGCCTCATATGTATATGGATCGTGGTGATCGCTTAGGCTATTCAAATGGGATCCTGACTTTAGCGGTTGGGTCGATCATTTTGATCTTTATTTTTAACGGTAGTACTGAACGGTTGATTCCGTTGTATGCAACTGGTGTATTCGTTCCATTCACGCTTTCACAAAGTGGGATGATCCGTAAATGGTGGCATGAACGTCCAAAAGGTTGGGTTGGTCGAAGTATCGCTAACTTTACTGGGGCGTTGATCTCCCTTGCCATCTTTGTCTTCTTACTGATGTATCATATGAGCGGGGTTTGGCCATACTTTATTATCATGCCGATCATGATCTTTATCTTCTATAAAATTCATGATCACTACAAAAAAGTGGCGGCACAACTGCGCTTGATCGAAGCCGTTAATTTTCATGATTACGATGGGAGTACGGTTATTGTATTGGTCAGTAACGTAACTCAGGTTACTGCCGGCGCATTGAATTATGCCCGTTCGATCGGAGATTATGTCATTGCAATGCACGTTTCGATGGATGAAAATCCTGGCAAAGAACGGGAAACTGAATCTGAATTTAAGGCTGATTTCCCTGATATTCGGTTTGTCGATATTCATTCATCGTATCGTTCGATTGCGCGGCCAGTATTGCGCTTTGCCGACATCATTGCTAAAAACGCTAAGGAACGGAACTATACGACGACGATTTTGGTCCCTCAATTTGTACCGAAGAAGCCATGGCAGAATATTTTGCATAATCAAACGAGTTTCCGGTTGCGTGCTGCTTTAGCAACGCGGGAGAACATTATTTTGGCAACTTATAGTTATCACTTGAAGAAATAAATAAAGGGTTGGTGTGGCCACTTTGTCACAACAACCTTTTTTGGTACGATTGCGGAAAAATGGTACAATATAGCTAACTTTCTGGAAAAGAGGAGTCACATGCGGATTTTATTTGTTGGGGACGTTATGGGTTCACGGGGGCGCGAAATGATCGCCACTTATTTGCCACAATTAAAGGGGCGGTATCGGCCTCAAGTCACGATCGTTAACGGTGAAAATGCAGCCGGCGGGCGTGGTATCACTGGTAAGATCTACAAGGAATTTTTGCAAGCCGGGGCTGATGTGATCACCATGGGCAACCACGTTTGGGATAACCGGGATATTTTTGATTTTATTGATTCAGCAAAAAAATTGGTGCGTCCGGCTAATTTTCCGGTGGCAACGACCCCTGGTTTAGGTTACGTTTATGTTCAGGTCAATCAATTAAAACTAGCGGTGATCAATTTACAAGGCAACGCGTTAATGGCGCAGTCGCTAGATAATCCATTTTATAAGGCTGATGAATTATTGACTGAGATCCACCAACAAACGGATCTGGTTTTTATAGATTTTCATGCTGAAACAACTGCGGAAAAAGAAGCAATGGGTTGGTACTTGGATGGTCAAGTGTCAGCAATCGTTGGAACTCATACACATGTACAGACTAACGATGCGCGAATTTTACCACAAGGAACTGCTTATTTGACCGATGCCGGAATGACTGGTGCTTATGATGCAATTCTTGGCGTTAAGCCAGCAAAAAGTATTGAACGCTTTTTGACACAGCTACCAACTCGTTATGAAGTTAAAGAAGACGGTCGTGGCGTATTGGGTGGCTGTTTCATTGATCTAGATGAAACGACAGGTCACGCCAAGAAAATTGAACCAATCGTCATTAATGCCGATAATCCGTTTGACTTTAATGCGTAATTTTGAAAAAAGGTGAGGATATGGCAATTGAGTCGCGGCTAGATGCACACAGCCAGGCTGTATTGGCTAAATTGTGTGCCTTACTAAAAAACGATGAAACGGTGCAGCGTTATCAAACAATTGAACGTCAAGTCAAGCATAATCAAACCTTGAATCAATTGCAGCAGGACTTAGAGCAAGCACAAAAATCGATCGTTAATGATGCACATTATGATAAACCCAAGGCGGCTGCACAGGCTAAAAAGCAGGCTGATCAGTTAAAAAAGGCCTTGGATGAACATCCCTTAACCATTGCTTATCGTAATGCGTTATTTGATGCGAATGCAACCTTAGAGATGGTTACTGACGAGTTACAACGACAAGTTGATCAATTGATCAAGAAGTAGTTTCTTGCTGTCTGCGGCACGTTTTTGCCACAAGAATGGACATCGTCCGTAACATCAGAAATTCTTGGTACAAGAATTAACCTTAAAAGTGAAGTAGAGCCATGTTTCTTGCGGCACGTTTTTGCCACAAGAATGGACATCGTCCGCAACATCAGAAATTCTTGGTACAAGAATTTACCTTAAAAGTGAAGTAGAAAGGAAGAAGTTGAACGTGCCACAAAAAACTAAAGAAACACCGATGATGGCTCAATATAACGCAATCAAGAAAGACTATCCTGATGCGTTTTTATTTTACCGGATCGGTGATTTTTACGAGTTGTTTTATGACGATGCAATCAAAGGTGCCCAATTATTGGAATTAACTTTGACGGCACGCAATAAAAGTGCCACGGATCCGATTCCAATGTGTGGTGTACCGCACCATGCGGCACAAAATTATATCGATATTTTAGTTGATAAGGGCTATAAGGTCGCTATTTGTGAGCAAGTAGAAGATCCGCGAACTGCTGTAGGCATGGTTAAACGTGAAGTGATTCAACTGGTTACGCCGGGGACAATCATGGAACAAAAAGCGGCCACCGCTAAAAGTAATAACTATTTGACCGCTTTGGTTGAAACTAAAAAGGATCAGTATGGTTTTGCCTACACTGATTTATCCACAGGTGAATTAAAGGTCAGTCGCTTAGCCGGTGCTGACGCTGTG
This sequence comes from Loigolactobacillus coryniformis subsp. coryniformis KCTC 3167 = DSM 20001, assembly GCF_002706425.1. NCBI lineage: Bacteria > Bacillati > Bacillota > Bacilli > Lactobacillales > Lactobacillaceae > Loigolactobacillus > Loigolactobacillus coryniformis. The sequence continues at coordinate 1,980,248 of NZ_CP017713.1, read as the reverse complement.
GTCAATGAAGTGATGAGCTTACGGACTAAGGAATTAGTGGCTAACCACGAGGTGACACCACAAATCTTAACCAATTTAACTAAGTTAGGTGTTTTGATCTCTTACCAGGATCAAGTTGATCCGCGGGCTGAATTATCATTTGTGACGCAGGGCTTGGCTGATTTAACCGAGGTCAAAGTCGTTGAACAGTTATTAATGTACCTGACGGTCACGCAGAAGCGCAGCCTGGCACACTTACAGGTAGCGGAAGAATATGAGCCTTCTGAATTCTTAAAAATGGATCATTACGCCAAAAATAATCTGGAGCTGACGACTTCAATTCGAACTGGCCAACGTAGCGGAACCTTATTATGGTTATTGGACGCAACTAAAACGGCTATGGGTGGTCGCCTGTTGAAGCAATGGTTAGATCGTCCGTTGATCAACGCCACGCAGATCAAACAGCGTCAAGACAAAGTTGCTAGCTTAATGGATCATTTCTTTGAGCGTTCCAGCTTGCAAGATGAACTGACTAAAGTGTATGATTTGGAACGCTTGGCAGGGCGGGTTGCTTTTGGTAATGTTAACGGCCGCGATTTGATTCAGCTAAAGACTTCGCTATTACAAATCCCCAAGTTGAAAGCGATCTTGACGGATATTAATGATGGTACGTTTGATGATGTGATCGATCACTTAGATCCCGTTAGCGACGTAGCTGATCTGATCGATCGCGCAATCAATGATGAACCGCCATTGTCGATCAAGGATGGTAATGTGATCAAACCACATTATAATCAGCAACTAGATGATTATCGGGATGCGATGAAAAACGGTAAGCAGTGGATCGCTGAATTGCAGGCAAAGGAACGTGCAGCAACGGGTATTCACACGTTAAAAATTGGCTTTAACCGTGTTTTTGGTTATTACATCGAAGTCACTAAAGCCAATTTAGCCGCTTTACCTGAGGATCGCTATGAGCGTAAGCAAACTTTGACTAATGCTGAGCGTTTCAGTACGCCGGAATTAAAGGAAAAAGAAACGCTGATCTTAGAAGCACAAGAAAAATCAACGGCTTTAGAATATGACTTGTTTACTGCAGTTCGCGAGCAAGTTAAGCAGCAGATCCATCGGTTGCAACGCTTAGCCAAAGGAGTTGCGGCCTTAGACGTGTTACAAAGTTTTGCAGTGGTTAGTGAGACGTATCATTACGTGCGGCCGACATTGACGAAAGCGCATGATTTGGAGATTGTGGCTGGGCGTCATCCAGTGGTTGAAAAAGTTCTGGGTGAGCAGAAGTATATTCCCAATGATGTGACGATGGATGCTGACAATACGATCCTTTTGATCACTGGACCCAATATGTCAGGGAAAAGTACCTATATGCGGCAATTGGCATTAACTGTGATCATGGCACAGATTGGTTGCTTTATTCCTGCGACTAAAGCGACCTTGCCGATTTTTGACCAAATTTTTACTCGCATTGGTGCGGCAGATGATTTGATTTCCGGTCAGAGTACTTTTATGGTCGAAATGATGGAATCTAACACTGCGCTAGCGCACGCGACGGAAAATAGTCTGATTTTGTTTGATGAAATTGGTCGTGGGACTGCAACTTATGATGGCATGGCTTTAGCGCAAGCTATTATTGAGTATTTACATGATCACGTCCACGCTAAAACATTATTCTCGACTCACTACCATGAATTAACGGCTTTAGATACTGATTTACCTCATTTACGTAATGTACACGTTGGGGCGGTAGAAGAGAATGGCACGTTGGTCTTTTTGCATAAAATGATGGCTGGTGCCGCTGATAAGTCTTATGGGATCCATGTAGCGAAGTTGGCCGGCTTACCGGATAGTTTGTTGACACGCGCAACAACGATTTTAGCTGGTCTAGAGACGCAAAGTCAGGCAGCAACAGTTGAAACGCCAACTTTAACGGAAAAAGTATCGGAAAAAACACCAGCAAGTGCGGCAACACCGGTAGAACAAGTTGCTGAAACGCCAGCACCTGATGAAACGGATGAACAACTCGCTTTATTTGATTATCAAGAAAGTAACGTTTCTAAGTCAGAACTTAAAGTGTTAGACGAACTTAAAGAATTGAATTTAATGAGCATGACGCCGATGGATGTCATGAATACGCTATACAAGTGGCAAAAGCGGTTATAAGTCGTTTAACGGAGGTTAAAAAGTACGTTGCTCACAAAAGCGAGAAGTACGTTTTGGCTTGATTGAAGTGAGGCTGGTCGGACTATCAGCAACTTAATTGCGGAGCAGAAGGGAGTTAAAGTGATGGCAAAGATTCATGAACTAGCTGAAGTATTGGCTAACCAGATTGCGGCTGGTGAAGTAATCGAGCGGCCAGCTTCCGTCGTGAAAGAGTTAGTTGAAAACGCATTGGATGCACATAGTACCCAAATTGACATTGTCGTTGCGGAAGCTGGATTAAAACAGATCCAGGTAATCGATAACGGCGACGGTATTGCGGCTGAGGATGTTTTAAATGCCTTTAAACGCCACGCCACCAGCAAGATCCATGATCGGGCAGATTTATTTAAAGTTCGTTCATTAGGTTTCCGGGGTGAAGCGTTACCTAGTATTGCGTCCGTTTCTGATATGATTCTAGAAACTTCTACTGGCGAAGAAGTGGGCCGACGCGTTCATTTTCGTGGCGGTAAGCTGGTTGAGGAAGAGTCGAGTGCCGTTCGTCAGGGCACCACTGTGACCGTTAGTGATTTATTCTTCAATACACCCGCGCGGCTGAAGTATATTAAATCACCGAATACGGAATTGGCGAATATTGGTGATATTGTTAATCGGTTAGCTTTAAGTCATCCCGAGGTTGCTTTTTCCTTAAGCCACGATGGTAACATCTTGGTCCGTACTGCGGGTAATGGGCAATTACAACAAACGATCGCCGGAATTTACGGGGTCAATAACGCCAAAAAAATGCTGGCAATTAGCGCTGAAGATCTTGATTTTCGGTTGCATGGATTTGTGTCTTTGCCAGAACTAACGCGTTCATCACGGCGCTACATCACAGTAATGATCAATGGTCGCTATATTAAAAATTTTCAATTAACTAAGGCAATTATTGCTGGGTATGGGTCTAAATTAATGGTAGGTCGTTTTCCGTTGATCGTATTGGCAATTGAGATGGATCCACTACTGGTGGATGTCAATGTTCATCCAGCCAAACAAGAGGTGCGATTAAGTAAGGAAGATGAACTGGGTGAGTTGATCCGCAAAACGATTTACGCGCGGATCGCCAGTGAAAACCTGATTCCGGACGCCAACGAGAACTTAAACTCAAGTAAGCAAAAAAAAGCTGATCAGCTACAAATGGCATTAAATGCGGCTAGTACAAAATGGCCCCAAACTTATTCAACGACACCTGAAGCAAGCTCGGCAGCTGAACCAGAATCAGCGGCACAAATTGCTGAACAATTAGCCAGTGAACCAGCAATTGCGACCACTGAAGAGACGGTCACTAACTTTGCTGATCAGGCTGATCTTGCGGCTTGGGATGCTAAGTATCAGCATGAACAGGTTGGTCCAGCCTTAGGCGCAGCCGCTGCAGTGACACCATTAGCACAACCAGCTCCAGCGGTTGAACGTTTTCCTCATTTGGATTATATCGGTCAAATGCACGGTACCTATTTGCTAGCACAGGGTGAAGATGGTTTTTATATCGTTGATCAACATGCTGCCCAAGAGCGAGTCAACTATGAATATTATCGTCAGGAGATTGGTAAAGTCAGCACGGATCAACAAAGCTTATTGGTACCACTAGTGCTAGATTATCCAGCTAGTGATGCTATTCGGTTACGTGACCGTACGGACTTGTTGCAACAACTCGGTTTGAACTTGGAAGCTTTTGGTCAGAATAGTTTTGTGGTACGCAGTCATCCAACTTGGTTTAAAGCTGGTCAGGAAGAGGATACGATTCGTGAAATGATCGATTATATTCTTAATGATCAAAAAATTACTGTTGCTAAGTTTCGCGAACAAACGGCAATCATGATGAGTTGTAAACGTGCGATCAAAGCTAATCACCATTTAGATGATCAACAAGCTAAGGCTTTGTTACAGCGCTTGCCTGAATGTGAAAATCCATTTAATTGCCCCCATGGACGGCCAGTGTTGGTTCATTTCAGTGGTAAAGATCTGGAGAAAATGTTCCGCCGGATTCAAGAAAGTCATACAAGTTTACGGGGGGAAATGGCATGAGTTTGATTCTCGCATCCAGTTCACCACGCCGGCAGGAATTGTTGCGGCGAATTACGACTCATTTTGAAAGTATACCTGCGCGGGTTTCCGAACATATTACCGAACCGCTAGCGCCAGCACAACATGTGCAAACATTAGCAGCACGTAAAGGTAATGCGATATCAGCACAATATCCTACGGCAACCGTTTTAAGTGCAGATACAGTTGTCAGTTTTCGCGAGCAAATTTTTGGTAAGCCAAAGTCATTAGCAGCGGCACGAGCAACACTAAATTTATTACAGGGTCAAACGCATCAAGTCTATACTGCGGTATGGTTAAAACGCCCTCAGCAAGCAATTCAGCAGCGGGTAGTGCGAACAGATGTTACTTTTTTGTCACTGACAGCTCATCAAATTGAACGATATTTATCAACTGATGAATATCGCGATAAAGCGGGAGCCTATGGTATTCAAGGCTACGGTGGTTTATTGATCAAGGCAATTACTGGTGATTATTATAACGTGATGGGTTTACCGATCACGGTCGTCAGCGAGCTTTTGGCTGGCGATGAATTATTTTTGGATTAACTGATCGTTAGTTCGCTGACTAAATAAGCTTGAACTGGCTATAACTAGTTCAAGCTTATTTTTTTCTGCGCGTAAATCCATGGTAGTGGTATAATCTATTTTTGTTGAGATCGTTCGTGGTAACAGTATTTTCTGCAACTGGCTGCGACCAAGTATGGTACAATACGAACAGATGTACTCATTTGAAATGATTTGGAGTCGTGAAAGAGATGTATGAATACTTAGTAGGTTTAGTGACCTACGTTAGTCCGTTTTATATTGTGCTGGAAGTGGCTGGTGTTGGTTATAAGTTACAGTTAGCAAATCCGTTTCGTTTGCAAGTATCACCAACAGAAATGCAGAAAGTTTATGTTTTTCAAGCTATTCGGGATAATGATATGACTTTATTTGGGTTTACCAGCTTAGCCGAAAAACAGCTATTCGAAAAACTACTAAAAGTTTCTGGCATTGGGCCTAAATCAGCACTAGCAATTCTAGCAAACAACGACCATGCTGGGTTGATCAATGCCATTCAAAATGACGATATTGGTTATTTAACTAAATTCCCAGGTGTTGGTAAGAAAACGGCACAGCAGATTGCGTTGGATCTTAAAGGCAAGCTAGGCGATCTTGCAACAACTGATGCTCTGGTCGGCCAACAGCAAATTGAATTACCGGCAGATGACGGCAATGATTATTTGAACGAAAGCTTAGCTGCCTTGCAAGCCTTAGGTTATAAGGAAACTGAAATCAAGCGGATCAGACCAGCGTTGAAGGAATTTAATGCAGATAGTACAGATGCTTATTTAAGTGAAGCCTTGCGCCTATTGATGAAGCGTTAAAAGATAATTTTTTACTTGGTGGGAGGTGTATTAATGGCAGATGATCGTGTAATTTCACCTGAAACGGCAGATGCAGGTGAAGCCGGTATGGAGAAATCGTTGCGACCACAGTATTTGCGCCAATATATTGGTCAAGATAAGGTCAAAAACGAATTGCGAGTTTATATCACTGCTGCGCAAAAGCGTGAAGAGTCGCTAGATCATGTGTTACTTTATGGGCCACCAGGTCTAGGTAAAACGACGTTAGCAATGGTGATCGCTAATGAATTGCAGGTCAATATTCGAACGACCAGTGGACCAGCAATTGAACGTCCTGGTGATTTAGTGGCAATTTTAAACGAGTTGCAGCCGGGCGATGTATTATTTATCGATGAAATTCATCGTTTACCGAAAATCGTTGAGGAAATGCTTTACTCAGCAATGGAGGACTTTTTCGTTGACATTGTGATTGGTCAAGGACCGACAGCACATCCGGTGCATTTTCCGTTGCCACCATTTACTTTAATTGGTGCGACGACACGTGCTGGTTTATTGTCAGCACCATTACGTGATCGTTTCGGTATCGTGGCGCATATGGCTTATTACAATGAGCAAGATCTAACCGATATTGTTGAACGTTCAGCAGCAATTTTTGATACAACCATCGTCACTGAAGGGGCGCATGAAATTGCCCGGCGTTCGCGGGGAACGCCCCGGGTGGCTAATCGCTTACTGAAGCGAATTCGTGATTTTGCTCAAGTAGCCGACCAATCAGCAATTGATTTACCGATCGTTGAAAAGGCATTAAAGTTACTACAAGTTGATGGTCGCGGCTTAGATTATGTTGATCAAAAATTATTACGAGCAATGATCGACTATTATAATGGCGGTCCAGTTGGTTTAAGTACGATTGCCGCCAATGTCGGTGAAGAGACCGATACAATCGAAGAAATGTACGAACCTTACTTATTACAAATTGGCTTCCTTAAACGAACACCGCGTGGTCGTGTCGTAACGCCCCAAGCATACGCTCATTTAGGAATACCGTTTGAACAAAAATCAAAGACCAATTAGCGCACTTGGCTAATTGATCTACCTATTGTGAAGTAGAAAGGAACCTGACCAAAAATGGGATTGTCTTTATCAGATTTTGATTATGATTTACCACACGAATTAATTGCACAAACACCGCTAAAAGAGCGTGATGCTTCGCGGATGTTGATTTTAGATCACAAAACTGGCGCATTGCAAGATAAGCATTTCTACGATATCTTGGATGAATTACATGCCGGTGATGCAGTCGTGATGAATAATACGCGCGTGATGCCGGCGCGTTTGTACGGGGTTAAGCCTGACACTGGTGGTCATGAAGAAGTTTTATTATTAAATAATACTGAAGGCGACAAATGGGAAACCTTAATGAAGCCAGCCCGGCGCGCTAAAGTCGGTACAGAAGTTGTCTTTGGTGATGGGCAATTAAAAGCCACAGTGACTGAAGAACTAGAACATGGTGGTCGGATGATTGAATTCCATTATGACGGTATTTTTATGGAAATTTTGGAACAATTAGGCGAAACACCATTACCACCTTACATCAAAGAAAAATTGGATGATCCAGAAATGTATCAAACTGTCTATGCTAAGGAAAATGGCTCAGCAGCAGCACCAACGGCAGGTTTGCATTGGACCAAGGAACTATTAGCTAAAGCTGAAGCTAAAGGTGTAAAGTTAATTTACTTAACATTACATGTTGGTTTGGGGACATTCCGGCCAGTTGACGAAGATGATATTGATGATCATAAGATGCATAGTGAATTCTATCGGCTCACACCAGAAGCGGCTGATGAATTGAACGAAGTGCGTAAAAACGGTGGTCGGATCATTGCCACTGGGACAACTTCAATTCGGACATTGGAAACGATTGGGACTAAGTTTAATGGTGAGATCAAGCCCGATAGTGGTTGGACGGACATTTTTATTAAGCCAGGTTATCAGTGGCAAGTTGTTGATGCTTTCATCACTAATTTCCATTTACCAAAATCAACCTTAGTGATGTTAGTTGCTGCCTTTACCGGGCGGGATAACATTTTAAATGCTTATCAACATGCAATTGACGAACGTTATCGTTTCTTTAGTTTTGGCGACGCGATGTTTATTAAATAATATAAAAAAGGACGGGCATATGCTCGTCCTTTTTTATATAGTGTGTACTCACATAAGATTTTTGTTAAACGTAATTAAATTACGCGGGGTGTCACAAAAATATCGTTACGCAAGTTAAAACTTAAATCTATCGAACATCAAACACGCGAAAACATCACAAGCTAATGGAGAAATACTTAAACAATCATTTATTCGAAAGTAGGGAATAGATTTTATCAGCGATAACGTTAGAACTTATGTGAGTCACACACCACAAGTATATTTTACCATAAATTACAAGCGCTTACAAAACAATGTCTACTTAAGTCCAACAACAGCTGACTTGCGCTTTTTGCCGAGCGTGTTAAAATATGACAGTTATCTTTTAAACGATGAACCAAACATAAATACCAAGTAAGGAGCATTTCATGGAACCTGCAATTAAGTATCACTTGATCAAAAAGGAAAAGCACACCGGCGCGCGCCTAGGTGAGATCATTACGCCACACGGCACTTTCCCGACACCGATGTTCATGCCGGTTGGCACCAATGCCTCAGTTAAAACGATGGCACCGGAAGAATTAGATAAGATGGGGGCCAATATTATTTTGGCTAACACTTATCATATGTGGTTACGCCCAGGCGAAGAAATCGTTAAAGAAGCTGGCGGCCTGCATAAGTTCATGAACTGGGACAAAGGGATTTTGACTGATTCTGGTGGTTTTCAGGTTTTTTCACTAGCTAAAATGCGTGATATTACTGAAGAGGGCGTTCATTTTAAAAACCATTTGAATGGGGCTAAAATGTTTTTATCACCAGAAAAAGCGATGCAGATTGAAAATGATCTCGGTCCTGATATCATGATGAGCTTAGATGAATGTCCACCATTTTTCGAAAGTTATGACTATGTGAAGAAGTCGGTGGCGCGGACTAGCCGTTGGGCCGAACGTGGTCTGAAAGCGCACCGTAATCCGGCAACGCAAGGCTTGTTTGGTATCGTCCAAGGGGCTGGCTTCAAAGACTTACGGGAACAAAGTGCGCGTGATCTAGTCAGTCTTGATTTTCCTGGTTATTCGATCGGTGGCTTGTCAGTTGGTGAATCAAAGGCAGAAATGAACCATGTACTTGATTTTACGACACCACTTTTGCCAGAAAATAAACCCCGTTACTTGATGGGAGTTGGTTCAGCTGATGCGTTGATCGATGGTGCGATTCGCGGGATCGATATGTTTGATTGCGTCTTACCAACACGAATTGCGCGTAACGGTACCGTGATGACGAGTCATGGTCGTTTAGTTGTCAAAAATGCTAAATACGCTCATGATTTTGGCCCACTAGATGATAATTGTGATTGTTATGCGTGCCGTAATTATAGTCGTGCGTATATTCGGCATTTGATCAAAGCCGACGAAATTTTTGGCATTCATTTGACCAGTTATCATAATCTGTATTTCTTATTACATCTAATGCAACAAGTGCGGCAAGCAATTATGGATGATAATCTGTTAGAATTCCGCGAAGCCTTTTTTGAAAGTTATGGTTTTAATCAAAAAAATGCCCGTAATTTCTAGTTTTTGCTGGAAGTCTTAAGATAAGTCTGTTACGCTTGTAAGGTAGTTTATATTAATGATTGAGGTGTCTATTTAAATGAATGATTTAGTACTGGCTGCTGCTAATGGTAGTGGGTTAACTTCGATTTTAATGATCGTTGTTTTGTTCGGGTTAATGTACTTCATGATGATCCGGCCACAACGTAAAGCACAAGAGAAGAAAAAAGAAATGATGGGCGGCATGGGTAAAGGCGATTCTGTCGTTACCATTGGTGGTTTGCATGGCGTGATCAACAGCATCGACAAGCAAGCACAAACCGTTGAATTGGATATTGAAGGAGTTTATTTAACCTTTGATCTACGGGCAATTGGGCGTGTCGATAAGAAAACGACAACACCAGCTGCACCAACTAGCAACGAAAGTGATGTTACGTCTGATTCTGGCGTTGAATCATCAGCTGAAGCGAACCATATTGATGATAGCGCGGCAACTGATCAATCAGCTGCTGACGATAAAACTGAAAAATAATGTGGTACCTAAGCGCGGACAATTTTTGTCCGTGTTTTTTTGGTGCGCCCGGCATGGGCGTCAACTAGGTGGTGAAAGTCCACTGCGGGCCGTAGTAGTCGGAACCGCTAGCCAAAGGCAAGGCCTTTATCGTGAGGTGAAGACTGAAGGAAGCCTGATGAGCAAAGTACTGCACCGATGAACAAGAAGCAGCTATAAGGCCGGAAGTAACTGGATAAGGTGGCCAAACACACTGAAGTCCGATACTACCCGAAGTTACGACAGTAAAGCTGACGGTGACATGGTACGAAAGTTGACGTTCTTACCCGGGGAGACCTGTACACACAATCCTGATTTTCTTAGGGAATACCCAAATGACAAGGAAATATGAGTTCAAAGCAAGTCAGAAATGGCTGGTTAAGTGTACAGGAGTCAGCCGAGGTCATAGTAGTGGGTAACCATGAAGGACCAAACAATAATAACTCATATTGCGACTGGAAGTGAAGACGATGCGAAAATCGCAGAAAACAGAACAAGCTGACCGCCAGCGGATGATAGGTCTGGAAGACCAAAGACAAACTGGGGCGCGTAGTATCGCCTCCGGTGAAGGAGAAAAGATGAGTGGCACTCAGTTTCAAGCATTAGTTTTGGCCCGCAACAACCTGAATTTGGCTTATCAACGTGTGGTCAGGAACAAAGGGGCGGCCGGAGTTGACGGTATGACCGTTGATGAATTGAAACCGTACCTGAAAGTACATCGCGAAGAATTACTCGCAGAATTGGCCAATGGGACTTATAAACCGGCACCAGTCAAGCAAGTCTCAATTCCAAAGCCCAACGGTGGAACGCGTAAGCTTGGCATTCCGACCGTGATCGACCGGCTAGTCCAGCAGGCCGTGGCCCAGGTCCTTTCGCCGATATATGAACAGATCTTCGCCAACAATAGTTTTGGTTTTCGACCCCAACGCAGTGCACATGACGCAGTTCAACAGGTCGTTCAAGCTAGATAATGCGGGTTATCACTATGTGGTTGATCTGGATTTGAAGGCCTACTTCGATACGGTTAATCATGACATGCTTATGAAGTTTCTCAAGCAGCGAATTAGTGACCGCTGGATACTACGGCTCATTCGCCGTTTTCTGACTAGTGGCACCATGAATGGGCAATTGTTTGAACGCAGTGAGAAAGGCACACCGCAAGGCGGGCCGATCTCGCCACTGTTAGCGAATATTTATCTCAACGAATTCGACCAAGAACTAGCTAGGCGCGGTCATGAATTTGTCCGTTACGCCGATGACTGCAATATCTTTGTTAAAAGTCCACGCGCGGGCCAACGAGTCCTCGCTAGTGTGACTCGTTTTCTCGAGCATGAGTTAAAACTCACGCTCAATCAGGAAAAGACACAAGTGGTCGCCACCAACAGAATGAAGTTCTTAGGGTTTACGTTGGGCCACACTAAAGGCAGGGCTTTTCCCTATCCGGTGTGGTCAGCGAAGCAGCGAGTTAAACAAGCATTGAGGCGGCTGACTAAGCGTAATCGTGGTGTATCCGAAGACCAAATAATGGCAGAGATTCGTCAAAAGATGCGCGGTTGGTTGCAGTATTACAGCTTGGGTAGAATGAAGCGGTTCATCACGGAATTAGATGCGTGGCTGCGGTCACGTATTCGCCAGTACATTTGGAAACAATGGAAGAAAGCCAAAACTAGAGAGAACAACTTGAGCGGATTAGGATTTACGAAAGATGAAGCTAAGCTATCCGCTAACACGCGTAAAGGGTACTGGCGGACAGCGCATAGTAAAACGCTGTGCCGTACCCTAACTAACAAAGAGCTGGAACGTCGTGGACTCATTAACTTGAGTCAGACGCTCCAGCAAATTCAGAGTGCTTAAATTATTGAACCGCCGTATACGGAACCGTACGTACGGTGGTGTGAGAGGACGGTAACTTACAATTACCTCCTACTCGATTATTTAAGTTGCGCCGTTTCCGGTGCCCATGGTAAAAAGTAGATATGCGTATTTGGTTGTTTGCCGACCAAGTTAGGTAAGTTTAATTGGATTTATCGATTAATTGTTATTAAATTCACAAAAAGATTTCATGGAAATCAGTTTAATTTTTCAGGAAAGGCTATAATTGGCAACATTGAAAGCGCTTAAAATCAACTTTTTTATTTAACAGGAAAATGCTTTACAATTTTTAAAATTTGTAGTATCATCAATTTGTGAAATAGATAACAACTAATTCAACCTGAGAAATGGAGAAATGTGTTATGCTAAAACAAACAAAAACTGAGAACAAGACTGAAGATAAAAGCGTTTCTGTCGAAAAGACAATTGATGGTCTGGTTAAAAAATCGCAAGCAGCATTAGCAACTATGTCTACTTTTACACAAGAAAAAGTGGATGCCATCTGTGAGGCGATGGCTTTAGCTGCCCTAGATCACCATATGGAACTGGCTAAAATGGCCGTTGAAGAGACTCATCGTGGGATTGTTGAAGATAAAGCCATCAAAAATATTTACGCCAGTGAATATGTTTGGAACAGCATTCGTCATGACAAAACGGTTGGGGTGATCGATGACGATGATGAAGAACAGATCATCAAAATTGCTGAACCTTTAGGGGTTGTTGCTGGGGTCACACCAGTCACAAATCCAACTTCAACGGTTGTCTTTAAATCTTTGATCTCACTTAAAGGCCGGAATACGATCATTTTTGGTTTCCATCCCCAAGCACAACAAGCTTGTGTACGTACTGCACAAATTCTTTTGGATGCAGCAATTGAAGCCGGT